>SYEV01000103.1 GCA_005800655.1 Bacteroidota bacterium
AAAAGCATGCTAAAACAGCAAATATCCCAGGTTTTAGAAAAGGGATGGTGCCTGCAAGTATGATTAAAAAAATGTACGGGCAATCCGTTTTTACTGATGAGGTTTTAAAGAAAGTAGAAGGTGAATTAAATCAATATTTGTCTGCAGAAAAAATTGAAATTTTTGCACAACCGCTTCCATTGGATACCCAATTGGCAAATATGGATTTCAACAATCCAGGGACCTACGATTTTGCTTTTGAAATTGGCTTAAAACCAAAGTTTGAAATAAAAATAAAAGACATAAAAGTGAAGCGCTATAAAGTAGCAGTCACAGATGCAATGATTCAAAATGAAGTGGATCGTATTCAAACACGCAATGGTAAAATGACCGAGCCTGCAACTGCAGATTCTGAAGAAAATGTTTTGAATGTTACCTTTATTGAATCAGACAAAGATGGTAATGAAGTGGAAGCTGGCATTAAAAAAGACAACTCTTTATTGATTAAATATTTTACAGCAGCCACTCGAAAAAAATTATTAGGCAGCAAAACTAATGATACCCATATCATTCAATTGAAGAAAGCCTTTGAAGACAAGGAACTTGAAGTAATTGTAGGTGATCTAGGTATTACTAAAGAAGAAACAGACAAGTACTTTAAATTAGTCGTGACTAAAGTAGGTTTGATAGAAAAAGCGGCCATTGACGAAACTTTATTTTTAGCCACTTACCCCAATGAAGCGATCAAAACGGAGGAAGAATTCCGTGCAGCATTAAAAAAAGATATCGAAGGTTACTACGAACAACAAGCACGCAATCAAATACATGATCAAATTTATCACAGCTTGATTGAAGATACAAAAATGGAATTCCCTACTGCATTTTTGAAGCGTTGGTTACAACAAGGTGGTGAAAAGCAAAGAACATTAGAAGAAGCAGAAAAAGAATATCCTGTATTCCAAGACCAATTAAAATGGACTTTAATTAGCGGTCATTTAATGAGCGAAAATAAAGTGGAAGTAGTAGCAGAAGATTTAAAGAATTTTGCAAAGCAACAATTGATGAGTTATATGGGCAACCAAATGGGCGCCATGGGTGATAACGACAAATGGTTAGAAGACTATGCCGTTAGAATGATGCAAGACAAGAAATTTGTAGAAGATAGCTACCATAGAATTAGTACTGACAAATTATTCAAAGCCATCGAAAACGAGGTGCAAGCAAAAGATACCCCAATTGATGCTGAAAAATTTGCAGACATGTTAAAACAGCACCAGCACTAGGCAAAGGAGGTGAAGCCAAGTAAAAATGGTGTGACTTGAAATAAATCATTGAAAGCCAAGGCCTTCTATTTTAAATAGAAGGCCTTTTTTGTGTCATATTCTGAAACTTTGGCATTCTTTTTGTAGTTCCTTTGAATACAAGGTTTTACCTTTAACCACTGAAAACAGACAATATGAATTTAGGAAAAGAATTTGAGCAATTTGCGATCAAAGGAAGAGGGATCAGCAGCAATAGTTTACATCAATATAAAAATAGCGTCACTAACCTGACCCCCTATATTATTGAGGAACGCCCTATGAATGTGGCAAGCATGGATGTATTTAGCCGCTTAATGATGGATAGAATCATCTTTCTTGGCGAAGGCATTAATGACTATGTAGCAAATATTGTTACCGCACAGTTATTATTTTTAGAAAGTACGGATCGTACCAAGGATATTCAAATGTATATCAACAGCCCAGGCGGAAGCGTTTATGCTGGATTAGGTATTTATGATACCATGCAGTTCATTAGTCCCGATGTGGCAACTATTTGTACAGGCATGGCAGCAAGCATGGGTGCCATTTTATTATGCGCTGGTGTGGAAGGAAAAAGAACCGCTTTAAAACATAGCCGTATTATGTTACACCAACCAAGTGGGGCTATTGGTGGTCAAGCAACAGATATTGAAATCACTGCTAGAGAAATAAAAAAATTAAGAACCGAATTATACGAGGTAATTGCACACCATACCCATAAGGATTTAGCAACAGTGAGTAAGGATTGCGACAGAGATTTTTGGATGACTGCCGCTGAAGGAAAAGAATATGGATTAGTGGATGAAGTTTTATTAACGAACCCGCGCAAGATTAAAAAATAAAGAAGAAAAAATAATTGTATGATACTTACCAATCAATATTTAATGTCAGAGGACGACGAGCCAAAAGAAAATAAGAAAGAAGAAACAGGACCTAGTTTTTTGAATAAAAAAATGGAGCAAATCTTTTTTGAAAAAAGATCCATTTACTTATGGGGTCAGGTAGATGATAAATCAGCAAAAGACATTGTAACAAAATTATTATTGTTAGATGCGGACAAACCAGGTGAAGAAATTAATTTTTATATCAATAGTCCAGGTGGCGTTGTTACAAGTGGCATGGTCATGTTTGATACCATGAACTTAATCAAAAGCCCGGTGCAAACTATTTGTATGGGATTAGCTGCAAGCATGGGTTCCATCCTTTTAAGTATGGGCGAAAAAGGAAAGCGTACCATTTTCCCGCATGGGGAAGTCATGATACACCAACCTAGCCTTGGCGGATATTACCAGGCAACGAGTGCAGACATTGAAATTCAGGCAGAGCAAATTAGAAAGACGAAAGAATTAGGCGCTAAAATATTAGCGAAGAATTGTGGCAAAACCGTTGAGCAAATTATGGCCGATTTTGATAGAGATTATTGGATGGATGCCAAAGAAGCGGTAGCATATGGCATTGTTGATAAAATAGCGAAATCGCTTTAATAAATAAATGATCATGAGTAAAGTTGAAGCAATACAATGTTCCTTTTGTGGACGCAAGCGAGAAGAAGTTAAAATTTTGATCGCTGGTCAAGAAGGACATATATGCGAGCATTGTATTGAACATGCCCATGAAATTATTGTGAAAGAATTTCACCAAAAAAAGGCGGATGGAAAAGCAGGAAATTTAAAAGTGCAGAAACCAACAGCCATCAAAGCTTTTTTAGACCAATACATCATTGGACAGGATGAAGCTAAAAAAATATTATGCGTTGCCGTTTACAATCACTTTAAAAGAATTAATTTACCTGTCACTACCAAGAATGAAGTGGAAATTGAAAAGAGTAATGTAATCATGATTGGTGAAACAGGCACTGGTAAAACCTTATTGGCAAAAACCATAGCAAAATTATTAAACGTTCCTTTTGCAATCGTGGATGCAACTGTATTTACCGAAGCGGGATATGTGGGTGAGGATGTGGAAAGTATGTTAACGCGTTTGTTACAGAACTGCGACTATGATGTAGAAGCGGCACAAAGAGGCATCGTATACATTGATGAAATCGACAAAATTGCGCGTAAAAGCGATAACGCTTCTATCACTCGAGATGTAAGCGGCGAAGGTGTTCAACAGGGCTTATTGAAAATGCTAGAAGGAACGGAGGTTTTGGTACCCCCACAAGGAGGTCGTAAACACCCTGACCAAAAAATGATTAAGGTGGACACTAAAAATATTTTATTTATTTGCGGTGGCGCATTTGACGGTATTGATAAAATTATTGCCCGTCGTATTAACACCAACGCCATTGGATTTAGTGTCAATAAGGACGAACAAGAATTACAGAGAAAGAATTTATTACGTTTTGTAAATGCACAGGATATTAAAACCTTTGGGTTGATCCCAGAAATGTTAGGTCGTCTACCTATTGTCACCCATTTGGAACCATTGGATGCCGAAACCTTAAGAAGCATTTTAACGGAACCTAAGAATGCATTAATCAAACAATACACCCAATTGTTTGCGATTGAAAAAATAAAGCTCAGTATTGATGATGACGTTTTTGATTATATCGTAAACAAAGCAATGGAGTATAAATTAGGCGCCAGAGGATTAAGAAGTATTTGTGAAAGCTTGTTTACACAAGCCATGTTTGAAATGCCTGGAACTAATGTGAATGAATTTAATGTGACATTAGACTACGCCAAAAATATGTTTGACAAGAGTAAATTGAGCACTTTAAAAGTAGCTTAGTACAAATTATAAATTAAATTATTAAATCAAATTTTATGCAAGAACTAATTGATCGTTTAGTTAAAGAAACAGGCGTTACACCGGAGCAAGCAAAACAATCTATTGAAACTATCGCGGCATTTGTAAAAGAGAAATTCCCAATGTTAGGTGGTGCTGTAAATCAAATATTTAAAGCAGGCGGAAAATAGTCAGGAACTTGGATTGGACACTTGCTAAAAAGTAAAATCCTCCCGAAGGAGGATTTTCAAGCAAGCAATCGAAAACAAGGAAATTAATCCTAACTCAAACTAATGCTTTTTTGCTGAGTGTTTACTTTTTTTTAACAGTATTTATTCAGACTCCGATACTGCCAATTCTAGTACATTGTTTTTCAATCATTTATAATAATTCGGCCTTTTAGCCATCGGGCCTGCTTTTCAGGCAAATCAAATAAAATAACCAGTTCCCGCCAGGAAATTTGGCCGCCCTGCTGCTTTCTCCATTTCAAAATTTCAAAAATTTGCTGATCTTCAAAAATTCCCAATGATTTCCATTGAGAAAAGTTCATGTTTTTACTATTAAGTAGGGGTTTGAATTTTTTTTGTACCAACAAATGGGGACGCAAATTTTGAAAAGCGGTATCTGCTAATCCATAAACCTTTTTTAATTGCATGGGATGCGTAAAACCGCCTAAATGATTTTTATAATTGATAATTTGATAAATAATATTCATAGGCAACTTAGTTTTAACATGCCATTCATTCGCATCCGCTTCATTAACATCAATGGTCCAACTGACAGCGCCTTTTTTCATTTTTAACCAAGGCCCGTCATTACTTTCTTTATCCTTATTGGATTTATACCCTGACTCATAATTTGATTTAAAATTATTATCCTTAGCATTATTGGTATAACTCCCCCACTTACTACTAATTTCAGTTGACTTTAATTCAATAAATGGAATTAACTGATACGCAATAACAGGATCTAACCCATACAACTTAAAAATATCTTCTTTTTTGTAAAAGCGCCCACCCTTTTCACGATAATGAATTAATGTGTTGACTTGTTTTACGGGAATTCCTAATTGAATTGCATTTGCACTATCAATGGTATTAGGATCAAATGCAAACAAATGAAGTTTGGGTATAGCCAAAGGCGAGCCCTTACCCACTATATCATTTTTATGGGGTACTAATAAGGTGAACACTATACTCAATGTTAATATTACACCGAGTACAATAATCCCTTTCCTTTCCTTTTCTGAAAATATAAAATAGGCCTCCCAAGAATTTATCATGTTAAATTTTCACACGAATTAGTGAAAAATACAAAGTAATAAAATGTAATTATTCAACCGCATATAGGTACAAATAAACCTAACCGTGGTTAACAGTCAAATTCAAGCCCATCATAGGTCAAATGCATGCCAGCAGGCAAACTAGCTTCCACCTGATCATGCAACCCTATTTGGTGGCTAAAGTGAATAAAATATACCGTGGGCACTTTCAACTCTGATGCCAAAGCAATAGCTTGCGCCAAATTAAAATGGGTGGGATGATCCTGTTTTCGTAAAGCATTTAAAATTAAAATTTTTGATCCCTTTACTTTTTCTTTTTCTTCTGCTGAAATATAATTTGCATCCGTGATGTAACTTAAATCCCCAATTCTAAAACCTAGCACTGGCATTTCTCGATGCATTACATGAATAGGCAAAAAAGAAATATCTCCAACTTTGAATTCAGCTTGGTCAATCGTATGTAAAATCATTTCAGGAAGTCCCACATCTTTCTTTTCCTCAAAAGCATAATAAAAATCTCTTTTGATAGCAATTTGTGTAAGTGCATTTGCGTAAATGGGCATAGACTTGTTGGAAAAAAAATTAAAAGGCCGAATATCATCTAATCCTGCATAATGATCACGGTGCGGATGCGTAAAAACAATAGCATCTAATTTAGTTGTTTGTGTGCGCAGCATTTGATACCTAAAATCAGGGGTAGTATCAATCACCACTGTAGTAGTCGCACTTTGAATTTTTATGCTTGTTCTTAATCTTTGATTAATGGGGTCAGCTGATTTACATACTTCACAATCACAACCTATTAAAGGCACGCCTGTACTTGTTCCTGAACCGAGGATGGTGAAATGTAACAAAATAAATATTTTTACAACAAACAAATAAACCGAGTCCGCCTATTATTCCGCAGGGGTCAAACTCAATTTTTTGACTTCTTCATATACCTTTTGAGAATTGTGCGTCAATTTATCAAATTGAATATCCAATTGTGGAATTAATTCCAACAAGGTATTGATACGCGCCTCTAAATTTAAAAATTTATTCAAAACCACAATTCTTCTTGATTCAAGTAAACACCAGCCACTCTGAAAATTTCCGCGCTCATATCTAACTACGTATTCAGATTCTCCCAAAATATCTTCCAATTTATCTAAGGTGGTTTGATTTAATTTCATATTAATCGTTTGATTTATAGGGTAATAAGTCGGCATACAAATATAGTTTTTTTGCGCTCCAGCCATTTAATTATGCACTGCGAGTTATTCACATTTCGTACCTTTGTAAACACAACAAGACTATGGCCATTACTAGTAGAAAAATTATAAACGACCCAGTACACGGATTTATTACCATTAATGATCCGGTGATTGCAGCAATTGTTAACCATCCTTATTATCAAAGATTAAGGCGTATACAGCAAATGGCATTGGCGCAATTGGTATATCCTGGTGCAGTGCATACCCGTTTGCACCACTCTTTGGGTGCCTATCATTTAATGTGCAATGCTATTACCGAACTTAAGGACAAAGGAATTAACATTACCGACGCCGAGGCACAAGCTGCAAAAGCGGCCATCTTATTACACGATATTGGTCACGGCCCTTTTTCACATGCACTTGAAAATGTAATTTTAAAAGGAGTAACCCATGAGGATTTATCGCTTTTGATTATGCAAGCTTTAAATACCGAGAACGACGAGGCACTCCACGGGAAATTAACCTTAGCCATACAAATTTTCACGAACCAATATCCTAAAAAGTTTTTACACCAATTAATAAGTGGGCAGTTAGATGTGGATCGCTTGGATTATTTATCTCGCGATAGTTTTTTCACCGGCGTTAGTGAAGGCGTCATTGGCTACCAACGCATTTTAAAAATGCTAACCGTTCATGACAATGAATTAGTGGTGGAAGAAAAAGGAATTACCAGTGTTGAAAAGTTTTTGGTGTCACGCAGATTAATGTATTGGCAAGTGTATATGCACAAATCGGTGGTTGCTGCTGAAAACATGTTGGTTAAAATTATTGAACGTGCACAATGGTTGCTAGCACAAAAAGACGATGCTATAAAAACGGGCACTGTACTAGATTATTTTTTAAGCGAGTTCACGGGCAAATTAGCCGATATTGATTTAAACGCCTATTGCCAATTAGATGATACGGACATTTTAAGTGCCATTAAAAAATGGCAGCACCACAAGGACCCTGTGATATCTCTTTTATGTAACCGCTTATTAAATCGAAAATCCTTTAAGTGTAAGATGCAAGACAAGCCCATTAGCACAAGCGAATGGGATGCAGCCTATGAATTAGTCAAAGCCAAGTTTTCGATGAATGAGAAGGACCTTTCTTTTCTTTGTTTTAAAGGGGAAGCCACCAACACCTTATATAAGAATGATGGAGAAACTATTAAAATTTTGCTAAAAACCGGTCAAATAAGCACTATTTCACAAATTCAAAACGCTTTAATCAACGAAAGTCTTTCCGCCCCGGTGAAAAAATTTTACATTTGCTTGCTTAACGAATAACCCCTCATTCAACCCCTAGCGCATGCTACAATTTACTGCACAACAAATAGCTTTAATGATCCAAGGTCAAGTGGAAGGGGATGCCGCTATAACAGTAAATAATTTTGGTAAAATTGAAGAAGCAAAAAAAGGAGACATTTCCTTTTTAGCGAATCCCAAATACGAGGAATTTTTATACACCACGCAAGCATCAATTGTTATCATAAATGCATCCTTGGTATTGAAAAAAAGTATTTCCGCTACACTCATTAAAGTTCCTGATGCCTATGCGGCATTTGCAACTTTACTGACTAAATACCAGGAATTAAAAGCACAACAATTAAACGGAATTGAACAACCTTCCTTTATAGCATCTTCAGCCAAAATGGGTAAGAACCACTATATCGCTGCATTTGCGCATATTGGAAATAATGTAAGTATGGGAGATGATGTTAAAGTTTATCCCAATGTAGTGATTGCTGAAAATGTTAGCATTGGTAACAATGTAGTATTACATCCGGGCGTAATTATTTATTCCGACTGTGTGATTGGAAACAATGTTACGATACATTCAAATGCAGTAATAGGAAGTGATGGTTTTGGATTTGCACCTACAGCGGATGGTAGTTTTCAAAAAGTTCCTCAGTTGGGCAATGTGGTTATTGAAGATAATGTGGAAATCGGATCCAACACCACCATTGATCGCGCGACCATGGGTTCCACTTATATCAGAAAGGGGGTGAAATTGGATAATCTAATACAGATTGCACATAATGTAGAGATTGGAGAAAATACAGTCATCGCCGCACAATGTGGCATTAGTGGCAGCACCAAACTCGGTAAAAGCGTAATGATGGGTGGGCAAGCTGGCGCATCTGGACATTTATTAGTGGCCGATGGGGTGAAAATTGCTGCACGAAGTGGGCTTACCAAAAGCATCAAACAGGCCAATTTAGTGGTCACCGGTTACCCTGCTGGCGAGCATGGCGCCACCTTAAGAAGCCAAATTCAGGTTAAAAACCTGCCATTATTGGAGAAAAGGGTCAAGGAACTTGAAATATTAGTACAACAACTGGCCCAAAAAGGCTAATTCAGCTTAATTTTGCTGAAAATCATTGCTTTACATTAGCGAAGCATTAAACAAGAATAGCATGGATCAAAATTTTAATCCCGATAAGCAACATACCTTAAGCAAAAGTATCAGTATTAGTGGCACCGGTTTGCATACAGGCGTGTTGGTGGATATGACCTTGACTCCGACCAACCCAGGTTATGGGATCCAATTTCAAAGAGTTGATTTACCCAATAAACCGACCATTAAAGCAGATTGCGATTTAGTCACAGATACTAGCCGCGGAACTACCTTACAAGTAGGTGATGTAAAAATTAGTACTGTTGAACATATTTTAGCAGCCCTAGTTGGCATGGGCGTTGATAATTTATTAATTGAAGTAAATGGTCCTGAGATTCCAATAATTGATGGAAGTTCTAGTCCCTTTATTGAAAAAATAGAAGATGCAGGGATTTTTGAACAGGATGCTGCAAAAGCATGGTATATTATTGATGAAAATATATTTAACTACGACGATGAGAAGCGTGTTGAAATGGTGGCACTCCCTGCGCTTGATTATCAAATTACGACACTGATTGATTTTAATAGTCCCGTATTAGGCACACAGCATGCAGCATTAAAAACCATCAAAGATTTTAAAGCAGAGATTGCACCTTGTCGCACTTTTTGTTTTTTACATGAATTAGAAACCTTACTTAAAAATGATTTGATTAAAGGCGGTGATATCAATAACGCTATTGTAGTTGTGGATAAGACTGTGTCCAGTGAGGAAATGAGTAGATTAGCTAAAGTATTTAAGCGTGATAAAATTGAAGTAAAAAGCGAGGGGTATTTAAATAATTTGGAATTGAGATTCCCGAATGAACCAGCAAGACATAAATTATTAGATGTGGTAGGCGACTTAGCTTTAATTGGTTATCCAATTAAAGCACGCATTATTGCCAATCGTCCAGGGCATAGTAGTAATGTGGAGTTTGCTAAAAAAATTAAGCAGTACATTAAAAAAAATAAACACGTTAAGGATGTACCCGTATATAATCCTGCGGAAACTCCCGTGTTTAATTTAGAACAAATTGAAAAAACATTACCACACAGACATCCGTTTTTATTTATTGATAAAATCATTGAATTAACAGACACGATGATTGTGGGTGTCAAGAATGTCACTTACAATGAATGGTTTTTCCCTGGACACTTTCCAGGAAATCCAGTCATGCCAGGTGTTTTACAAATTGAAGCATTAGCCCAAACAGGTGGTATATTGTGTATCAATGCAATGCCTAAAGGACAATACGATACTTACTTTTTAAAAATAGATAATTGCAAATTCAAACAAATGGTAAAACCAGGTGATACCATGTTGTTGAAAATGGAATTAACCTCCCCTATTCGTCGTGGTATTTGTGAAATGAGAGGCACGGTATATGTTGGAGGTAAAGTAGCTACCGAAGCTGATTTAGTAGCACAAGTAATTAAAAGAGCAGAATAAAAGAAGATTAAATTATGACACATCCATTTACCTATATTGATCCTAATGCAAAAATTGCCTCTAATGTAAAAATTGATCCATTTACCGTGATTCATGGGGATGTGGTTATTGGAGAAGGCACCTGGATTGGCAGTAGTGTCACCATCATGAATGGCACTAAGATTGGAAAAAACTGCCGCATATTTCCAGGAGCAGTCATCGGTGCCGATCCACAAGATTTAAAGTTTAATGGCGAAAAAACAAATGTTGAGATTGGAGACAACACCACCATTCGTGAATTTGTCACCATCAATAGAGGAACTTCGGATCGTTGGATTACTAAAGTGGGTAACAACTGTTTAATCATGGCTTATAGTCATATTGCACATGATTGTATTATAGGCAACAACTGTATTTTAAGTAATAGTGTACAAATTGCAGGTCACGTAACATTAGGTGATTACGCGTGGATCGCTGGAGTGAGTGCGGTACACCAATTTGTATACATTGGACAACACGCCTATATTGCTGGAGGTAGCTTGGTAAGCAAGGATGTGCCTCCTTATATTAAAGCGGTGCGCAATCCATTGAGTTATGGCGGCGTGAATAGTGTTGGTTTAAAAAGAAGGGGATTTGATTTGGAAAAAATAAATCACATTTTAGATATCTACAGATACATTTTTAGTAAAGGGATGAATACAACGCAAGCTTTAGAATTTATTGAGGAAGAAATTCCAGCAACAGATGAGCGCGATGAAATTGTAACCTTTATTAGAGAAAGCGGTAGAGGTGTCATAAAAAGATTCGGCAAAGGTGTCGTTGAAGAAGATTAATCCATATGCAAATTAGCTTACAACAAGCCAGCAAGAGATTCAATAAAGAATGGATTTTTAGAAATCTAGATTATACATTTGAACTTGGACAACATTATGCACTGATTGGCAATAATGGTTCTGGAAAAAGCACTTTACTTCAAATTATAGCAGGCTACAGCAGCTTAACCAAGGGTACTATTCACTGGAGTGACAATGACCATACAACCGTTTTTCAACAGATTAGTTTTGCAGCACCCTACTTAGAATTGGTGGAGGAATTTACCACGATGGAGCAATTTGACTTTCATGCTACTTTCAAAACATTGCAACCATCCATTTCAGTTAATGATATCATTGAACGTATTGGTTTAAAAAATTCAGCGCACAAACAAATCAGGTATTTTAGTAGCGGAATGAAACAAAGATTAAAATTGGCGTTGGCAATTTTATCCGACACCCCCTTGTTATTATTAGATGAGCCTTGTAGCAATTTGGACAAAGAAGGCTATAAGCTTTATGCAGAACTCATTCAACAATTTGCGCAACACAAATTAATTATTGTGGGAAGTAATGATCCGCAGGAATATGCATTTTGCAATCAGCAAGTAAACTTAATGGAATACAAAAAAGCCTAGCTTTTACTTGCAATCAATAAGTTCAAATCCGTATACTTTAAATTGAATTTTTCACTGATATAAATATCAGTCAAAGCCCCCTTATATAAATAGATCCCCTCTCTCAGTTGTACTTGCTGCCAAATAATTTCAGACAGTCCACCTAAATCACCAATTTGCACCAACAAAGGCATCAATACATTACTAATCGCTTGGCTTGCAGTTCGCGCAAAGCCACTAGGAATGTTTGGAACACCATAATGAAGCACCCCATGTTTTATTTTAATTGGTTTTTCATGATTGGTCAATTCACTGGTTTCAAAACAACCACCGCGATCAATGGCAACATCAATAATAATACTACCTGGTCGCATTGCTGACACCATTTCTTCTGTGACAACAATAGGTGCACGGCTAAAATCATTTCGTAAAGCACCAATAGCCACCTCACAGGTTTTTAATTGCTTCGCTAAAATTTTAGGTTCTAATACCGAGGTCCAAACTCTTTGTCCTAAATTATTTTGAAGTCGTTGTAATCTTGAAACGTTGTTATCAAATACTTTTACCGACGCACCTAATGCGAGCGCATTACGCGTAGCAAATTCACCAATAATATCCGCCCCAATAATCACTACCTTGGTAGGTGGAACGCCACTAATGCCGCCCAACAATACTCCTTTGCCTTGGTTAAAATTACTCAAGTACTGACCTGCAATTAACATCACAGCACTACCTGTAATTTCACCCATGCTTCTTAATATAGGATAGTTCTGATTTTCATCTTTTATATTTTCAATAGCAAGTGCGGTAATTTTTTTGGCCATTAATTTTTCCATCAGTCCTTTTTCTAATGCAGTTAAATGCAAAGGAGAAATAATGGTTTGGTTGTTTTGTAAAAAAGGTAAATCTGCTTCAACAGGAGGCGCAGTTTTTACTAATATGGGACACTTATACACTTCTTCTTTGTCAAATACAATTTTAGCACCCGCTTCAGAATAATCCATATCACTATACCTGCTTCCTTCACCTGCATTGTGCTCCATTAAAACCTCATGTCCATTCGCTACTAAAACACTTACCGCTTCCGGGATTAAACCAATTCTATTTTCTTGAAATGCAATTTCCTTTGGAATACCAATCATCAAAGGTTTCGTCCTAAACTTAATATCTAAAACCTCCTCCTGTGTTTCATAGGTAATGGAACTATCAATTTGGGGCTTTAAAGTACTCATAAAACAAAATTTTAATGAAGATACAAAATTTGGATGGACAACTTAGGGTATAAAAATACGTCGATGTTCGGGACCCAATATTTCAATTTCAATATGAAGGGCTTCCGCTGGAATTAAGTTGATTGCTTTTTCTGGCCATTCAATAAAACAATAATCCGAATCCTCCATGGCCATTTCAACACCTGCCCTACGCGCTTCTCCGTCATTTTCTAAACGATACCAATCCATATGATAAATCACTTTACCAAGGCCTTGATACTCATTCATAATCGCAAAAGTGGGGCTATTGACTCTATCCTGTACCCCTAAAATTTTACACAGTGCAGTAATCAAAGTGGTTTTCCCTGCGCCCATGGGTGCATGAAAAGCCCATACGGATTTTGAACCGAATTTCTTCATTAGGCTTTGCGCTACATCGTCCATTTCCGCTAAAGTGTAAATCATATCCATGATGCAAAGATATGTGAACAAATACAATGTTTAAAAGGGTATTAAAGCTTTATTATATGGGCAAAATGCTTCGTATCTTTACCCTATAAACGGTTTTAATATGGAATCAGTTCAATGGAAAGTAGATGGGATGAGTTGTACCAATTGTGCCTTATCCATACACAAATATTTGCAGACAAAAGGAATCAATGAACCCAAGGTAAATTTCATGGAAGGCGAAGTGCAATTTGACCTGCCCGAAAATGTAACCAAGGAAACAATAATTAAAGGCATACAAGGTTTGGGATATAAAGTAAGAGGACAGGAAGAAGCAGGCGCTAAAAAAAAGTGGTTGGATAATAATGGAGAACGCGCCCTTTTTAGTTTTGTGTTTACCCTACCCCTTTTAATTCACATGTTACCTGGGGTTCATATTCACTGGATGATGAACCCTTATGTGCAACTCGGATTTACACTCCCTGTTTTTATTATAGGTATGGGTTATTTTGGTAAAAGTGCCTGGCATAGTATTCGCGGTGGTATCCCAAATATGAATGTACTCGTTGCCATTGGCGCACTCGCCTCATTTGGTTATAGCTTATATGGCACGCTGATGGAATTAGGTGTTGGATTTACGTATTATGAAACCACCGCCACCATTATCACTTTGGTATTTTTAGGTAATTACATAGAGGATGCAAGCATACAATCCACCCAACGTGCATTAAAAGATTTAGTGAAGGCGCAAAAAGTAATGGCAAATATGATTGTGTTTGACGAAAATCACAAAGAAATTATTTTTAATGTAGAAAGTACCACCTTAAAAGTGGGCGATATAATTTTAATTAACTCGGGCGAGACCGTTCCGATGGATTCAAAAATATTATGGGGCGAAGCGAATGTCAATGAATCGATTGTTACCGGCGAAAGTGTACCCGTGCAACGTAAAAAAAATGATTTGTTATTAGGCGGAAGCACCATTCAAGATGGCAGCCTTAAAGCCTATGTAACTGCTGTTGGCGATGACACCGTCCTTGCTAATATTTTAAAAATGGTGAAAGCAGCACAAGGCGAAAAACCACCCGTGCAAATTTTAGCGGATAAAATAAGTGCGGTATTTGTTCCCTTGGTATTGAGCATTTCCGTTGCTACCTTGGTATTAAATTATTTTTTTGCACATAATGCATTAGGCGGAAATATTGGTTTTGGAGAAAGCATGTTGCGCGCCATCGCCGTACTGGTCATCTCCTGCCCATGTGCGATGGGATTGGCTACACCTGCAGCTATTGCAGTTGGCTTGGGCCGAGGCGCGCGTAACGGTGTATTATTTAAAAATGCAAAAAGTTTAGAAACATTTAAAGATATCAAGCAAGTGGTTTTTGACAAAACCGGCACCTTAACTACAGGGCATTTTTCTGTGGCACAATTTAAAATAGTGGATGGCACCCCTGAAGCTGATTTTAAATCATTGGTGTATGCTTTGGAAAAATATTCGAACCATCCTATTGCTAAATGCATCAGCTTGGAATGGAAATCAAGCAATACAATTTCTTGGGGCAAAATTGAAGAAGTCAAAGGATTAGGTATCAACGCCACAGACAAAGAAGGCAATCAATATTGGGCAGGTTCATTCAAAACTCTAGGGGATCAAAACTACAAGGAGGATGATCATAATATTTATATCCAAAAAAATAACCAACTCATTGGCTGGATTGATGTGGAAGATGAAATAAGACCGGATGCAAAATTGGTGATTGAAACCCTACACAAACAAGGGGTACATACTATTTTATTAAGTGGTGACCGACAATCCAAATGTGATAAAATAGGAAAAGCATTAGGCATCCAAGAAATTATTGGCGAACAAAGCCCTGCAGATAAATTAACACAACTTGATAATTTTGTAAAAAAATATCCTACGGCAATGGTGGGTGACGGCATCAATGATGCACCGGCGCTCGCGAAAGCAACCATTGGAATTTCATTAAGTAACGCATCACATATTGCCATACAAACCGCACAGGTTATTTTAATGAACCAAGGATTGAAAAATTTACCGATGGCATTGGGCTTAGGTAAAAGAACCTATGAAACCATTAAGGAAAATTTGATTTGGGCATTCTCCTATAATATCATTGCCATCCCTGTTGCAGCCTTAGGACTATTAGGTACTTGGGGACCCACTTATGGTGCATTAATTATGGGATTAAGTGATGTGGTATTGGCAATAAATTCATTAAGGTTATTCAAGAAAAAATTAGTGTAACCTTTTTGAAAAATACGACACAAATATTAAAGCAATATTGGGGCTATGAAACATTTAGGCCACAACAAGAGGCAGTGATTGATGCTGTTTTAGCAGGCAATGATGTATTGACCTTACTTCCAACGGGCGCAGGAAAATCATTGTGTTTTCAAGTGCCCACTATTACCCATGGCGGCATATGTGTGGTGATTAGTCCTTTAATTGCTTTAATGCAGGATCAGGTAAAGGATTTGTTAGATAAAAATATTTCAGCCGTTAACCTAGGTGGTCAAATTACACCTGATGCGGAAGAAACTATTTTAAACGATGCAAAAAAGGGGAAGTACCAATTTATTTATTGTAGCCCTGAGAAATTAGCGCAAACTAATTTTCAAAGCTTCTTAGCACAATTAAACATTCAACTATTTGCCATTGATGAAGCGCATTGTATTTCACAATGGGGCTATGACTTTAGACCAGCCTATCGAAAATTAAGTATTTTAAAAAAGCTTTTTCCAAAAGTACCCATTTTAGCGATTACTGCATCCGCAATTCCATTGGTGCAGGAAGACATCATCAAGCAATTGGCATTACAAAAAGCTACTATTATCACGGATCAATTTTTACGGCCTAATTTAAAATACAGTATTCATCTGGTACCCGTTAAATTGCATAGCTGCCGCTTAATTTTAAATGAAATAAAAGGGGCGATCATTATTTATTGTAACACACGCAACAATGTAAGTCAGTTGACTAATTTATTAAAAGCCTACAAGTACAAAGTCGAAGAATACCACGCGGGTCTTTCCATTGAAACCAGGCAATGCAATCAACGTGCCTGGATGAATGATGAAATTCAAATCATGGTTTGTACGAGTGCCTTTGGTATGGGCATCAATAAAAGTAGTGTAAAAGCAGTAATACATTATGATATCCCAGGAAGTTTGGAACAATATTATCAGGAAGCCGGAAGAGCAGGTCGCGATGGCCAAGGGGCTGCAGCTATTTTATTGTTACAACAAAATGACTGGGATTATTGGAAAACTGTACAAGAAAAAAAATATCCTTCCATCGCTACCATAAAAAAAGTTTATCAGGACTTGGCTGACTATGTGCAACTTCCGATTGGTATGGGTGAAAAACAGCAATTTTTATTTGACTTTGATACTTTTTGCACGCGATTTGAGTGGGATAAAATGACTGCGCGGAATGCTTTACAATGGATCGAACAGGAAGGACATGTGAAATTTTCACCAAGTTCTTTTAAACCCTCCTTGGTGCAAGTATTGGCAGACCGTTCAATGATGGACGACTTTGAAAAGGAAAATAATATAGGCACCATTGTACTTCAAACCCTATTGCGCAGTTATGGAGGTATATTAGATAGCCCGCAGTTCATCAATGAAAATTTATTAGCGAATCTTTTACAAAGAGATATTCCGTTTGTGTTAAATAGCTTATCACTTTTGCAAAAACATGGAATGATTAGTTTTGAACAAAAGGAAAACCAACCCGTAGTGCAATTTATATGGAATCGGGCAGCGGCTGCACATATTACCATTGACTTGGATAATTACCAAGCAAGGTTAAAGGCATTTCAGGACAGAATTAAGCATTTTTCAGACTATTTATGGGGTCAAAATGCAAGTTGTCGCAGTGTTTTTTTGGCCAAATATTTTGGTGAAATAAATCCAACCCCATGTAAAATATGCGACCTTTGTACAAGTACGAAGAAATAGGTATATTTTAACAAAACATTGGAAATCCTTTTTTACCCACAATAATTAAAAAGCGTTTCTTTACACAAAGCAATCAATATGGAAGATAAAAAAACAAGTAAAATTTTGTTGTGCGAGGACGACAGCAATTTGGGTTTGGTACTTAAAAACTACTTAGAGTTAAATGATTACGAAGTAACATTAGAGCGGGATGGCCGTTTGGGCTTGGCAGCTTTTCAGCGTGAAAAGTTTGACTTATGCTTATTAGATGTCATGATGCCACATGTGGATGGATTTACCCTCGCTGAGGAAATTAGAGATATTGATCCTGATGTGCCTTTGTTTTTTTTAAGTGCTAAAACTTTAAAGGAAGATATTATCACTGGCTACAAATTAGGGGCTGATGATTATATCACCAAACCTTTTGATAGTGAAGTATTGTTGTTAAAAATCAAGGTAATTATCAAACGCAATGAAGATGACAATAAAGTTTCAGACAATGTAGAATTTAATTTGGCTGGTTACCATTTTAATCCCAAGTTGCGTGAATTAAAATTCAACCAAAAAACACAGGTATTATCGCCTAAGGAAAACGAGTTGCTTAAAATGTTGGCGGATAATAAGAACGATTTGCTAACCCGCGAAAAAGCACTGAAAAAAATATGGGGTAGCGATACTTACTTTAATGGCAGAAGCATGGATGTGTACATTGCCAAATTAAGGAAGTACTTAAAGGAAGATGAAAAAATAGAAATCGTAAACATTCACGGGAATGGTTTCCGATTAGTGGTGCAATAACAAAAAATCGTGTCTAATACATTAACGGAAAAGCTCGGGGTTATCTAAATGGCCTCGGGCTTTTTGTTTGCCCAAATGTTTATATGCTTTATCTGTTACCTCACGACCTCGGGGTGTGCGTTGTAAAAAACCTTCCTGAATTAAAAAAGGCTCGTATACTTCCTCAATAGTACCCGACTCCTCACCTACCGCAGTAGCAATCGTCGTAATCCCGACAGGGCCTCCCTTGAACTTTTCTATAATTGCTAATAATATACGGTTATCCATTTCATCCAAGCCATGCTCATCCACATTCAACGCTTTTAATGCATGTTTGGTAATGCCAATATCCACAGATCCATCATTTAGTACTTGTGCAAAATCACGTACACGTCTTAGAAGTCCGTTGGCAATACGCGGCGTGCCCCTACTTCTTCTTGAAATTTCCCTTGCCGCATCTGCATTAATTTTCACATCCAATATTTGCGCACTTCTTAAAATAATTTTTTCAATAACGCTGGCAGGATAATATTCCAATCTTGATTTGATCCCAAACCTCGATAATAAAGGGGCTGTTAATAAACCACTACGCGTAGTCGCGCCAACTAATGTAAATGGATTTAAATTAATTTGAATGCTACGGGCGTTTGGGCCTGTATCAATCATAATATCAATTTTATAGTCCTCCATCGCGGCATATAAATATTCTTCTACCACCGTGCTTAAACGGTGTATCTCATCAATAAATAAAACATCATTTGCTTCCAAACTGGTTAATAAGCCTGCTAAGTCGCTGGGTTTTTCAATCACCGGACCCGATGTTTCTTTAATTTGAACACCCATTTCATTAGCAACAATTCGGCTTAAGGTGGTCTTACCCAAACCTGGAGGGCCATGAAATAAAATATGATCCAAGGCCTCGCCCCTCATTTTAGCAGCCTTGATAAAAATGCTTAAATTTTCAATCAGTTGAGGCTGGCCAGCAAAAGCATCCATCTCCCTTGGACGAATACTATTTTCAAACTCCTTGTCTAAAGGGTTTGAACTATTATTCGAACTATCTAAAATTGGATTGGACATGAATATTTTTTTATTTGGTTGCAGGAACTGGCTTTTCTAATAAGTATTTATAAATAAATTTATTTTTTAAATCACTGAAGTGTTTCCCTTTGGCACCACCCCATCCATGTCGACCACCTGGATACAACATAAACTCAACATCCTTGCCATTATCCTGTAATGCACTTAACAACTGTATCGAATTTTGCATGTGTACATTATCATCCATGGTGCCATGTACCAATTGCAATACTCCTTTAAAATTTTTAACATGGGTCATTACACTACCGGACTTATACCCTTCTGGATTTTCCTTTTGCGTATCCATGAATCTTTCTGTGTAATGTGAATCATATAACTCCCAAGCAGTAACACTACCACCTGCCATAGCATGTGTAAATACATCAGCACCATAAGTTAAAGCATAGCAACTCATATAACCCCCATAACTAAACCCAGTGATGGCAATTTTTTTAGGATCCGCACTTCCATTGGCAATAAACCACTTCGCCATGGTCATGTAATCCTGCATTTCCCAATAACCTAAATTACGATACATATAGTTCACGCCTTCCTTTCCAAAATGTCCACTCGCACGGTGATCAAATGCCACTTGTATCATTCCTTCCTTCGCCCAGTTTTCTTTCATTTCTGGATTGCTCCAACTATCCATGACTGTTCCTGCATTTGGACCACCATAAATGCTCACCATTAAGGGATATTTTTTATTTGGATCCATATTTTTAGGCCAGGTAACTAGCGCTGGTAATTCAAATAAGCCATCCGCACTTTTAATTCTGATTAATTCTGTTTTTGCAAAATTTTCAGCCTTAAAACTAGAGTCAACAGCAGTTCCCAAAACTGTAACTACTGGATTTTTTTCTTTACGATCCACCAATGCAATCGTAGTTGGTGTGTTTACATTGCTATAAACAGAAACAAATCGTTTTGCATTCGGTGATAAATATATTTGTGCATGATTATAATCGCCAATAGAAAGTCGCTTTAAGTTTTTTCCATCAAAATTGACAACATAAAAATCACCACGTGCTGAATTTTCTAATCCACGTGCAGTAAAATATATGGACCTTGTTTTTTCATCTATCAACTTAATTCCTGTAACGGTAAACTTTCCGTTGGTGATTGGATTGATTAATTGTCCATTCATATTATACAAATACAACTGATTCCATCCAGACGCATCCGATTGTGCAATATAACCTTCGTTGTTGGCTATAAAATTAATACGACCACTCACCCTATCCTCCAAATCGATCCAAGTTTTTTGATACTCTTTGTACACTTCTTTCTTAGCACCAGAAGTCATATCTAATTCATAAATTTTTAAGTTATTTTGTCCACGATCCATCCATGGCAACCACATACTTTTGTTATTGGGATTCCAGATAGGCCATCCAAAATATTGGTCTTCTTGGTCATTAAAATCAGCCCAAGTAATTTTGCCACCAGTTGGGGTTGCCCAACCAATTTTTACTGTAGGATTAGGATCACCCACTTTTGGATAACGGGTTTCCTCGACAAAGCCATGCAACCCTTCACTGTTATAGATTGGGAACATAGGTACTTTACTTTCATCAAAACGCATAAAGGAAATAAATTTGCTATCTGGGCTCCACCAAAATGCACGGTATTGAGAAGGGCGGCCAAAAATTTCTTCAAAATATACCCAGCTCGCATAACCATTTAAAATCCCATTTTGTTTTTCAGAAGTAATTGCAGTTACTTTTTTATCGGCAACACTTACAGTATATAAATTATTATCCTTTGTATAGCCAACATATTGACCATCCGGTGAAAGTTGTGGATTTTTCTTGTCGCCTTTATCCGATGTTAAAACAGTTTCAACACCACTTACCCTAATTGCTACTTCCCCGTTTTTTAAACTAACGGTTGCCTCTTCCTTCATAACAGCAGCAGGCGTAGGCGTGTAAGCTTTTGTATTTATATTATATACATAATCAGCAGATGGTGTCCCTGCTTTTAATTTTGTATTAATAACAAATTCATCATTATTCAACCAACGATTAAATCTTGGTAAATTAGATTGTGGCATACGCATTTGCGCTTGCAATAGCATCACACAAAAAATACTAGTTAAAAAAAGAAGCTGTTTTTTCATAATTATTTTTTAAAATTCGTTTAACCCATTTTTGATTACTCCATTCGGGTTTTAATTATCCACCATTATTTAAATTACAACATTTATCATTTTACCCTTCACGAAAATCAGTTTTTTTACTGGCTTTCCTTCCATCCACTTTTGAACAACCGAATTCGCCATTACTATATCACTCACCTCTTGCTCAGTGCAGGATAAATCAATCGCAATATTGGTTCTCATTTTACCATTGATGCTTACGGGGTAATCCTTGGCGGTTTCTACAACATACTTCGCATCAAATATGGGGAAAGTAGCATCTATCACTAATCCCTGATTACCTAACACCTGCCATAATTCCTCGCAAAAGTGCGGCGCGTAGGGCGTCATTAAAACAAGTAAGTCAGATAAAACCGTTTTTTTATGGCAACCCAAATCATATAATTCATTCACACAAATCATGAAAGCACTTACCGCTGTATTAAAGCTATGACGATCGGTATCTTCCTCAATTTTTTTTATGGTTTTATGCAACACTTTTAGTTCCTCTAAATTTGCAGCTTCATCCACCCAAATCTCTCCTTTAATTTCATCAAAAAATAAACGCCAAAACTTTTTCAAAAAGCGATGCACCCCCTCGATCCCTTTCGTATCCCATGGCTTGCTCTGCTCCACCGGACCTAAAAACATTTCATACATCCTAAAGGTATCCGCGCCATACTTGTTTACTAAATCGTCAGGGTTGACTGTGTTAAACTTTGACTTAGACATTTTTTCAACCTCTACGCCACAAATGTATTTTCCATCTTCTAAAATAAATTCCGCATTCGCATAATCAGGTTTCCACTTTTTAAATGCTTCCGTATCTAATTCAACGCCGTCTACTTTATTTACATCCACATGTAACTGATCAACTTCATAATCTTTAATTAAACCAGCAGAAACAAAAATGGAACTTCCTCTTTTGCGATATACAAATCGAGAGCTTCCTTGAATCATTCCTTGATTCAATAATTTTTTATATGGCTCATCAAAACCAATATGCCCTAAATCATACAAAGCCTTGGTCCACATTCTACTGTAAAGCAAATGCCCTACCGCATGCTCCGTACCACCAATATATAAATCTACTTGCCCCCAATAATCACTCACTTTTCTGCTACAAAATTCATTTTTATTATGGGCATCCATATAACGTAAAAAGTACCAACTACTTCCCGCAAAACCAGGCATGGTATTGGTTTCCAATTGCGCTTCCTTCCAGGAAGGAATATTCGCTAGCGGCCCTTCCCCATCAGGTCCTGGGCCATAATGATCCACCTTAGGTAATAATAAAGGCAACGCTTTCTCATCCAATGGATAAGCAATGCCATTGTCCCATTTAATTGGAAATGGCTCACCCCAATAGCGCTGTCTGCTAAAGGCAGCATCACGCATACGATAATTGATTTTGCGATTACCCAATCCCAATGCTTCAATTTTATCATTCACAATTGCAATGGCTGCTTTTTGTACCACGCCATTTAGAAAATCACTATTACTTAAAATGGCTTCTTTGGTGGGATTCGCTTCCAAACCATTAAAGGCATCTCCAATAATATTGGTGATGGGTATATTGAAATGTTTTGCAAATTTAAAATCACGATCATCTCCACAAGGCACCGCCATAATTGCACCCGTTCCATAACCTGCCAACACATATTCCGAAATCCAAACAGGAATTTCAACACCATTGAATGGATTTATAACATACGCTCCTGTAAAACATCCTGTAATTTTTTTCTCAGCAATTCTTTCACGCTCACTTCTGCTTTTTACATAAGCAATATATTTTGCTACTTCTGCTTGATGTGAACTCGGAACAATTTTTTCAATAATTGCATGCTCTGGTGCTACTACCATAAAGTCAACGCCAAACATAGTATCCGGGCGTGTTGTATATACACACAACACTTCGTTAGCGTCTTTTACTGCAAAATTTATTTCAGCCCCTTCGCTTTTTCCAATCCAATTGGATTGCATTTCCTTCATGGCATCACTAAACTGAATAGTTTCCAGTCCGCTTAATAACCTATCTGCATATTCTGTGATACGTAAATACCATTGTCTTAATTTTTTCTTCTCCACCGGATGACCGCCTCTTTCACTTAAGCCATTAATCACTTCGTCATTTGCTAGTACGGTTCCCAATGCTGCACACCAATTCACTTCTCCAATACCACAAAATGCCAAACGGTAATGCATTAAAATATCTTGCTGTTGTTTTTGAGTATAGGATTTCCAAGCTTCCGCCGGGAATATTTTCACCTCATCCACTGGACAGGGATGATTTTTATTTCCTTCCTTTTCAAATGTCGACACCAAATTTTGAATAGGTGTTGCCTTTTGTTGAGCGCGATCAAAATAACTATTAAAAAGTTGTAAAAATATCCATTGTGTCCATTTGTAATAAGTAGCATCACAAGTGCGCACTTCTCTATCCCAATCGTAACAAAATCCAATATTGTCTAATTGCTTTCTAAAATTATTAATATTATCATGGGTGCAGATGGCAGGATGTACTCCATTTTCAATGGCATATTGTTCTGCTGGTAAACCAAACGCATCATACCCCATCGGATGCAAAACATTAAAACCTTTTAATCTTTTAAAACGGCTATAAATATCCGAAGCAATATAACCCAAAGGATGTCCTACATGCAAACCAGCTCCGCTAGGATAAGGGAACATATCCAACACATAACACTTGGGTTTGCTTGATTCATTGCTAACCTGGTATGCTTTTTTCTCCTGCCAAATAGTTTGCCATTTCTTTTCAATGGCCCTAAATTGATACTCCATCTAATTGCATTTCATTTTAAATGGTTAAATCATAACAATTCTTTAACCAAAATCAAAAAAATACACATTTTGGCCTAAAAAATGGGATAATTCATCCTCTGCAAATGTAAGCCATTAGCGTTCAAAACCCTACATTTGCAAAGTGAACAAGTAAAATTTTATGCTATGGCAGTGACCGGATCTTCCTCTTTAAAACGCAGCAAGCCCAACTACATTTATAGTGTCATTGGGGTGGCGATTGTTTTATTTATAATGGGCATCATGGGATGGCTATTTTTAAACCTACATTCCATTGGGGACAATTTTAAAGAAGATATCCGTATTAGCGTTTATTTGAGAACCTCCGACAAAAATGCAATAGGAAAAGTACAGCAATATATTGCCATCCAACCCTATGCTAAAAACGTCGAATACGTAAATAAGGAAAAGGCCAAAGACATCTGGAATAAAGAAAATAATGAAGAATGGGCTAAGATATTAGATGTAAACCCCCTTCCTGAAAGTGTCGACTTTTTTGCCAAAGCCGATTATGTGAATCCAGATAGTTTAGCCAACATTAGCGCAACTATTGAAAATACATTCAAAAATGAAGTAGCAGATATTCAATATCCAAAAAGCTTAGTGACCAACCTGAATGAAAGAGCCACTAAAATTGGGGTGATTTTTTTAGTGATGTCTATTATATTGTGCATCATCGTAATTATCAGCATCGACAATACCATTCGATTAGCTATGTTCAGTAATCGTTTTTTAATTAAAACCATGCAAATGGTAGGTGCGACAAGAAGCTTTATTTCAAAACCATTAGTGATTCGTGCATTGATCAATGGATTAACCAGTGCCTTTATTTCCATTGTTTTACTATTTGGTTTAATTCAATGGGCAGGTAGTCAATTTCCACAAATCAGAACCATCCAAGGTGCTGGGAATGATTTATTACTCTTTGGCGGCATCATTATTATGGGTGTGGGCATATCCGTATTTAGCACTTACCGTAGTTTTTTGAAATATTTAAAAATGAAATTAGACGTTCTATATTAACTAATTCATTAAATTTATAATTCAGAAATTAAGTCCAACCAAAACGAGCAAATCCAGCGGAAACGACAATAGCATAAAATAAAATTGTATGACACAGAAAGAAACAAAAAAATCCTTAGACATTTTTGGCAAGTCAAATTATATTTGGATGTTAGTGGGCGCCCTATTAATTACAGCAGGAATGCTATTAATGACAGGTGGAAAAAGCGCTGACCCGAATGTATTTAATGCAAGTGAAGTGTATAGCTTTAGACGCATTACCTTAGCACCAATCGTCATGATCATTGGCTTTTTGGTTGAAATTTATGCCCTATTTAAAAAAGCATAATTAAAATAAAATTTAAACAGATCCCGACGCCTGCGCTCGGGATCTGTTTTTTAATACACCATTATGAATACAATACAAGCAATAATCATTGCTATCATTGAAGGTATCACTGAGTTTTTACCCATTTCAAGCACTGCACATATGAAGTTTGCCAATCCTTTTCTAGGCATTGACGACAGCCCATTTGTTGACTTATTTGAGATAGTAATACAGTTTGCTGCTATTGCATCTGTTGTAGTAATTTATAAAAAAAGATTTTTTGATTTTAAGCATTTTAGCTTTTATTTAAAATTAATCGTAGCTGTGATTCCAGCTTTGCTATTTGGGGCTTTATTAAAAAAATACATTGATGCTGCATTAAATAATTTATGGGTGATTGCCATTGTCATGATTGCTGGCGGGGTTATCCTGTTGTTTATAGACAAATTATTTAAAGCGAATGAGACTGCTACAAATACGAATAATGAGGCAGGTGAAATCAGTTATCAAAAATCATTCATCATTGGTTGTTTTCAAGTATTGTCCATTATTTTTCCTGGATTAAGCCGAAGTGCCGCAACTATTATAGGCGGAATGAGTCAAAAATTAAGCAAGAAAATAGCATTGGAGTTTTCCTTTTTCTTAGCTGTGCCAACCATGATGGCAGCCTCCGCGAAAAGCACTTTGGATGTATACAAAACCAATCCTGAAGTATTCTCTTCAAATAACCTCATTACATTATTGATTGGCGCTATTGTTGCTTTTATAGTTGCTTTGGTCTCGGTTCAATTTTTTATCAAAATTGTTCAAAAAATGGGATTTGCCCCCTTTGGTTGGTACCGAATTGTGTTGGGTATCACCATTTTGGTATTGTTATACACGAATCATCTTTGCTAACCCCGCCTATAGGAGAGTTGGGTATTTATTAGTATTTTTAAAACACTAATAAACTCGCGTATGCAAACTGCCTCAAAAAAAGTTGTCAACGGATGGGCCATGTATGATTGGGCCAATAGTGTTTACAATCTTGTAATTACTTCTACTATTTTTCCTGCCTACTATGAAGCAGTTACCGGCGATGGCAATGAAAATACATTAATCGATAAAATTAAAATTGGAAATTATGAGTTTTCAAACACTGCACTTTATAATTATATACTAGCCATTGCTTTTGTCATTGTGGCAATCATGTCGCCCATATTATCCTCTATTGCTGATTACAGGGGAAATAAAAAACAGTTTCTCCGCTTTTTTTGTACCATGGGTAGCTTGTCTTGCGCTTCACTTTACTTTTTTGACAGCGACCATATTATGGGTGGATTAATTTCAGTGATTATTGCTTGTGTTGGGTTTTGGAGTAGTTTGGTTTTTTATAATTCCTACTTACCTGAAATTGCAGCACCGGAGGATCGTGATCGAATTAGCGCGAAAGGGTTTATGATGGGTTATATTGGTTCAGTACTTTTACAAATTATTTGTTTTGTGTTTGTTTTAAAACCTGAACTATTCGGCATCACAGTGGGTAAAGCATCCCAGATTTCATTTTTATTGGTCGGCATTTGGTGGGTCAGCTTTGGTTGGTTAGCCATTTCAAGACTTCCTGCAAGTAAGGGTGTCAAAGGCGCACATAGTAAAAATTTAATTACACAAGGTTACAAGGAACTGCACAAGGTTTGGATTGAACTTAAAACACAACCGCTATTAAAACAATTTTTATTATCTTTTTTCTTTTACAATATGGGCGTTCAAACAGTTATGTTAGCTGCAACGCTATATGGTAAGAGT
Source organism: Bacteroidota bacterium (assembly GCA_005800655.1). Lineage (GTDB taxonomy): Bacteria > Bacteroidota > Bacteroidia > Chitinophagales > Chitinophagaceae > Sediminibacterium. The sequence goes on from SYEV01000103.1 coordinate 27,318, forward strand.
GAATTAAACATACCTACCACCAACTTAATTATTGCCATATTAATTATTCAATTAGTGGCCATTCCTGGCGCCCATTTAATGGCAAAACTCGCCAGCAAATGGGGTAATTTTAACACGCTAATGATAGCGATATTGATTTGGATTGGCGGATGTATTATGGGTTACTACCTACCACGCAATAGTGTCATGCCGTTTTATAGCTTAGCCATTATTGTGGGATTTGTCATGGGCGGTATACAATCAGTGAGCAGAAGTACTTATTCCAAGTTGATGCCTGAAACACATGACACTACTAGTTATTTCAGCTTTTATGACGTTACAGAAAAAGTAGCGATAGTTATTGGTATGTTTAGCTTTGGTTTTATTAATGAAATCACTGGATCACAACGAAACTCGGTATTGGCTTTGTGTATATTTTTTATCATAGGATTTGTTTTATTGTATCGCACTTCAAAATTAAAAGGACATGCAGGTATTTAGTGTTGACACAGGTAAGTTTAAATTAGATGGCGGTGCTATGTTTGGTGTTGTGCCTAAAGGAATTTGGAACAAACTAAATCCGGCAGACGATAATAATTTGTGTACTTGGTCTTTACGTTGCTTGTTGGTGATTGACGGAGAAAGAAAAATACTTATTGATACGGGTATGGGTGACAAACAAGATGCCAAATTTTTAAGTCACTACCATCCCCATGAAACCGTTACCTTAAATGATGCTTTACATCAATTAAATTTTAGTGCCAATGATATCACGGATGTATTATTAACACATTTACATTTTGATCATGTAGGAGGTGCTGTTCAAAAGGAAAATGACACATTTAAATTAACTTTTCCGAATGCTACTTACTGGGTGAGTGAACCACAATGGGAATTAGCACTCAATCCAAATAAGCGCGAAAAAGCATCTTTTTTAAAGGAAAATATTTTACCCCTGCAACAGAGCGGCCAACTAAAATTAATCAGCCTGCCTGCATTTAAAAGTGGAAGTAACTTACAAGAAATTCATTTTAGCCCCAATATCACCTGCTTTGTTGTCAATGGACATACCCAAGCAATGTTAATCCCTAAAATAAATATAGATGGCCGTGCATTGGTTTTTATGGCCGACTTATTACCCAGCGTAGCACATATACCACTGCCTTATGTGATGGGCTATGATATGCAACCACTGATCACACTTGCCGAAAAAGAACTATTCTTAAATGAAGCTGTGAAAAATAATTACACTTTATTTTTTGAACACGACGCGTTCAATGAATGTTGTAGTTTACACGAAACAGAAAAAGGAATTAGATCGAATGCAAGTTTTACATTGCATACCTGGTTGCAGCAATAAAGTTCACTGCTACTCTACTACTTCCATCAATGAGGTTAAGGGATGTCGGATGTTTTCATAGCCATCTAAGTCTACTTTAATACTTCCAACAACAATCGGTGTTTCAATACGAACGGGGATATGGTTTTCATCATCCGTTACCCATACAATCATTTTTTCACCACCATCAAACATACTGCCCTTCACCAATAAGGGCGCTAATTTAATTACTTTAAAGCGACCATATTGAGTCGTGATTTCAGAACGACCTAAAAATTTAAAATAGGAAGGATATAAATTATCGTCAATGAAAAAACTCAAATTGATTTTATCGTTGATTTGACATTTTTCATAATTAATATTTCGTGCTGCATAAATAGCACTAATAACATCAAATGTACAATCGGCTGTATTAAACACACCTGCTTCACTAGTGGCTGTATTATTTTTTTGATCAAATAACACTTCTTGCTTTTTATGAAAGCTGCCTTCGTTAATATGTCGGGTAAATTGATAGGGCAATAAGGTTTTAGCATCTACCACTGACTCATATTTGTCTCTGACTTTGAAAATCCAATCATATTTTGAATTAGAACGGCCATTGAGTGTAAATGTATAGGCCGGGGTATTATTCCAAGAAGATGATTTTATGCTGAACTCCGCCTTACCTGCATTCACATACAGACCAATCACATTATAATAAATCGTGTATCTCACTTTTTCGCCAGTTTGATAGGATTTGTTGATTTGATTGCACAGGCCATCCCGTTCCTTAACAGGAAAAAAAGATAATAAAGAACTTAATATTATGAATAAAATATACACAGGAGCTTTAATTTAAAATGACGCATTTGATAATTAGCATCATGCAAAATTATTGCTTTATGCGGAAATTAATTAATAAAAATGCCCCAATGAGGGCAGGTAATAAAAAGTTAACTGCCCAAATGATGGTACTTAAGCATATCAGCATTAAACTATTGTTATAGTAGGGTTCCAATAACACTACTATAATTTGTCCACGTATCACTAAACCCGTTAAACTGATTGAAGGAATGATACTTAGTAGTAAAAACAACACCCCTAGAGCAATCCATAAATCAATATTCGCAATAGGTATGTTTAACATTTTAACTGCCCAAGTATATTGAAGCACAAAAACAACATATTTAAAAAAAGAAAGAACCAATAAATTCAATTTTAATTTATTTTCAATTTGGAGTTTATTTATTTTGTTTAACCACCCTTTAAATTGTCCTGGATGAAAATAAACAAGTAAAGCAGCGACCAAGCCCAATGGCATAAACCATTTGATCCAAGGGAAAAAGGGCAGGTTAAAAAAAAGTGTAATACTCCCAATGCTGATGGTAATGATGAGTTGCGCATAGGAGGACCAAGCCAATTGTGCCACCCCTTTAATTTTACTTCCCGGAGGTAGCAATAAAATGCGTCCTACATAGTCACCCGAACGCGCGGGGGTAAAAAAAGCAAAAGCTTGTCCAATCAAAACAGACTTATAAGATTTAAAAATTGAAATGGGGCTCCAGGATGCAAGTAATTTTTGCCACTTGATGGCTTCCATTAAATAGTTTAATAAAAAAAGAAATAGCAAAACTGACCATTCAAAAAAAGTAACTTTCTCAAACTGAATTTTAATGTCGGCTGAGTATTGATTCAAATTTTCATTGTGCGCTACTTTATTATAAATAGCGACCAAGCAAACTACAAATAGGATTAATCCAATTGATTTATTTCCCCAACTGCGTAAACGATTTATTAATACCTCCTTCATTGGCGGTAAAGTTCGGAATTTGCCATCATATTTGTAACTTTAATGCAAATGTCAAAAACACCCATTATTTTAGGAATTGACCCAGGAACACAGATCCTAGGTTTTGCTATTTTAAAAGGCGGCAGTAAGCCTTCTTTAATACATATGGATGTATTGAAATTGACCAAGGAAAAGGACATTTACGCGCGCCTGCAATTAATACACGCTAAAATCATTGAACTCATCGAAAAATACGAACCTGCCCATTTTGCCATTGAAGCCCCCTTTTTTGGAAAAAACGTACAAAGTATGCTCAAGTTAGGGCGCGCGCAAGGAGTAGCGATTGCGGCTGCGATGCAGTTTAAATTACCGGTGACTGAATATGCACCAAAAAAAGTAAAACAATCCATTACGGGCAATGGAAATGCTGATAAGGATATGGTCTGGAAAATGTTGGAGCGAATTTTAGATTTAAAAAAACAACCGCAATATTTTGATGCCACCGATGCACTCGGTGTGGCACTTTGTCATTGGTATCAAATGAGTAGCCCAGTGATGCCGGCTGCGAAAGGTTTAAAAGGTTGGGATGCATTTTTAGCAAAAAATCCAGGAAGACAAAAACTTAAATAGGGGCGCATTTATATTCTCATAATAAAATTATACGCCACTTAAAATTGCTTACCCATTCAAATGTGATTGAATGGTTTTTTGAATTTCCTCAAATTCTTCCTTGGATAATTTTAATTTGGGTTGTGAAAATTCCATATCCTTTGCTTCATTAATAGGAATCAAGTGTACATGTGCATGCGGCACTTCCAAACCCACGGTAACCATGCCCACGCGATTACATGGGAAGCTTTGTTCGATAGCTTTGGCAATGGGTTTTGCAAAAATTAATAACGACCCTAAAAAATCATCCGGCACTTCAAAAATTTTATCAACTTCTATTTTAGGCACCACCAGTACATGCCCTTTTTGTAAAGGGAAAATATCCAAGAAGGCGAAAAATTGATCCGATTCCACAATTTTATAAGAAGGAATTTCGCCCGCGATAATTTTTGAAAACAAAGTCATAGTCATTGTATTGAAACACTAATTTAATTAAAAAAACAAAGCGCCCACAAGATTAATGTGCGCGCTTTGATGCAGTCTAATAGTAATGTATGCTACTTTACTAAATAGTAATATTATCAATCATAAATTTCATAGTACCATTTGGCGCAACCACTTCGGCAATTTCGCCCACTTTTTTGCCTAATAAGCCTTTTCCAATCGGCGAGGATGCTGAAATTTTACCAGCTTTTAAATCCGCTTCCTTTTCTCCCACCAAATGATAAGTCATTGTTTTTTTAGTCGCTTGATTGGTAATCGTCACCTTAGTTAAAATAGTCACCTTACTTGTATCAATGGTACTCGTATCCACGATCTTTGCATTGGAGATGGCAGATTCGTGTTGCTTAATTTTTGCTTCTAACATGCCTTGTGCTTCCTTTGCCGCATCATATTCTGCATTTTCTTTTAAATCCCCTTTTTCTCTAGCTTCCGCAATAGCCCTAGAAGCCGCAGGACGATCCACCGATTTCATTCGATGTAATTCCTCACGCATCTTATCAAAAGTCTCTTGCGTAACATACATATTAATTTCACTCATACAGTTCACTTTAGTTATAAAAAAAATACAACGCCACATAAATGAAGCGTTGCACTATGCAAAGATATTAAATTAAGGTCAAATAATGCCTAATTTTCCTAGTAGGATTTGAGACATCTTCAAATAGGCCTCATGGCTATACCCTGCGATATGCGGGGTTAAAATGAAATTGGGATATGCCATAAAGGCCTGTAAACGCGCCTGTTCTGATGAGCTATAACTGTCTAATTGTTCGTTTTCAAGTACATCCATTCCTACTCCGCTAACTAATTGATTTTGAAGCGCTTTAAGCAAAGCATCGGTATTGGTCACCGCACCCCTACAAGTACTTAAAAAATAGGGTTTTTGAACACAAGCATTAAAAAAGGAATCATTCGCATAATGGTGGGTGAGCTCTGTTAATGGTAGATGCAAACTAATCACATTCGCTTGTTTTTGTATTTCTTGCAAACTCACTTGTTTAATTTGTGCGGTATCAAAGTTTGTTTTGTAAATATCATGGGCTAATATTTTGACATCAAACCCTGATAAAACTTTTGCAAAAGCACTACCCGTATTTCCAAAACCAATAATACCCACTGTTTTTCCAGTAAGTTCATCTGCCCTATTCGCATCACGTATCCATTGCCCACTTTTTATTTCAGCATAAGAACTATGAATATGATTCATTAAACTTAATAATAAACCTAAAGTATGCTCGCCTACGGTGGTGCAATTTCCTTCGGGGCTACTCACACATTGAATATTTTTTGAAGCAGCAAATTCGGTATCAATTAATTCCATACCACTTCCGATACGACCAATCCATTTTAATTGCGTTGCCGCACTAATTATAGATTGATCAATTTTTAAACGCGTTGTAACGACCAATCCTGTTGCAGTATCAATGATTTTTGACAAAGCATCGTAGGTAATAGCAGGCTCATACATTACCTCATACCCATGCTGCGTTAATGTTTCCATTAAAAGAGGATGTGCAGGTGCTGTAATAATAATTCTCATTGCCATTGTACAATATTTTTATTTCGAAAATGCAGTTTAGGTTGAAGCGATGTGCATTTTAAAAGTTAAGGCCGCATAATCTTCAAAAGTTAAATTTTCGGCACGTTTGGTGAAAATTGGATCCTCTAGTTGTGCTGCAGTAAAAAAAGGCTTCAAAGGATTGCGTAACATTTTACGGCGCTGGCCAAAAGATATCTTTACAATATGATAAAAACTTTTTTCAGTAAGCATCGTAGGAAAATTCGCTTTCCTTTTCATTTGAATTACCCCACTCATTACCTTAGGTGGCGGTGTAAATGATTCCGGTGGCACATCAAATAAATAAGTCACATCGTAAAATGCTTGCGCTAATACACTCAAAATACCATAAGCTTTTGAATTGGGCTTTGCAGCTATACGCTCTGCTACTTCCTTTTGAAACATCCCAATCATCACCGGCACTTGCAATTTCCAATCCAGTACTTTATAAACAATCTGTGTAGATATATTGTAAGGGAAATTACCCACCACTACAAATTCATCTGAAAACGGGATATTCATTTCTAAAAAATCGGCATTGATCAATTTACCCTGCAATTCAGGATACGTATGCAATAAAAAATTGACCTTTTCGGTATCGAGTTCAATCGCCTTAAAATTCTTGGTGGGAATGTCATAAATATGCTGCGTAAGCGCCCCTCCTCCAGGGCCCACTTCCAATAATTGGGCAATTTCCTGTTCAAGCAAAGCCTCCTTAATTTTAATACAAATGGAGGCATCCTTTAAAAAGTGCTGACCCAATGATTTTTTTAGCGTGTACTGCATGAAGCAAAGTTAGGTTTTTGTGCGTACTTTTACAGCCTAATCAAATGGATATGACCCCGGAAATCAAAAAACCAATTATAGGCTTTACTTGTGGCGATTTAAATGGTATTGGTATCGAATTAATCATAAAATCATTGTCTGATAGTCGCTTATTGGACTTTATGGTTCCTGTAATATTTGCCAATAACAAATGCTTAAACTTTTATAAAAAAGGATTACCCGAATACACCATTAATTATGCTTCCATTAATGATTTTTCAAAGCTAAATCCTAAGCAAGTCAATGTATTAAATTGCTGGGAGGAAGAAGTAGCCATTACCCCAGGGGAATCTACAGAAATAGGCGGTAAGTATGCACTCATATCCTTAGAAGCTGCAGTAGCAGCTTTAAAAAATAATCATATTGATGGATTGGTCACTGCTCCTATTCACAAAAAAAATATTCAATCCCCTAGTTTTAATTTTAGTGGACATACTCCTTATTTACAACATGCTTTTGGAAACACTGAAAATTTAATGTTACTAGTTGCCGATAATTTAAGAATGGCATTAGTTACAGAACATGTAACAATTCAGGAAGTAGGTAAATATATAACCAAGGAAAAAATAAAACAAAAGCTCACTATTTTAAATAGTAGTTTGAAAAAGGATTTTGGCATTGACGCACCGCGCATTGCAGTATTAGCATTAAATCCACATGCTGGTGATGAAGGTTTAATTGGTAAGGAAGAAATTGAAATTATCAAACCAGCGATTAAAGAAAGTAAACAACAAATGTTGGTATACGGCCCTTATTCTGCAGATGCATTTTTTGCAAGAGGCCAACATGAAAAATTTGATGGCGTATTAGCCATGTACCATGACCAAGGTTTAATTCCATTTAAATCATTGGCATTTGGTGAAGGTGTTAATTTTACTGCAGGATTGCCTATTGTAAGAACCAGTCCTGATCACGGCACTGCTTTTGATATTGCAGGTAAAAACAAAGCTGATGCAGGCTCATTTACAGCAAGTATATTTGAATGTATCAGAATTTTACACGCACGCCAAGGCTATAGAGATATGCGCCTTAATCCAATGAAAAAAATTAGCGCCCGTATGTTTGCTGGTGCCAAAGATGAGACCCTGGAGGGGATGGATTAACAATAAATAAGTAGGGCAAACAAGATGATCTGTTTACAAAGGACAAGCCTTAATCAAATCTTCTAATATTGGTTTTCCCCAGTGTGGCATTACTGTAAAATCAGTTTTGACTTGATCAAATGCAAGTTTTGCTTTTTGTGCAATGGGCCTTGCGGAATTACAACCGCCCCCAAATAAAACAGGCATCTTGTATTGTAGATTGGCTTTTAAAATATAGGGTCTTGGATTATATTTATTTAACGCGATCGCCTGTTCTAATGGTTTCTTTATTCTTGATTCATACACCTTCCATCTAAATATAGGATTAACTGCCATTTTTGAAGTATAAACGATACTCTCCAAACATAGCACTTCATCACTATTATGTTTCGCCTTAGTTATCGCTAACCATTGAATAGCTTCATTGGCAAGTTGATCGGCATCGCCCATTTTTTTCATTGCCATTCTCGCTTTTATAATGCTTGCATAATAGGCAGGTAACCAAGCAGATGGATCTTGTTTGTGCAATTCCTCCATTTTTGCAAAAGCAGAAACATATTGATCCTGGGTTTGACATTTATCTAGTAAAACGACGGCAGCTTCTAAATTTTTAGCGAACACTTTAGTTTGCGCCTGAAGCTGGCATATAAATAAGTGAAATATAACAACTAAAAAATATGGACGCATTTTTAAAATATATTATTAGGTATGCCCTTGTTAATAGTATACTTGTTATAAGTTATTTCAATGGTTCCTTTTTTGTTTTTTAGCATCTTTTGTTTACTCGCAGGTTCTTCATCTCCAAACTCTAAAGTAATACCATTCGGCAATTTATAATCTTTGGTGTTAAAACTAAAAATAATTTTACTCGCTAACCCTTGTTGGGCATAGGCGCCATATTGCATCGTAATCTCATAACTGCCACTTTCCTTAGTTGTAGTCGCAGTTTTGTATACAAGCGCCTCCACTGAATCAATCCATAAAGTAGAAATTACCCAATCCAAATTATCGTCATTCGGAATTAATTTAATGACAGTTACCTTTTTCCCATTGAGTAATTGGGTTCCCACCGGTATGGTAGTGTACCCTTTTGTATTTAAGAGTGTATTAATGGTTAAGGAAACGCCACCTCTTGGCAATAAGGAAATTCCACCCTCTTTTTTCACTTTAAGCAAATTGGGTTTTTTGAAATATACCTTTACCTTACCTAATGAGGCTTTTATAAATGAAACATCGGTTTTCATACTACCCTCGGCCACGTAATCATTGACCAACGCTAATTTTTGTGCCACTTTTTCAATCAAGGGATCTACTTGTGCACTTGCACGTAAACTAAATAGCAAGCTCAAAAATAAAATAGCAATTGCGAATAAATAGGTGGTGAATTTTTTCATTGTTGGTATTAGCTAAGGATATCTTTTTTCTTAATAATGATGATAGAAGCACTTACAAATAAAATAATATGCAATGTCAATACCACTATAGATGTTTTAATTTTTGGAATGTTTAAAATACTACCTGTAATGGCTTCATTATTGGCATTCACCTGAATATCAAAAAACTCCTTCCAATTATTCATATGCGTCGTAAACAAATAAGGCTTTACAAGTGTAAACAAGGGGATATTCAAAGTACTCAAAATGGTAAAGAATACAATGGCACTCATGGTGCCCACAATTGGACCAATTGAGTTACTTGACAAGCTCGATAATAAAAAACCTAAACTAGTTACTGTTAATAAAGCAAAACTCGCAAATACAAAAGCACCCACATAGCGCCACAGCACATCATTTTGTTCAATCAGTACCACATAATTTGATTTCATTAAAAATAAATCATCCGTACCAAATATCCACATGCTAACAAACAATGCTAGAAAAGCCAGCCATATTAAAAGTAAAATAGTGTAAATACTTGCAGCGATGAACTTAGCCAATACCCAGCGTGTGCGACTATAGGGCGTTGTGAATAATAAACGAAGTGTGCCTAAGTTGGCCTCCCCCGAAATCATATCCGCCGCTATCAAAGCTACCAACAAGGGCACATGTACCAATAACAATTGTAATAATATATAACAAATTAAATAGCCATTCAATACTTTACCATCCACCGTTAATGTATCATTAATATCTTTCATTAAAAAGGAAGCATAGGAATCTCCATCTATTTTTAATCCTAATTGAATCACTACAATAAGTGCCGCAATAGCGCCAAAGGCAATATACGTCCTTGGACGGCTAAATATTTTATACAATTCAACTTTGATCAGGGACCACATAATTAAGCGTTTGAAGTGATTTGTAAAAAATAATCTTCTAAGGAGTTCTTTGTTTCAATACCAAGTAGTGCAACCTCTGCTTTTACCAGTGATTCATTCAGCAATGGAATTTCACGGGTGGGTATTTTTAAATAAACACCTTCACCGCGAGGTAATAAATAATTACTAAACCTACCCGCAGCTATAACTTTTAACACATTTGCATCATCGGTAGTTTTTATCTGCACAATTCTTTTCTCGGGATCTAACAATTCCTTGGTCACCCCTTCCACCATTTTTTTACCTTGGTGTATGATTAATATTTGGTTGGCTACTTGTTCAATTTCTGAAAGCAAATGTGAGGATACCAATACCGTTTTTCCTTCTTCCTTGGCTAAGTATTGAATTAATTGTCTGATATCTGCAATCCCTTGCGGATCCAATCCATTAGTAGGCTCATCCAATATAATTAAGGAAGGATTATGTACTAATGCTATACCAATACCTAAGCGTTGTTTCATACCCAATGAAAAAGTTTGCACTTTATCCTTCGCCCGATGGGCCAAACCTACTTTTTCAAGCGTGGCATTAATGTCAGCTTCTCCAATTTTTTTCTTTCGTACTTTTGCAAATAATTCCAAATGTTCCCTAGCACTTAAATAGGGATACAAATCGGGCCTTTCAATAATCGCACCCACTTGTTCTAAAATTGCTTCCCTGTCTTTTTCGATACGCTTTCCAAAAATTTCAATTTGGCCACTTGTTGGGTGAATTAAGGACAGCAACATACGTATGGTGGTACTTTTACCTGATCCATTTTGACCTAAAAAGCCAAATACCTGGCCTGCTTGCACTTCAAAGCTTAAATCATCTACCGCTTTTAAGCTGCCAAAGTGCTTGCTTATATTTTGTACTTTAATCACAGACATACTATAATAACAAAAAACCCTGAACTATGTTCAGGGTTTTTATATCAATTTGATATAAACTAATACTATTTGTATTGAGGAATAATGCTGTTCGCTAAATCAAGCATTTGCTTTAATCCATCTTCTGGCAAATTTCCTTTTTTAAACTCAGCCAATACATTTGGTAATTTATTGGTCATTTCTAATAAGAAATGCGCTTCAAATTCTTTTACCTTACGCACTGCAACATCTCTCAATAAACCATTCGTACCTAAGTAAATAATGGCTACTTGTTTTTCAACTGAGAATGGTGTGTATTGCGCTTGCTTTAAAATTTCCACGTTTCTAGCGCCTTTGTCAATTACTGACTTAGTTGCTGGATCCAAATCACCACCAAACTTAGAGAATGCTTCCAACTCTCTGTATAAAGCTTGGTCTAATTTTAATGTACCAGATACTTTTTTCATTGACTTAATCTGCGCATTACCACCCACACGGCTTACAGAGATACCTACGTTAATTGCTGGACGAATACCTGCGTTAAATAAGTTACCCTCTAAGAATATTTGACCATCAGTAATTGAAATTACGTTGGTTGGAATATAAGCAGATACGTCACCTGCTTGTGTTTCAATGATTGGTAATGCAGTTAATGATCCACCACCTTTCACCAAATGCTTAATTGAATCCGGTAAATCATTCATATTCTTAGCAACATCGTCATTCGCAATAACTTTTGCAGCACGCTCTAATAAACGACTATGCAAATAGAATACATCACCAGGATATGCTTCACGTCCTGGAGGGCGACGTAATAATAAAGAAACCTCACGATAAGCCACCGCTTGCTTAGATAAATCGTCATAAACAATTAATGCTGGACGACCTGTATCACGGAAAAATTCTCCAATCGCTGCACCCGCAAATGGCGCATAGAATTGTAATGGCGCTGGATCAGCTGCAGGAGCTGCAACGATAATCGTATAAGCCATCGCACCATTGTCTTCTAAAGTTTTCATTACACCCGCAATAGTAGATGCTTTTTGTCCAATCGCTACATAAATACAGTACACTGGCTTTCCTGCATCAAAAAATTCTTTTTGATTAATAATGGTGTCTACACAAATGGCAGTTTTACCTGTTTGACGATCACCAATGACTAACTCTCTTTGTCCACGACCTATGGGAATCATCGCATCAATGGCTTTGATACCTGTTTGTAATGGTTCTTTTACTGGCTCACGGAAAATTACCCCTGGTGCTTTACGCTCTAGTGGCATTTCATACAATTCACCTTTTATTGGACCTTTACCATCAATGGGCTCTCCTAATGTATTAATAACACGGCCTACTATACCTTCTCCAACTTTAATAGATGCGATTTGACCTGTTCTTTTTACTTTATTTCCTTCCTTGATTCCTTTACTGTCTCCCATTAATACCACACCCACATTATCTTCCTCAAGGTTAAGTGCAATTGCTTTAGTTCCATTTTCAAATACCACTAACTCACCACTTCTTACACCATTCAAACCATATACACGGGCAATACCATCACCTACTTGTAATACAGTTCCCACTTCCTCTAAATCAGCCGAGGCATTGAAATTGCTTAGTTGTTGTCTAAGAATTGCTGAAATTTCATCGGGTTTAATGTCCACCATAACGATTATTTTTTTGTATAATTATATTTTTCCTACGAACTCGTTTTTTAAAAATTGTTTTTTTATGTCTTTCAAATCTCTTGAGATACTTGCATCTAATAAATTATTATTAAACTCAAGTACAAAACCGCCAATCAAACTTTCGTCTGTTTTAGTGGTCAACTCAACTGATGCAAATGAATTATCAGATTTCACTTTTTGCTCGATCGAATTTTTCATTTCGGCACTTATTTCAACTGCAGTTGTTAAAGTAACCTGATGTATCCCCTTCATTCCATTGTATTGTTCAATAAAGGTATTTGCAATTTCATCCAAATCACTTTCTCTGCCCTTCTTTACCAATAAAATAATAAAGGAATTTGTTAATACGCCTACATTATTTTTTAAAACAGCGCTCAAGATGCTATTTTTTTGATCTGCTTTTATAATCGGGCTACGCAACATGCTTACAAACTCGCTACTTGCATTACAAAGTGCTTGTAGGTATTTCATATCTGCATATACCGCTTCCAACTGACCTTGTTCGATAGCTAAATCAAGGATGCTTTTTGCATATCTACCTGCTAATCTTGCGTTCGGCATTTTTTTTAATTTAATTTAACTCCGTCAGCTAGTTGTTTAATATACGTTTCTTGCTCTGCTTTGTTAGAAAGCTCACGTCTTAATACTTTTTCTGCAACATCAACGACTAATGAACCCACTTGATTTTTAACTTCAGTAAGGGCTGCATTTTTTTGTTGTGTAATGGCCACTTGTGCATCTGCTACAATACGCTCATATTCTGACTTCGCTTTATCTTTTGCATCAGCGATCATTTTTTCAGATGCCTCTTTTGCTTCTTTGATCAAAGTAGCTCTTTCTTCTCGCGCCTTTGCTAATAATGCTTCATTTTCATTTTGCATAGCAGTAATATCTGCTTTCATCTTATCCGCCTTAGCCAAAGAATCTTCAATGCCTTGCTCACGATCACTAATTGCTTTTAACATTGGCTTCCAAGCAAACTTGCCTAGTACCACAAGTAGTCCAACAAAGGCAACCGTATTCCAGAATACCAATCCGATATCTGGTAACACTAGTGGGTTTATTTCTAAAAACATATTCCTTAATTTATCTTAATGATTAAAAATCTTTTCTTCTTTTTTATCCATTCCCTTTAAAAAAATTATAGGCCCTTCGCCCTGTGCTAGGGCCTATAATGCTTTGGGAATCTTTTGATAGATTATCCGTTTCCTAAAAGGGCAACCACCACCGCAAATAAAGCTACGGCCTCAACGAAGGCAGCCATTACGATCATGTTAGAACGAATATCATTCACTGCTTCTGGTTGACGAGCAATACTTTCTACCGCTCCTTTACCAATTAGACCGATGCCAATTCCAGCACCGATAGCAGCTAATCCAGCGCCGATTGCGGCAACACTTCCTACTACCATTTTTTACGTTTTAATTGTTATTGAAAAAAAATTTATAAATATGATTAATGATGAACTAATTCTTTATCTGCGCCTTCCCCTGCTGGATGATGGTCATGATGCGCTTCTTCTGAAGCCATACCAATATACATTGCAGTGAGCATTGTAAAAATATAGGCTTGTAAAAAAGCGACTAGCAATTCTATCATGAATATAAAAATTACAAAAGGCACTGCTATTGCAGCTGCATACACAGTTTTAAAAATAAAAATCAAACAAACCAAACTCAATACCAAGATATGACCCGCTGTGATATTTGCGAACAATCGAATCATCAATGAAATAGGTTTATTAAATACCCCAATCAATTCAATCGGCGCTAAAAACAATTTCATAGACCAATGCATTCCTGGCATCCAGAAAATATGCTCCCAATAGTTTTTGTTCGAACTTAAGTTCACTACTATGAAAACACAAACTGCTAAAGTCATTGTAAATGCAATATTTCCACTCACATTAGCGCCACCTGGAAATAAAGGAATTAAACCTAAAAAGTTATTCGTTAAAATCAAAAAGAAAATGGTCAATAAAAATGGCATGTATTTAGCATAACGCTTTGCACCAATATTTGGAAGGGCGATTTCATCTCTAACAAATAAAACAATTGGCTCCATAAAAGATTGTAATCCTTTAGGCGCCGAAGTAACCCCTGTTTTTTTATAAGCTCCTGCTGCAGTTAGAATAACCAATAATAAAATGATAACAGAGATAAATAAACTAGCCACATTTTTTGTAATCGAGAAATCCCATAATTTTTTACTTGCAACTACATCCACTTCACCCGCTGCGTTGACTATTTTTGTTTTGCCTTCCACTAACTTATAATCAAATTTTCCCTTGTACACCACAGGCTCGTGATGTTCGTCCACTAATTTTTCTGAAGAAAAAACGTCAAACCCTTGTGGTGTATATAAAATTACAGGTAATGCAATTGAAGTATGTCCCCATAAATGCCAGCTATGATCGTCCTTAATATGTTCTAAAATTGTTTCAGTAACATTAAAGCTGCCTTCTTCCTTATTGGCATGCTCCGCAGTAGCTGCCGCTGGTTCGCTTGCTAAAATATTTGTTGGTTGCAACAAAATAAAAAGGCTAAAACACAACGCCAGTATTGATTTAATAGGTCTTAGGGCCATACAGATCTCAAAATTTGGTGCAAAGATAGGAATATTCCCCTTGAAATTGCAGAAAAATTGAATAGAAATTGTCCTTAAAATTGGGAAAAATTGTTGAATGCAAATGCATGTAAATCAATTACTTAGTTTAATTGATCGATTTTTTATCTTTGAATTGCATTTCATTGAGTTTTGTATAAAAGCCTCCCAATTGAAGTAGATCGTCATGTGACCCCATTTCCTGTATTTTCCCTTTATCTAGTACGATAATTTTGTTGGCTTTACGAATGGTAGATAATCGATGCGCAATCACGATGGAAGTGCGCCCTTGTATTAAAGTATCAATGGCCTTTTCAATGAGTCGTTCACTTTCTGTATCAATCGAGGAAGTGGCTTCGTCTAATATTAATACAGCTGGATTGTATAATAAAGCACGAATAAAACTTAATAACTGCCGTTGCCCCATACTCAATGTCGCACCACGTTCCATTACTTGATAATCATACCCGCCAGGCAAGCTCAAAATAAAATCATGCATGTCAATCATTTTTGCAGCTGCATGTACTTGTGCTTCCGATATATTGTTGTTTCGTAGGGTGATATTATCATAAATAGACCCTGAAAACAAAAACACATCTTGCAATACCACACCCACAGAAGCCCTTAAAAAGTCCAAGGAATAACTTTCAATGGGCTGGTCATCTAAAAATATATTTCCCGACTGATAAGGATACAAGCGATTCAAAATACTAATGACCGAAGTTTTACCACTACCTGTTTGTCCAACAATCGCAACAGTGGTTCCTGCAGCTACTGAAAAACTTAAATCATCTAAAACCCAGTGGTTCCCTTTATAAGCAAATTGTACATTTTTAAATTCAATTTTACCATCCACTTTTTCAGGACGAAGTCGCCCTTCGTTCAATGTGATATCCGTATTATCCAAAACTTTAAATACCCTTTCCGCGGCGACCATCCCCATTTGTAACACATTGAATTTATCTGCGATCATGCGCAAGGGCCTAAAAATTTGATTTAAAAATAAAATAAAAGCAACCAACATTCCCGCATCTAAACTTTGATCTGCTACCCACCATACAATCAAACCCATACTTAAGGCCAATACCACTTCCACGACTGGAAAAAAAACGGAATAAGCAAATATCGCTTTGATGTTTGCTGACTTATGCCCTTCATTAATTTTATCGAACTTGGTCATTTCTTTTTCCTCCGCTGCAAAGGCTTGTACCACCGCCATGCCTGAAATATGTTCCTGCACAAAAGCATTTAATGCAGCAACAGCATTTCGTACTTGTATGAAACTTTTATTGACACTTTCTTTAAAAAAGTAAGTAGCAATCAACATAATTGGAAATAGAATTAAACAGACCAATGTTAATTGCCAATTAATAAAAAACATCGTTGTCAATGTGATGATAATGGTTAAAAAATCCGCAAGAATTGGAATTAACCCATCTGAAAAAATATCATTGATACTTTCAATATCATTAATCGTTCGCGTAGTTAATGTACCAATGGGCGTTTTGTCAAATTGCCTCATCTCCCAATGCATTACTTTGTCGTATACTTTATTACGTAGATCTCGAATCACTTGCTGACCCAACCAAGCCATTCCAAAAGTGAACATAAATCGAAAAATGGTCTCCACTATAATAAATGCCACTTGAAAAATGGTGATGCCTATGATTAATTGTATCGCCGATTCAAATGCCGTGTCACTTAAAAAAAAGCGCACCCATTCTGGTAAAATAGTAGGCTTACCAATCGCTGCATTCACGGTGACCTGAATTAAATAAGGGCGAATTGGGGTAAAAAAAGCAAGGACAATCGCCAATGCTAGATTGCCAATAAACATAAAACGGTAAGGACGCACAAATGAAAACACCCTTTTCAAAAGGGGGTAATTAAAAAAGGATTTGGGCGATTTCATCGTCATAAGCTACAAAGTTACACTATCTATGTGTTGTATGTAAAAATCCTGTTTGATTGTCGTATTTTCGTAATAAGATGGATTTATCCGAACTACATAACGAAGCCAAAATCGCATCCAAATACGATTTAAATGAAGAACAAGAAAATAAAGAAATTGTTCGTCAGTACCGTGCATTGCTCAGAGCCATTCGTGAAAAATTAAAAAAGGGGGACAAGGAACTATTGCGCACCGCTTTTGAGATGGCTACCCAAGCGCATAAAACCATGCGTCGTAAAAGTGGCGAGCCTTATATATTGCACCCCATTGCAGTGGCCATGATTTGTGTGGAAGAAATTGGATTGGGGGTTCGAAGTACCATTTGTGCTTTATTACACGACACCATTGAGGATACGGATTTAACTTTAGATGATGTCAAGAATGAATTTGGGAATGAAATTGCAAAAATAGTTGACGGATTAACCAAGATTTCTGGTGTCATGGATGCCAATAGTAGCCAGCAAACTGAAAATTTCAAAAAGATTTTATTGACCCTGACCGATGATCCTAGGGTGATCTTAATAAAACTAGCGGACCGCTTAAATAATATGCGTACCCTAGATTCGATGAAGCAAGAAAAGCAATTAAAAATTGCCTCTGAAACAATTTGGGTATACGCACCCTTGGCCCACCGTATGGGTTTGTATAATTTAAAAACCGAGTTGGAGGATTTATCCATGAAATACATGGAGCCAGATACTTATAAAGAGATTGCCAAAAAATTAGCGGAAACAAAGCGAGAAAGAACCAAATACATCAACGAATTTATTCGCCCCTTAAATGAAAAATTAATTCCCGAAGATTTTGAATTTGAAATGCATGGTCGCCCAAAAAGCATTCACTCCATTTGGAATAAAATAAAAAAGAAAGGGGTCAGCTTTGAAGAAGTGTATGATTTATTTGCCATTCGCATTATTATAGATGTGCCCTTAGAAAAAGAAAAGGAAGCATGTTGGAAAGTTTATTCCTTAATTACGGACGAATACCTACCCTCTCCTGAAAGATTACGTGATTGGTTGAGCAACCCAAAGAGTAACGGTTATGAAGCCTTGCACACCACGGTTATGGGGCCACAAGGGAAATGGGTGGAAGTGCAAATCAGAACAAAGCGAATGAATGAGATTGCAGAGAAAGGATTAGCTGCACATTTTAAATATAAGGAAGGTTCACAAAATGAAGATCGATTTGATAAATGGTTTGTTCAAATTAGAGAAGCGCTTAGCAACCAACAAGAAGAAGGCATTGATTTTTTACAAGATTTTAAAACCTCTTTTTTAGCAGAGGAAATTTATGTGTACACGCCAAAAGGGGAAGTGAAAATGTTGCCCATAAACAGCTCGGCCTTGGATTTTGCTTTTTATATCCATACCGCTATTGGATCCAAATGTATTGGCGCTAAAGTGAATCATAAATTAGTACCCATTAGCCATAAATTACGCAGTGGTGATCAAATTGAAATTATCACTAGTAATAAGCAAAAGCCCAATGACGACTGGCTCAATAATGTGGTCACTGCGAAAGCTAAAAACAGTATTAAGGATGCTTTGCGGGAAGAAAAAAAATCAATTGCAGAGGAAGGCAAATATACCTTACAACGAAAATTGGAAAGTATTGGCGCGCCCTATAGCCCTTACAATATTGACCAATTAGTCAATTATTATAAACAGCCTAGTCAACTTGATTTGCATTTTAAAATCGCAAAAAAGCAAATTGAATTAAAAGAGCTAAAATTATTCTTGGTCCTAGGTGATAAAATTGAAGCCCCTAAACCCATCCTCATTGTACCCGAACCTAGTCAAGATACCCATTCAAATAAATTTATTCCAAAAAAGGAATCCGAACTGATTATTTTTGGAGAATCTAGCGATCAAATAAAATACAGTTTGGGAAAATGCTGCAATCCAATTCCAGGGGATGATGTTTTTGGTTTTGTGAGTACAGGAAAAGGCTTAATCATTCATCGAACCAGCTGCCCCAATGCCACCCAACTTTTGGCAAATTATGGCCATCGGGTAGTGAAAACCAAATGGGCAAAAAATAAAGAAATTTCCTTCCTAACAGGGCTTAGTATTGTGGGAATGGATGATGTGGGTGTGGTAAATAATATTACCACCATTATTAGTGGGGAACTTAAAATTAACATTGCTGCCATCACCATCGAATCCAAGGACGGCTTGTTCGAAGGAACCATCAAAGTGTATGTTCACGACAAAGACGAACTTGAATTATTGGTAGAAAAAATAAAATCAGTGAGTGGAATCCAACAAGTTAACAGATTTGACACCGAAACTGTGTAAAAGTTAGTTCAATTAATAATAGTTTAAATAGGTAATCAACTTGTCAATACTTATTTTTGTGTTCTCAAATATTAATCCATGGTAGATGTAATTTTAGGACTTCAATGGGGTGATGAAGGAAAAGGTAAAATTGTTGATTATTTCGCGCCCAATTACGATGTCATCGCAAGATTTCAAGGGGGTCCAAATGCAGGACATACTTTATATGTGAACGGCACTAAAATGGTATTACACCAAATCCCTTCTGGCATTTTTCATCAAGATAAAATAAACATCATTGGTAATGGAGTGGTTTTAGATCCTGTTACATTAAAAAAAGAATGTGACGCAGTTAAAGCGATGGGAGTAGATGTCAAAAAAAATCTTTTTATATCAGAACGTACTAATATTATCATTCCTTCACACCGCGCACTTGACAAAGCATCTGAATTATCAAAGGGAGAAGCTAAAATCGGGTCAACGCTGAAAGGCATTGGGCCCGCCTATATGGACAAAACAGGCCGTAATGCAATTAGAGTAGGTGATTTACTAAGTAAAAATTTTATTAGTAAATACATTGCGCTTCGCATGAAACACCAAAAAATATTAGATAGCTACAATTTCAACGAGGATATCAGTGAAATAGAAACCGAGTTTTTTGAAGCGCTTGAGTTTTTAAAAACTTTAAATATCATCAACTGCGAATACTTTATTAATGACCAAATTTCCAAAGGCAAAAAAGTATTGGCCGAAGGTGCACAAGGATCTATGTTGGATATTGACTTTGGTACCTTCCCATTTGTCACTTCTTCCAATACCATCTCTGCAGGTGTTTGTACTGGATTAGGCATATCTCCAAAATTAATTGGAGAGGTATTTGGAATTTCTAAAGCTTATTGTACCAGAGTGGGCGGCGGTCCCTTCCCTACGGAACTACATGATGCGAAAGGCGAAGAACTTCGTAAAATAGGAAGCGAATTTGGCGCTACCACTGGTAGACCAAGACGCTGTGGTTGGATTGATCTGGTGGCTTTAAAATTTGCCTGCATGATCAATGGTGTAACACAAATTATCATGACTAAGGCAGATATTTTAGATTCATTTGCGGAATTAGAATTGGGCGTAGCTTATGAAATGGAAGGAAAGCAAATTGACTATGTTCCATTTCAAATTGTAGGTACACCTATAACCCCAATTTGGAAAAAAATGACTGGCTGGAACACCGACTCCACAAAAATGAAAGATGAAAAGGAATTACCTGCAACCATGAAATCATATATAGAATTTATTAATGGTTATCTAGGAGTGCCTGTAAAATATGTTTCTAATGGACCTGGCAGAGACCAAATAGTACATTTATGAACTATTAGTTGTTGCAACAATAATCATTGTAGCAAATTTTAAAATTTCTAAAAAAAACACGCTGTTTTTTTGGTAAATAAAAATTTAGTTTGAAAATTTACATTGTAATTTTGAAAGACTTATGGCAGTGAAAATCGCAAAAGAAAAGAAAAGTAAAGAAGTAAAGCCTACGCAAAATAAAGCGGCTATACTTAAACCTGTATCCAAAAAAAAGGTGGCAGACGAGGATGACGATTTGGATGAGGAGAAAGAAGTAAATGATGATTGGGAAAGCTCCGAAGAGGATAGTTGGGATCCCGACTTCGAAGAATTTGATATGCCAAAAAAATCAACCAAAGCCAAAGGGAAATCAAAAAAAGAAGATGATGATGATGATTTTTCTTTAGATGATGATTTAAAAAGCTTAGATGACGACGATGATTTATTCGATGATAAAGACGACTTGGATGATTATTAATTACATCTTCACTTAGTCACTTATCTTATATAAAGACTGTATAGAGGCCTGTAAAATTTCATTTTTATGGGCCTCGAATATTTCTAGCTTATCCTTTGGAAGTATTAATTCAAAAGATTTTCCAGTAGCCAATACTTTTTCAATTTGTGGATTTAAGTTCATGAGTTTTTCAAGCGGAAAGGACACAAACTCCGCAATAATTTTTGCGCTATACCTTCCTTTGATTTCCAACCTCGCTAAATTAGCATTGCCTTCCTCCTTTTTTTTAATTAAAGTGGGCTTATTTAAATAGGTAACCAAATTGGTTTGATCTGATTCAAAAACATAAATAGTGGCTATGAACTTTTTTACATGATCTCTGGTTTCAAGCGGCAGTTGATACTGCAAGGCCCAAAAATCATTGGTCTTCATTTTTTTAATCGTCTGTCTCAATCTGCCTGCACCTCCATTATATGCTGCAACGACCAATAACCAATCGCCAAACTCATCATACAGCTCCTTCAAAATAGTTGCAGCTGCCTGCGTGCTTTTTTCATAATCGGTTCGCTCATCACTGGGTGTTAACTTTAATCCTAAACGAGTGGCTTCTGCAGGCATAATTTGCCATGGACCAACTGCGCCTGCGGATGAAGTTACTACCGAACTCAAATGACTTTCAATCACACTTAAATATTTTAACTGTGTTGGTATTCCTTTGCTTTCCAATATAACATCATATAAATTAAAATAAGGCTTGGCCCATGATTTCATTTTCCGCAAGCCCACACCCTGCTTATCCATATAAGTTTGAATAAAACTGATGGCTTTTTCATTGAGCTCATATTGCAAAGGCCCTTTTTTAACTTCTGCAGCATTGACCGTAAACAAACTAGTAAATCCTACCCTAAATTGGGTGTTGGTATCTTCCAGGTTTTTTTGAACAGCTAAAGTGGAAGGCTTGACCGTATCGTAATGATTATATCCTGCAGCAATTACCTGTAATTGAATCAATGAAAATGCAAGTATAATATTAGAGATACGCTTAATAATATGATAGGTGCGCTTAGGGTACATGATTTATAAATGCTAGGTAATTTTAGATTTTAGGAGGGCTTCCGAAAATTGTAGTAACCCCGTTTCATTATATGAGGCACTCATCACCTGCAAGCCAAATGGCATTCCATTCGAGTGTTTAAATAACGGCAATGAAATTGCAGGGATCCCAACTAAGTTGGCATAAACTGTATATATATCTGCTAAAAACATTTCAGTGGCAGTATGATGATGCGCACCTAAATTAAAGGCAGTCGTTGGAACGGTAGGACAAACGAGCATTTCATATTTTTTGAACAATTCATTGGTTAAATCTACTAGCTGTTGTCGCACTTGTTGCGCCTTTGTAAAATACGCATCAAAATAACCGGCACTCAAAACAAAGGTTCCTAATAATATTCTTCTTTGTACTTCGGCACCAAATCCTTCCGTCCTACTTAACTTATATAAATCAGTTAAATCAGCCATGGGTTCGCTAGTTCTATGTCCAAATTTTATTCCATCAAATCGCGATAAATTACTGGAGGCCTCTGCAGTTGTTAATACATAATAAGTTGGCACCAGATAATTGAGCAATGGGAAGTCAATAGCTTCCACCATATAACCAGCAACTTTTAATTGCTCGAGGTAGGCTGTAGTTTTATTTTTAATTTCCTGATCCAAACCCGGATGCGAAAGTGTTTCTTTAAAGTAGGCCACTTTTTTAGGCGTCGCTTTATTTAATTCATTGGAATAGGAAGGAACAGGTTTCGAAGATACCGTACTGTCAAATTCATCGGGTCCTGCGATTACTTCAAGTACCAATGCGGCATCAAAAACTGATTTTGAAAATATACCAATTTGATCAAAGGAAGATGCATAGGCAATTAAGCCATACCTTGAAATGCGACCATAACTTGGCTTGAGTCCAATTACGCCGCAGAAATCTGCAGGCTGCCGAACTGAACCACCGGTATCTGATCCCAAACTTACCATGCACATATCAGATTGCACGGCTACGGCTGAACCACCTGATGATCCACCTGGCACTTTGGTAGGATCCAATCCATTTTTTACTGGACCGTATGCTGAATTTTCATTACTACTTCCCATCGCAAATTCATCGCAATTTTGACGACCAATAATGATGGCACCCTCTGCCAATAATTTTTCAATGGCAGAAGCTGAATAAACAGCCGTATAATTTTCTAAAATTTTTGAAGCGGCACTTACTTTATGCCCTTGATAACAAAGTACATCTTTGATGCCCACCACAACGCCATGTAATTTACCCAAAGCGCCACCTGTAGATTTTTTTTGGGCATGTAATTCATCTAATGCAATAGCACGCTGTTTAGCGTCTTCAGTAAATACTTCTAAAAAGGCATTGAGATTTTCATTGCGCGCAATTTGATCCAAGTAAGAATCCACTGCTCGAACGCATGACATGCTTCCTGCTTGTATAGCAGTATGGTAGTCTTTGATTGTAGTAAAACGAAACAAAGGCTAAAATGTTAATTGATAAAAAATAGATTGGCGATCCACAGGTATGTCAAAAAAACTAAGAAGCTTTTTCGTCTTTTTCTTTGATACCTTCTTCGATTTCTTTTTTTACATTGTTTTTAGCATCGTTGAATTCACGGATACCCTTTCCTAATCCACGCATAAATTCAGGGATTTTTCTTCCGCCAAACATCACTAAAATAACCACACCAATAATTAATAATTCTTGAAATCCTAAGTTGCCCATAATGTTAAATTTAGAATATTAAAGGTAAGGTAATTATAAAATAGAAAGTACACTATTTTTAAGGTTTTCATAGATTAAAAAGTCGGAAAATGGCATAAAAAAACCGTCCCGAAAAACGGGACGGTTCAATATATAAGCTAGTACTTTACCCTTGAAATGGTAATAGCAGTTAGAATCTTTTTTCCTTAATACGCGCACTCTTACCGCTTCTGTCTCTCAAGTAGTACAATTTAGCACGACGTACTTTACCAGACTTGTTCAATAAGATAGAATCAATATTTGGTGATAGGATTGGGAATAAACGCTCAACACCTACGCCATCAGAAATTTTACGTACTGTAAATGATGCAGTGGCACCAGTTCCTTGGGTTTTGATTACATCTCCACGGAAACTTTGGATACGCTCCTTACCACCCTCTACAATTTTGTAGTTTACGGTAATATTATCACCAGCTTTGAAGGCTGGATATTCTTTTTTTGCTGTTAATTGCTCGTGTACAAATTTTACTGCTTCGCTCATAATACATTGTTTTTGCGGACGGCAAAGGTAGGAGAACCCACCTTATTATCCAAATTATTTGATCTTAAATTAATATTCCACTACCTGGCTATGTTCACTGCCCTTTTTTCACGAATTACCGTCACCTTAATTTGACCAGGATAAGTCATTTCAGTTTGAATTTTTTGTGCAATTTCAAAGCTCAATTGGTCTGAGGACTGATCGGTCACTTTTTCAGCTTCCACAATCACCCTTAACTCACGACCAGCCTGAATCGCATACGCTTTTTCTACCCCTTGGTAGTTCATGGCTAGGTTCTCTAAGTCCTTGATTCTCTGTATGTACTGTTGCATGATTTCTCTTCTCGCTCCTGGTCTTGCTCCGCTAATCGCATCACAAGCTTGGATAATTGGAGAAATCACATATTGCATCTCCATCTCATCGTGGTGGGCACCAATTGCATTCACCACCGCCGGGTTTTCACCATATTTCTCCGCCAATTTAGCCCCTAATAAGGCGTGGCTTAATTCAGTTTCTTCGTCTGGAACCTTACCTATATCGTGTAATAAACCTGCTCTTTTCGCCAATTTCGGATTCAATCCTAATTCGGCAGCCATAATTCCACATAAATTAGCTGTTTCACGAGAGTGCATCAATAAGTTTTGGCCATAAGAGGATCTGAATCTCATTTTACCAATAATTCTGATCAACTCTTTATGTAAACCATGAATACCTAATTCAATGACTGTTCTTTCACCAATCTCCGCAATTTGATCCTCTAACTGACGACGTGTTTTTTCAACCACTTCCTCAATACGCGCTGGATGTATACGACCATCGGTAACTAATCTCTGTAAACTTAAACGCGCAATTTCACGACGCAATGGATCAAAGGATGATAATAAGATGGCTTCCGGAGTATCATCTACAATTAAATCCACCCCCGTTGCTGCTTCAATCGCACGAATGTTACGACCTTCTCTACCAATTATTTGACCTTTCATTTCATCTGATTCCAAATTAAACACAGTCACTGTATTCTCGATAGCAACCTCAGCTGCTGTACGTTGGATAGATTGTATAATAATTTTACGTGCTTCCTTGTTTGCTTTTTGTTTTGCCTCTTCAATAATTTCTTGCTGTAAAACTAGGGCCTGTGTTTGTGCCTCATTTTTCAAGCTTTCAATTAATTGTTGTCTTGCATCATCTGCACTCAAGTTGGCAATTTTTTCCAACCTGCGAATATGCTCTTCTTGATGCTTCTCTAATTCAGTGCGCTTTACATTGATTAAGTCAATTTCACGATTTAATTTTTCTTTGATCGCTTCATTGTCTTTTACTTGCTTGTCTAAAGCAGCTTCCTTTTGATTGGTGCTGATTTCTTTTTGCTTTATTCTGTTTTCAGCTTCTCCGATTTTTTTATTTTTTTCTAATAAATCGCGATCGTAGTCTGACTTAAGTTGCACAAAATGCTCCTTCGCTTCCAGTTGTTTTTCCTTCCGGATGGTTTCCGCCCTAAGTGCTGTTTCCTTTAAAATGTTAGCTGCTTGCGCTTCTGCTTCTTCAACTTGCTTTTTTGTATTGCGGGCAAAAACTAGTTTGCCGATGAGTAAACCTCCCGATAAGGAAGCAACTCCAATGATGACAAATAATATTGTTTGGTCCATTGTTTAAATCTTGTTTTTTTAAAATAATGCATACTCCCCTTTTTCTTTGTTAATGAGTTAAAAACATTAATCCTATATTATACATAAATCATTGATAATCACCTATAGCAAGCTTCGTTCACACAAAAATTACAAGATGACGTATTTCGATTTTCTATAATGCGTCAAAGGTTCCGCTACGAAGATAATCAAATAATGGAAAGAATGGAGTCGATGGGGGGTAATTTATGAAGCAGATAGTGCTTTATCTACCCAATTCGTGAGGGTATCAATCTGTTTTTGGGCTGTTTCAATCTCATATAGGTTGGACCCCGTTTTTTGCTGCTCGGTGGTAAACCACAATAAAACCATAGAAATATAGTCCTGCTGATCCTTACCGGCATAGGCATTTTTAAATTCTACCATCTTTTGATTGATTAAAGCGGCAGTTTTGCGAACCGCCTCCTCGTCCTTGGCAGAAATTTTAACACGATAGGACCTGTCAGCAATGGTAATATTAATAGGGATCAAGTCCACCTTTTCAGTATTGTCTGACATGGCTTATGGATTCAGGTTTTTAATAGCAGTATCAATTTCCTTAATGTATTGATCAATTTGTTTCACCCACTTTTCCTTATCAGCGGGATTCATTTCAGATTGGTGCATCCTGGAAGCAGTAAACTGATGCTTGGAGGCATTCAATTGTTCCAACAACTCCGTATTCTTATTTTCCTGCTTTGTTAAAGATGCTTTAAGCTGTTGGTTCTCCTTGTCCAATACACCATACTGCTTAATTAAAAGCTGTAATTTTTCTTGTAATTGTTCAAGGGATGTTTTTAAAGCAAGCATGATTTATTTTTAACAAATTGAATTTAGTTATTTTCTAACTTCTGCGGTTAAATTTTTTTCAAATAATTGTACCAACTTTTTCATCATGGTATCAATTTCAGTATCCATCAATGTTTTATCTGTCGTATTAAATACAAAATTAATGGCCACCGATTTTTTCTGTGCGCCTAATTTATCGCTCTCAAAAATATCAAATACGCGCGACTCTTTCAATGCATCCAATTTCGCTTCCGTCACACAGGCTTCAATAGCTTCATACTTGGTATCCTGTGGAATCACCAATGCCAGATCCCTTTCCACTGAAGGATATTTAGATATTTCCTGGTACACCACCTGCTTGCTTTGATAAATCGCAAACAAATTAGCAAGGTCAAATTGGATATAAAAAACGGGTTGCTTTATACCAAAGGCTTGTAATTTTTTCGTACCAATGGCTTGTACCGTACCTGTGGTTTTTTTACTGATGACATAATCAATTTGATTGGCACTTGTTTGCTTCCATGCGCCTCCCTGCAAGCCTAATAAATTAAATATCGCAGTGGCTATTCCTTTGGCAACAAAAAAATCAGACAATATTCCTTTCGCTCTCCAACCATCTTGTTGTTGTTTTCCAGAAAGATAAATGGACAATTGCTCCGATTCATAATAAGCACCTTTGGAAGATTGTCCATACACTTTTCCAATTTCAAATAACGCAATTGAACTTAGTTGACGATTCAAATTATAGGCAATGGTTTCCAATCCTGTTTCTAACATTGAGGGACGCATCACATCTAAATCAGCACTTAAATTATTCAACATTTTTACAGCACCCGCCAATACTTCTTCTGAAAAATAAGCACTATTGGTAATTGAATTCGTTAATATTTCTGTGTAGCCGCGGCCCACTAAAAACTGTGCAATTTTATCTTTGAACTTTTCTTTTTTCTCCAATGGATCAATGGAAGGACTCATGGTAATAACACTTGGAATTTCAACATTATCCAAGCCATCAATACGTAAAACTTCCTCCACAATATCAGCGGGTATGCTAATATCAGGCTTGTGGTAAGGCACTGCTAAATCAATACCTTCCGTAGTTTCGTTACTAATTTCAAAACCCAAACTAGTAAGTATTGTTTTTACTTTATCTACTGGATACGTTTTACCACTTAATTTTTTTAGATAACTAAAACTTAAATGTACCAACGCTTTTTTCGCAGGGTTAGGATATACATCTACCACTTCACTACATTTTCCACCTGCAATTTCTTGTATCATTTTTGCAGCACGTAACAATACTTTGACCGTGCCATCCACATCTACTCCTTTTTCAAAACGTGTTGCAGCATCTGTCCGAAGGCCATGATGCAATGATGTTTTACGAATATGTACATTTTCAAACCAAGCACTTTCTAAAAATATATTTGTGGTCGTCGCTTTTACCCCACTTTGTAAACCGCCAAAAACACCCGCAATACACATTGGCTTTGCGCCATCCGTAATCATTAAATCATTGGCTTGCGTAGTTCGTTCTACCCCATCGAGTGTAGTGAACTTAGTACCTGCAGCATATTTTTTTACGACTACTTTGTTTTCTTTGATCTCACTAGCATCAAATGCATGCAGTGGTTGCCCGGTTTCATGTAATATATAATTCGTAATATCCACGATATTATTAATGGAACGTACCCCAATACTTTGCAATCTATTTTTTAACCATGTAGGCGATTCTTTTACTGTTACACCTTCAATGACTAACCCACTATAACGTGCACACCCTTTTTCATCTTCAATCAAAACTTTAAATGGCGCTACCGATGTATCATGTACCAAATTTTGTATGAATGGACTTACTGCACTCACTGGACTATTATGATAAGACAAATAAGCACATACATCTTTCGCAACACCATAATGACTCATCGCATCCATTCTGTTGGGTGTTAAACCAATTTCATAAATCCAATCCTGATAGTATTCGTAAATTTCAGCAACTGGAGTGCCTGCTTTGATGGCAGCATCCAACACAATAATTCCAGCATGGTCATCACTTACCCCAATTTCATCTTCCGCACAAATCATTCCTTCACTTTGTTCGCCCCTGATTTTGGCTAATTTCATGGTCATCGGCTCCTTCCCTTTTGGATAGATAGTAGTACCCACAACCGCTACCACCACTTTTTGACCCACCATTACATTGGATGCACCACAAACAATGCCTAAAGGCGCCGCGCCGCCCGTATCTACTTTGGTCAATTTTAATTTATCTGCATTTGGATGTGGTATCACTTCCAATACTTCCCCTACGACTAATCCTGCAAGTCCGCCTTTGAAATTTTCAAAATTTTCTAATGACTCTACTTCCAGCCCTATGGAGGTTAGGATATTAGATAATTCTTCCGGACGCACCGTTTGGGGTAAATATTCACTCAGCCAGCGATAACTAATCGTCATATTGCATCTTTATGGTATAGCTTCAAAAGTACAAATTTTTGAGTGCTTTTTAGGTAAAAAATAGCCCCTCCAAAATAGCCCCTTTTTGACCCTAGGCAGGGACCAAGGTGGATAAGCGCAAAATGTTAGTGGAAATCCCGTGAATAACCGAATTTTATTGTGGATACTAGATAGTGAAGCCCTGTGTATAAGGGGATTGCAAAACTAAATTTCTTGAATTGCTAATTTGGTTTGATTTTCGCATTAGAAATTTACCCAATCTTATTTATTAATTATTATGGCTTTACCCAATATAAATACCAATCGTACCAAAAAGAAAACTGCCAATGTTGATATTAGCAGTATGATGTATGGAAAAATTCCACCTCAGGTGCGCGAATTAGAAGAAGCGGTATTAGGTGCCATCTTATTAGAAAAAAGTGCGTTTGATACGGTGACAGAAATTTTGAAACCAGAATGTTTTTATGTTGAATCACATCAAATGATTTATCGTTCGATGCAAAGTTTACAACAAAAAAATATGCCCATTGACATGTTGACGGTGGTGGAAGAATTAAGGATGCAAGAAAACTTAGACATTGTTGGCGGTGCTTATTATATTTCTAAATTAACCAATGTCGTTGTTTCTACTGCGAATATTGATGCACACGCAAGAATCGTTTTGCAAAAATTTATTCAACGAGAATTAATTAGAATTAGTGGAGAAGTGATTGCGAATGCTTATGAGGATAGCACGGATGTTTTTGATTTACTTGATGATAGTGAAACAAAAATGTTTAACATCACCAATAACTATTTAAAGAAAAATTTCGTTGATATTGGTTTTGCTTTGGCAACCGCGATTACAAGAATTGATGAATTAAGAACGAAGAAAGATGAAATATCTGGTGTGCCTAGTGGCTTTGCCAGCTTAGATAGAATTACGTATGGTTGGCAACCCACCGATTTAATTATTTTAGCGGCACGACCTTCCGTAGGTAAAACTGCATTTGCATTGAACCTTGCACGTAATGCTGCATTGCATCCTACAAAACCACAACCCGTTGGCTTTTTTAGTTTGGAGATGAGCGCCTCTCAATTGGTGCAACGTATACTAAGTGCGGAGAGTGAAATTAAAATGGAAAAAATTTCAAGAGGTAAATTAGAGGATTACGAATACCAACAATTGCATGCAAAAGGTATTAAGCGTTTAGAATCGGCCCCTATTTATATTGATGACACTGCGGCTTTAAACATTTTTGAATTCAGGGCAAAGGCACGTAGATTAGTGAACAAACATCAGGTTAAAATTAT
The DNA here is from genome assembly GCA_005800655.1 of Bacteroidota bacterium. Taxonomy (GTDB): domain Bacteria; phylum Bacteroidota; class Bacteroidia; order Chitinophagales; family Chitinophagaceae; genus Sediminibacterium. Next base: position 57,969 of record SYEV01000103.1, read on the forward strand.
CATCATTGACTACTTACAATTAATGAGTGGATTGGGTGATCGTAATTCAAATAGAGAACAAGAAATTAGTAATATATCGCGAAGTTTAAAGGCCTTGGCCAAAGAATTAAATATTCCAATCATTGCTTTATCTCAGTTGAGTCGTGCGGTAGAAACAAGAAAAGAAAGCAAGATGCCGCAATTGAGTGATTTGAGAGAATCAGGCGCGATTGAGCAAGATGCGGACATGGTTATGTTTATCTATCGTCCTGAATATTACGAGGTAATGAGTAATGAAATGGGAGAAAGCACACAAGGTGAAACCCATATCAGAATTGCCAAGCACCGTAATGGTTCTTTGGATTTAATTAAATTAAGAGCGCGCTTAGATATCCAACGTTTTGAAGAATGGGATGGCGAAGGGGGTATACCAGGATTGGGCAGTAATTACAAGCCTGTTTCCTCACTCCCAGGAAATACAAGCAACGACGGTGGCCGCTTTTTTATACAAGGAAGTAAAATGAATGGCGGCGAATTTGATGAAGGCATCAACGACGACCAACCCTTTTAAATTGAAAAGTTATTTTTAAAGTTTAAATAATAATTTTATAGCTTTCAACTTGCATTATTTTTTTTCAAATTTACACCCATGCCTGTACCCTATTTTTACGAACCTTCCTTAAACATTGGCGTAAATCAGTTTACACTTAGCCCGGAAACAAGTAAGCATTGCGTGCAAGTTTTAAGGATGCAGGAAGGCACTAAAATTGATATTACCAATGGCATGGGCGCTGTTTTTAATGCAACCATTCAAACAGCGCATAAAGCCAATAGTGTTGTCACCATTGATCGTCATCAAAGTTTCGCTGCTTCGCAACAAAAAATCACCTTAGGTATTTCCTTATTAAAAAATGTAGTTCGCTTGGAATGGCTTTTTGAAAAAGCAACCGAAATGGGCATCCATCAAATTGTACCAATTATTTGCGAACACACCATTCATGAAAGATTCAAAATGGATCGTATGCAAAATATTTTGCAATCTGCCATGATCCAAAGCCAACAAGCATGGCTTCCTTTACTCTGCGAACCTATCGAATTTGATGCCTTTATACATAAGTACAAAGCACCCATCAATTTAATAGCACACTGCGAACTTGGTGATAAAAAAAACATCAAAGACATAATTGCATCGGACGCCGTTAATTTATTAATTGGCCCAGAAGGCGATTTTTCACCTTCCGAAATTGAGACGGCTATTTCAAATAATTATACCCCCATCCAACTAGGCCCTACCAGACTCAGGACCGAAACTGCAGGAATTTTTGCATTGAGTGTATTAAAAATATTTTAATTTGTAGCAATGAATATTATTGAAGTAAAATCAGCCGCTACTCAAAAAGCATTTTTAGCCATCAATGCCGAATTAAATCAGCACAATCCCAATTATATTCGCCCCTTAGACAATGAGGTCAAACAGGTTTTTGATCCCAATAAAAATAAATTATTTCAAAACGGTGACGCGGCAAGATGGCTTTTACAAAATGCGGATGGTAAAACCATTGGAAGAATTGCTGCATTTTATTACAAAGATTATAAAAACAAAGGAACCGAATACCCCGTTGGATGTATTGGGTTTTTTGATTGTATTAATGAGCAGGAATGTGCAAATTTGCTTTTTGACACCGCAAAATTATGGCTGCAACAAAATGGTATGGAAGCCATGGACGGGCCTATCAATTTTGGAGATAGAGATAAGTGGTGGGGCTTGATGGTAGAGGGTTTCGAAGCGGAACCCATGTATGGCATGTCTTTCAACCCTTCCTATTATGAGGCCCTTTTAACCAATTACGGTTTTGAAAACTATTACAATCAGTTTTATTATAGAAAAAATTTACTTACCCCACTTCCAGCGCGCTTTGAAGAAAGGTACCAAAAGTTCAAAGCTAAGCCTGATTATTCAGCCGTTCATTTAGATAAAAATAAGCTCGCAAAATTTGCCCAGGATTTTGTTACCATCTATAATTCGGCATGGGCACAACACGGAGAAGAAAAAACCATCACACTGCCTCAAATCTTAAAACTATTTAATTCCTTAAAAGCCGTCATGGACGAAAGGGTGATTTGGTTTGCTTATTACAAGGAGGAGCCCATCGCTATGTTTATTAATATACCTGATGTGAATCAATACTTTAAATATTTTAATGGCGCTTTAGGCCTATGGCAAAAACTGCATTTATTATGGATGAAATGGACGGGACAAAATAATAAATTAACCGGTTTAGCTTTTGGCGTGGTGCCTAAGTACCAAGCATTAGGTATTGATAGTTTTTTAATTAATTCCTGCCATATTCTTTTAAATAAAATAAAATTGTACGACCAATACGAAATGGGTTGGGCGGGTGATTGGAACCCGAAAATGGTCAATATTTACAAAAGCTTAGATGCCCTTCCAAGCAGAAGAATGGTCACATTTAGGTGCATTTTTGACGCAAAATCACATCCATTTGAGCGTCATCCCATCATGGATTATAAAACAGGTGGCTAAT
>SYEV01000104.1 GCA_005800655.1 Bacteroidota bacterium
AATTATTAATGAATGATCCGGCAACAGAAGGTATCATCATGATTGGCGAAATTGGTGGAAGCATGGAAGCAGATGCAGCAAATTGGATTAAAGATAATTTGAAAAAACCTGTAGTAGGATTTATCGCAGGTCAAACAGCGCCTCCAGGCCGACGCATGGGTCACGCTGGTGCGATTGTTGGTGGTACAGATGATACTGCTGCTGCTAAAATGAAAATCATGTCAGAATGTGGTATTCACGTTTGCGCTAGTCCTGCTGACATCGGAATCACAATGGCAAATGCATTAAAAAAATAATAATTTAAATAAAGCATACTGAAATCCCTTATCCTAAAACGATAAGGGATTTTTTATTGTAAGTTTGTTCTATGAAACGCGCCATTACTTTATTTTTATTTTTTTCGATCTGTAATTATACACAGGCACAAAAATTAAGTGGCCTTAGTAAAAAGCCCGGCATTCAAATTGAATGTGCCATGCCCACTATATTATCATTAGGGCAATCCATTAAATTAAAAGTAAAAGTGCGTCACAATTTAGTGCAAGAAAAAACAGGACAACTTACTTTGGCTTTGATCAATCACAAAACAAAAAAATCAGTGGACGGTTGGTTTGTAAATATTTTTCCATTTCAATATTTCACAACCATCCAAAACGAAACATTTGAAACGGAATTTCCTTTCACAGTCCCCTTTGATTACAGTGGTAGCTTTGATATCGAAATTGTAGCAAGGGTCAATGAAATCAAGGATAGTATCCATATAACTATTCCAACAAAAAAAGCAAAATAAATTGCAGGAAAAAGTAAAATATTTGATTATTGGGCAGGGATTAACTGGCACTTGGTTAAGTTACTTTTTACACAAACAAGGTATCTCGTTTAAAATTATAAATGATCCACAAACTGTTTCCGCAACTAGTGTAGCAAGTGGTGTAATCAACCCAGTCACCGGTCGTAGAATTGTGCAAACCTGGATGATTGACATCCTACTTCCATTTGCTATTGATGCATACAAAGAATTTCAGGAGAATATAAGTGTCGCAATAATTAAAAAAGCACCGATTTTATCAATACACCCTTCCCTGCAAATGAAGGTAAGCTTTGACTACCGACTTACACATGACAATGTTTATTTAAAAGAAAACGATACTTCCTCTTTAGAACAATATTTTAATGCGCCATTTGGATCAGGCGAAATTGACCAATGTTTTTGGATTGATTTAATTCAATTTTTAAAAACCGGCCAACAGAAAATAAGTAACCATTTTATTGAAGCTTATTTTGATGTTTCAGACATGACTTTAAATGAGCAAGGCGTTCAATGGAAAAACATTATCGCAGAAAAAATAATATTTTGCGACGGACTTAATACCATGAACAATCCCTACTTCAAAGCCCTCCCATTTGTGCCTAATAAAGGAGAAGCTTTAATCGTAAAAATAAAAGGGCTTGCGCCAACAAATATTTACAAAACGAATATTACCATAGTCCCTTGGCAAGATGATTTATTTTGGGTAGGATCAAGTTATGAATGGAGTTATAGTGATACACTTCCTAGTAAAAGCTTTAAAGAAAAGATGGTTGCGGCACTGGATGCCGTTTTAAAAATACCATACGAAATTGTTGATCATTTTGTAGGTATTCGGCCAGCGAATACAGAAAGGCGACCGTTTGTTGGGCTACATCCACAATATCCGCAGTTAGGTATCTGTAATGGCATGGGCACAAAGGGCTGCTCACTCGCCCCCTATTTTGCGAAACAACTTATAGATCATATTGAACATGGCAAGCATATTGAAGCCGAAGCAGACATTAAAAGATTTACCTCAATATTATCGGCATAATTCATAAAAAGAATAAAAAAAAGAATATTTTTATTCTACATAAAATACTAATTAATAATAAATCGCAAAAGCATCAACATGAGTAATCAAACAATCGACAATTATAATATTCCTTTGAAGTACCGTAAAATGGAAAACTTACATATTGTATTTTGGTTGTTTAAAGATATTGCCTGGTGTTTGTCTTTAACGCTATTAGGCGTTGTGATGATTATCCCAACATTAACCATCTCGATAATTATTGCCTATAGAACTAGAAATATTTTTTCTGAATTAGCACATAACCTTGCCATCACCGTTTGGATTACAGCCAACTCATTTTGGATGTGCAGTGAATTTTTTGGGGTGGATCATTTAATCGTTTTTGGCAACATCACAGTAAAGCATTTAGCAATGATCCCATTTGTTACAGGCATTTTGATATTAGGCTACTACTATCTTATCTATAAGCCATCTCACAAAGAAGAAAATTCAACTTTATAAATTAATCCAAGTGCTTTTTCAATCGGTAAGATTGAAAAAATGTGGCCAGCCCCAATAAGGAAACAGTTAAAAACGCCCATCTTAAACCAATGGCTTGGGATAAGAAACCAATGATGGGTGGGCCAATCAAAAAGCCGAAAAATCCAATTGAGGAAACAGAGGCTAAAGCAATACTAGCTTGCTCAGGCGCTGCACTCCTTCCAACAGATCCATAAATAGTGGGAATGACTGATGACACGCCAAAACCTACCAACATAAATCCGATTGTACTTATAATCATTCCGGGGATCATCACTGCAACAATTAAACCAACTGTCACTAATAAGCCGCTTAACATTAATTGTTTTCTTGCACCCCAATAATTAATTAAAATATCTGCAAACATGCGTCCAATGGTCATGCAAGCCATGAAACTGATATATCCCATCGTACGATATTCATTGGGCACCAATGCTACTTTTTGAAAATATAACCCGCTCCAATCAAACATCATTCCCTCGCAAATCATATTTCCTAAAGCAATAAATCCAAATTGCAACATAAGCGCGCTTGGCTTATTCCACATTTTATTTAGTGGTTGCTTATTTTTTTCAGAAGGCATTAAAGAAGGATACGCAAATACCAAATAAATAATTGAAACCAATGCAACAAATACAAATTGATAAATGGGAGAAATATGTTTAGCAACAAATAGTCCGCCGATTAATCCTCCTACAAAACCAGCCAAACTCCAAAAACCATGAAAGGTGGATATGATACTTTTCTCAAATAATTTAGATAATACCACTGCTTGTGTATTCACTGCTACATTATAAAAATTACCTGCCATGCCAAAAATAAATAAGCATATTCCTAATTGCCATGTTTGTGTAATTGTCCCAATTAAAATCAAGGAAAGCGGGTATAAAACAGCTGCAATTTTGAGCATTCTGTTACTTCCATAAATCGAAGTCAAACTACCTGAAATAGGAATGCCAAGGAATGAACCTATAGGCAAAAACAATAGCATCGCGCCCAATTCTGCATCATTTAAACCCAATTGCATTTTAATATCAGGAATCCTGCTGGCCCAACTGGCAAAACAAATACCAGTAAAAAAGAAAAAACCGGACAAAACTATGCGCCTGGTTCGGTTGGAGATAAGGGAATGGGTCATGGCGCAAAGATGATGAATTTATGGGAATTGAAGTATATTTGCAGTCCAAACCTATTTCAATATTTTTTTATGTATCGTACGCACCATTGTGGAGAATTAAATAGTCAATTTGTCAATCAAAATGTGACCCTTGCCGGTTGGGTACAAACCATTCGCAAATTTGGCGCTATTACATTCGTGGATTTAAGAGATAGGTATGGTATAACACAACTTTTAATTGGCGAAGAGCTTCAATCCGAATTGGATAAAAATCCATTAGGAAGAGAATTTGTTATTCAAGTGAAAGGAACTGTGATTGAACGTTCAAGTAAAAATGCAAATATTCCTACAGGAGATATTGAAGTAAAAGTAGCAGAATTTAAAATTTTAAATGCATCTGCTGTTCCCCCATTCACTATCCAAGATGATACAGATGGCGGCGATGATATTCGTATGAAATATCGCTTCTTAGATTTAAGAAGAAATGCGGTAAAAAAGAATTTAGCATTACGTTATGATGTAAATCGTGCAACAAGAAACTATTTACATGAAAAAGGATTCATGGATATTGAAACGCCTTTTTTAATTAAATCTACCCCCGAAGGTGCACGTGATTTTGTGGTACCAAGCAGAATGAACGCCGGTGAATTTTATGCATTACCGCAATCACCACAAACCTTTAAGCAACTTTTAATGGTGAGTGGGTACGATAGATACTACCAAATTGTAAAATGTTTTAGAGATGAGGATTTA
>SYEV01000105.1 GCA_005800655.1 Bacteroidota bacterium
AAGCTTGAAATTGAACCCCAAATATTTTATGCAGGTAAATTTAAAAGCGCTACTGAACCTTTTAGATATACGCAAATGTCGGAGGCAAATAAATTACAAACAGGAATTTGGTTAAATTCGATTTATAATAATTTTATTCAAGGAGCCGCTGTAATGCGAAATTTAAACGCTGATTCAATCAAAGCTTTTGCGAATGAAGGGAAAGTGCAAAATGCGAAGGATGCATTAAAATACAAATTGGTGGATGGTTTGATCTATGATGACCAATTAAAAAAAATAATTAGTAAAAAATTACGTGTGGTGGATGAAACTAAAATATCATTTGTGTCCATTAATAACTATGCGGAATCAGTAGCATTAAGAGGAACGGGCAGTGGTAAAATTGCGGTGATATATGCAGATGGAGATGTGGTGATGGGTAAAGGTCAAAATGAAGCTATTGCAAGTGATGATTATAGGGTATTGATTCAAAAAATCAGAAACGATAAATCCATTGATGCTGTTGTGTTAAGGGTAAATTCACCAGGGGGAAGTGCATTAGCGAGTGATATTATATGGAGAGAGATTGATTTACTTAAAAAAGAAAAACCAGTGGTCGTTAGTATGGGGGACGTTGCCGCTTCGGGAGGGTATTATATTGCATGTGGTGCTGATTCTATTTTTGCTGATGCCAATACCATCACGGGTTCCATTGGTGTATTTTCAGTAATCCCTAATGCAGAGAAATTTTTGAAAAATAAAATAGGTATCACTTTTGATCGTGTTAAAACAGGACAATATGCAGATGCGCCTTCTGCCACAAGAGCTTTAACTATCACAGAACAAAAGTTTTTACAATCAGGCGTGGACAGTGTTTACTATACCTTTAAATCAAGGGTAGCGGCAGGCAGACAAAAAAGTGTGGACTATATTGATTCGATTGCACAAGGGCGTGTATGGACAGGCGCAGATGCAATTAAAGTGGGTTTGGTGGATAAGATTGGGTGCTTAAATGACGCATTGGCCTCTGCCGCTAAAATGGCCAAATTAAAGGGGTATAGTATTAAATCATATCCAGAAACTAAGTCCTTTATTGAAGAATTTTTCGAAGGGTACAAAAACGAAGTAAAAACCAAAGCAATTCAACAAGAAATTGGAATAGAACAATGGCAGGTATTGCAACAATTAAAATCAATCAAACAGATAATGGGTCAGCCGCAGGCACGATTGCCTATCTTTGAGCACAATCAACGTTAATATATGCCTGCTTATAGTCAAATTAAAGCAATGCTTGCTATAACTAAAGCAAGTTTACGTTCTACTTTTAGGAGTCCATCAGCTGTTATATTTAGCATTGCATTTCCGATGATTTTTATACTTGTTTTTGGTTTTTTAAGCAGAGGTGGTAATATCAATGTAAATGTGGCGATGACACAAGGAAGTGATACGACCAATCCAATTTATGATGCGATTAAAAATATTCCAGGATTTAAATTTGCATCCGGGGATAGTAATAAAATTCAAGGAGAGCTTGCCAAGGGACGTATTACCACAATGATACATATTCGAGCTACCGGCAATCCCAATTTACCTTATACTATTGATTTAATTAGCTCGGAGGCGGCCAATCCGCAAAACATTCAATTGGTGAAGTCAATTTTAAATTCGGTCATTTCTAAAATAAATGAGCAACGCTTTAAGGAAGCCCCAAGCATTGCGGTTGTAAATAATAATGTAAAAAAAGTGCCCGGACGTATTTATCGTACCATTGATTTTATATTGCCTGGACAACTTGGATTTTCCTTATTAAGTGCAGGGGTCTTTGGAGTTGCTTTTTTGTTTTTTAATTTAAGGCAACAGTTGGTGTTGAAGCGATTTTATGCGACACCTATTCGTCGCTTGTATATTATTTTAGGGGAAGCATTGAGCAGGGTTATTTTTCAATTATTAACAGCAATCATTATCATCGGTATTGGTCATTTCGCATTTAAGTTTACACTAGTTCATGGATGGGTGACCTTTGCGAGTATTATGGGACTTAGTTTTATTGCACTACTTTTATTTATGGGTTTTGGATTTATAGTAAGTGGTGTAGCAAAAACGGAGAGTACCATTCCGCCATTTGCTAACTTAATTACATTGCCTCAGTTTTTATTATCCGGCACCTTTTTTTCAATCGATAATTTTCCAACCTGGTTGCAGCCTTTTTGTAATATACTACCACTTACGTATTTTAATAATGCAATGCGAAATATTGCATTTGAGGGAAATAGTTTGATGGATTCTTGGACGGACATTTCCATTTTATTAATATGGATAGTGATTGTTTATGCATTGGCGTACAAAATATTTAAATGGGAATAAATGAAATTGATAAAACTGGCTGTGATTAGTGCTTTATTGCTGAGTGTATTGGTGACTGCAATTTCTTTATTATTCCCTAGCACTGTAATAGTTTCCAGGGCCATAGAAGTGAAGTCGACGTCTGAGAAAATAGCTTCTTACACAGCTGATTTGAATCAATGGAACGCATGGATGAGTGACTGGAAACAAAATCAAGTTCGTTTGCAAAATGATACCGCATATATTGGCACACAAATCATTCATTTTGAAAGCAAAACGGATTCTTCTGTTAATTTTCAATGGGTCGCGACAGGTCAGGCGCCTTATTTTGTTAAAATTGAATGGTTCCCTTTAGAAAAAGGCAATTATGTGATTCACTGGACATTTGAACAACATGTACGTTGGTATCCATGGGAAAAATTTCAAACCTTATTAAATGAGAAGTTGTTAGGGAGTAAGATGGAAATGGAATTGCAAAATTTGCAAGGGGTGATTAATCAGCAATAACGAATTAGGTTTAGTTATTGCGCAGTAATTTAATTTAAGCATAATTTCCACTCAAATTATTTTCCGTCATTGTTCTTTTCTTTCTGATTTATTAAATATTGAACGTTCCTTTTAAGCCCTTTTAATTTCGATCTAAGTAAAGGTGACTTTTTGAATCTTTCTTTGAAAGTAGTTTCTTCCATTTGTAGCCATTGATTCCGATCCATATTCAGTAACCCATGTAAAGGTTTAAATTGCGCTTCATGGTGTGATTTGCTAAACCTATTCCAAGGACAAACATCTTGGCATATATCACATCCAAATGTCCAGTCTGTGTAATTTTTATTGGCATTTATTTCCGACTGCTTTAATTCAATGGTATAATAACTGATACAGTGATTGGCTTGAATGGTTTTATTGGGCAAAATAGCTTCCGTAGGGCAGGCGTCGATACATTTGGTACAAGTGCCACAATAATCTTTGGGTATCGGGGTGTCATAATCCAATTCAATGTCAACAATTAATGTTGCAAGAAAAAAGAAAGAGCCTGTTTGAGGCCGAATTAAATTTCCATTTTTTCCAATCCATCCTGCGCCTGATAATTGTGCCCAACTTCTTTCTAGTACAGGTGCTGAATCCACAAATCCACGACCGGTGATTTTTCCCATTTCCTTTTGCATCTCACTAAGCATCATTTGAAGTTTGGTGCGTATCACATCGTGATAATCTTCGCCCCATGCGTATTTTGCAATTTTAGTTGTGGAATCAATTTGTAATAGTTGATCTAGTTGGGATGGAAAATAATTCATTAAAAAAGTAATGACCGATTTTGCACCGGGTACTAATTTTCTTGGATCTACACGCAAGTCAAAATGATTTTCCATGTATTGCATCTCGCCATGATATCCATTAGATAACCATTGTTCTAAACGACGCGCATCTTCTGTTAATTCTTTTGCTGCGGCAATGCCACAATAATCAAATCCAAATTGTGCGGCTAATGATTTGACCAATTTTGTATTTACGGCCTGACTCAATCTTCTAAATTCATTTTATGAAAAAAGCGATGCGCAATTGGCGCAATTAAAACACCGATGCTTGTAATAAAAATAACGCCACTAAATAAGGCATAAAAAGAAGAGAAAATTTTACCCCAAAAAGTTGCAATGGTTACCACAGGCCCTATACCTCCCAATATCATTGACGCATTGTGTACTGCATCAATCCAAGACATAGGCCCAGTAAATTTGTAACCGATGATGCCAATGAATAAACAGGACCCTAAAATAACTAATGTCCACAAAAAATGAGTGAATACCCTTTTTAAGAAAACACTGCGTTCTGCGATGGGCTCACTTTTGTGCTCGTACCTAGTTTTGAAAATTCCGGGTTTATGATGTGGTTTCATTTACGCAAGTCATTTCATGTAAAATTAGCAGAAAATCCTTGTTGATCCTGACTTTAGTTCAGTTTTAATTACTTATTTATGCCATTATAACTTATATCATAGTTTGGCTTCTCATTTGCCCCTATCTTGGTATAATAAATACAATTATGAATTTAAGTCAATATACCATTAAGGCACAGGAGGCGATACAGTCGGCACAACAATTAGCTTATAACAATAAGGATGCTGCAATAGAAACGCTGCATTTGTTAAAAGCTATTTTGTTAGATAAGGATAGCTCAACAGAATTTTTATTAAAAAAGAATAATTTAAATCCACTCTTAATCATGCAAAAAGTGGATGCTGCTTTGCCAGGTTTGCCTAAGCAAGCTAGTGGTGAACCTGCGACCAATTTAAGTAGGGATTTGAATAGTGTATTATTAAAAGCCAATGGAGCGCTTAAAACATTTGGAGATGAATTTGTCACGGTGGAACATTTATTAATTGCAATTTTACAAGTGAGTGATGCGGCTGCTAAAATTTTAAAAGATGCAGGACTTACAGAAAAAGGTTTGGTGGCTGCTATTAAAGAATTAAGAAAAGGAGAAAAAGTACAATCTGCAACGCAGGAAACTCAATTTCAATCCTTATCAAAGTATGCAAAAAACTTAAACGAATTAGCAAATAAAGGAAAGTTAGATCCAGTGATTGGTCGGGATGAAGAAATAAGAAGAACCTTACATATCCTTTCAAGAAGAAGTAAAAATAATCCCATCTTAGTGGGGGAGCCTGGGGTGGGTAAAACTGCCATTGCAGAAGGATTGGCTATGCGTATTGTTAATGGCGACGTGCCTGATAATTTAAAAAGTAAAATAATTTTTGCTTTAGATATGGGGCAATTAATTGCAGGGGCAAAATACAAGGGAGAATTTGAAGAGAGATTAAAAGGCGTAGTCAAGGAAGTGGCGGATAGTGATGGAGGGATTATTTTATTTATAGATGAGATACATACTTTAGTAGGCGCAGGAGGGGGAGAGGGCGCGATGGATGCTGCGAATATATTGAAACCAGCATTGGCAAGAGGGGAATTAAGAGCCATTGGTGCGACCACCTTAAATGAGTACCAAAAGTTTTTTGAAAAAGACAAAGCATTGGAGCGTCGTTTTCAAAAAGTAATGATTGATGAGCCAAGTAAAGAAGATGCAATTTCTATTTTAAGAGGATTAAAGGAAAGATATGAAACGCATCATCATGTGCGCATTAAGGATGAAGCCATCATTGCCGCCGTTGAATTATCTACCCGTTATATCACAGATCGTTTTTTACCTGACAAGGCCATTGATTTAATTGATGAAAGTGCAGCAAAATTAAGATTGGAGATGAATTCAATGCCAGAGGAATTGGATACCCTGATTCGTCAAATTCGCCAACTTGAAATTGAAAGAGAAGCGATTAAGCGGGAAAATAATCCTGAGCAACTAAAAGCCTTGAATATTGAAATAAGTAATTTAACGGTACAACAAGATACATTAAAAGCAAAGTGGTCGGAAGAAAAAGAGTTGGTGGATAAAGTGCAAGCAACTAAGTCAACTATTGAAAAATTAAAACAAGAAGCGGAAGTTGCTGAACGAAATGGTGATTATGGAAAGGTGGCGGAAATAAGATATGGAAAAGTGAAGGAGCAGGAAACGAATTTGTTGGAATGTTCCAAGCAATTGCAGGAAATGGGAGAACACGGAAAACGTTTAATGAAAGAAGAAGTAGATGCGGAAGATATTGCAGAGAATGTGGCAAAGGCTACGGGTATCCCAGTGAGTAAAATGATGCAGTCGGAAAGAGAAAAATTATTGCATTTAGAGGAAGAGTTGCATAATAGAGTTGTAGGTCAGGAGGAGGCGATAAGTGCAGTATCGGATGCTATTAGAAGAAGTAGGGCGGGCTTACAAGATCCTAAAAAACCCATTGGTTCGTTTATATTTTTAGGAACTACTGGGGTTGGTAAAACAGAGTTGGCAAAAGCATTGGCTAATTATTTATTTGATGATGAGGCCATGATGACGCGAATTGATATGAGTGA
>SYEV01000106.1 GCA_005800655.1 Bacteroidota bacterium
ACACTTGTTTTTGACGTCGGGTAAATTTGCCGTTTACTGGAACTGTTCTGGTTAAATCCGCACAGTATCCGCCATACTCTGCGCCAAAATCCATTAAAACCAATTCCCCCTCTTTACAAGTATTATTATTACTATTATAATGCAAAGTACGGGCATTGTCACCACTGGCAATGATACTATGATAAGCTACCCCAGTGGCACGTTGGCTTAAAAATGAATGATAAATTTCAGCTTCAATTTCACATTCATTAACCCCTGGTTGTATGAATTGCAATAAGCGTCTAAAAGCAACATCTGTGATATCAATTGCTTTTTGAATCACCACTATTTCTTCTTTGGTTTTTACACTGCGCAATTCCTTCATTAATTTAGCAGCGCGTAAATATTGATGCAAAGGATATCTTGATTGCATCTCATCAATGAAGCGATATTCATTGGTACGAATTAAATTATTCTTGCGATCATTTTCATTGGAATCTAAATAAATAGCATCTGCTAAATGTATCCAAGGTTGTAACAAACCATCCAAGGAGTCCACCCAAACAATGGTGGTCATTCCTGAAATTTTTGTTGCTTCATGCGCTCTTAATCTTTTACCATCCCAAATTTCTTTGAGTTCTTGTGGTCGAACCAACACTAACACTTCTCTATATTTTGGATCTGGATTATCGGGGAACAAAATAATCATTGAGCCCTCTTGCTCAATTCCTGACAACCAAAACATTTCAGTGTTTTGTTTGAAGTTATGAAGCGCATCTGCATTGTAAGGAAACTCGTCATTACTTACAAAAATGGCAATGCTATTTTTTTGCATTTTTGATACAAAACGCTTTCTGTTCTGTATAAATATTTTTGAATCTAAAGGTGCATATTTCATGGTATAATAATTGAATAATGAATGAGTAAGGATGCAGTCAGCAAGTTAATTAAAAAATCAGCTCCTTAAGCGATCTTACCCCAACCAATTTTATTTTTTTGGGTCTGTAAAAACAATTTTGTTTGCTGATGTTCTGGTAAATTGAGCGTAGGATCCTTTTCGCAGATAGCCACTGCTGCTTCCTTAGCTAATTCAAGATTAGCGCGATCATTGATAATGTTGGCCAATTTAAAATTTAATGCCCCACTTTGTCTTGTACCATCAATATCACCTGGACCCCTTAATTCCAAGTCCTTTTCCGCAATCACAAAGCCATCATTGGTGGTACACATAATTTTTAAACGGTCTTTTGCAAGCCTACTTGCTTTTACACTACTTAATAAAATACAGTAACTCTGCTCCGTTCCTCTGCCCACCCTGCCGCGCAATTGATGCAACTGTGATAGCCCAAATTTTTCGGCACTTTCAATGACCATCACAGAAGCATTAGGCACATTCACGCCCACTTCAATAACCGTGGTGCCTACTAATATTTGTGTATCGCCCGTAATAAACCTTTTCATGTTTGTTTCTTTTTCAATATTTTTTTGCCTTCCATGTACCATGCTAATTTTATACTTGGGCTCAGGAAAATGACTTTTCACTTGCTCATACCCTTGCATTAAATCCTCAAAACTTAATTTTTCACTTTCTTCAATTAAAGGATATACATAATAGGCTTGTCTTCCTTTTTCAATTTCAGTTTTTACAAAGTCCATCACATTAGCTCTAGTAGTTTCGTATCGGTGTACTGTTTTTATAACCTGCCTTCCTGGTGGTAATTCATCCATGACACTATAATCCAAATCACCATAAGCGGTCATGGCCAATGTTCGCGGAATGGGTGTCGCAGTCATTACTAATACATGTGGTGGGACTGTTGATTTTTTCCACAACTGCGCGCGTTGTGCCACCCCAAACCTATGCTGCTCATCAATCACAGCCAATCCTAAATTTTTAAATTGTACCGCTTCTTCAATAATGGCATGTGTGCCTACCACAAAATGAATGGTGTCTTCGGCTAATCCTTTTAAAATGCGGCGTCTTTCGGCAATTTTTGTACTACCCGTTAATAAAGCAATTTCAATTGGCATTGATTTTAATAATTCCCCCAAGCTCGCATAGTGTTGCTGGGCTAAAATTTCCGTGGGTGCCATGATACAACTTTGAAAGCCATTATCTGCTGCTATCAACATACTTAATAAAGCGATCATTGTTTTTCCACTACCCACATCCCCTTGCAATAAACGATTCATTTGCTTGCCCTTGGCAGTATCTAACCTAATTTCTTTAATGACTCTTTTTTGTGCACCCGTTAATTCAAAAGGCAAATATTTATTATAAAAGTTGTTAAAATAATCGCCTACTTTTTCGAACAAATGTCCTTTGCTATTCTTATGTCTTTGAATTTTTATCAAATTAATTCTGAGCTGTGCAATAAATAATTCTTCAAAGATTAATCGGTCTAATGCTTTTTTATACATCTCTGGAGATGTTGGGAAATGCACCTGTCTAAATGCTTCCCATCTTGACATTCGATTGGTTAACAAATGGCTTGGTAAATTTTCAGGCAAGTCATTAATACTTATTTGTTGAAATAAAGTTTGGGTCAGTTTTCCTATCTGTTTGCCATTTAACCCCCTCGATTTTAATTTTTCGGTAGATGAATAAATGGGTTCAAGCAATGCCTTTTGACCTTGGGTTGCTGCAACAAAGGGCTCAATTTCGGGATGCACTATTTGTGCACGTCCGTTAAAAAAACTTACCCTGCCGTATACCAAATACACTTGCCCCTCTACTAAATTTTTCTGCACCCAATTAATCCCCTGAAACCAAGCAAGTTCCAATTGCCCTGTCGCATCTTTCAACTGTGATACCATGCGCTTTGCTCTGCGTTCTCCGATCATTTCAATCCCCTGCAACACGCCCTTTACCTGGATAAATTCCTGATCCGGACTGATGGATGCGATGGTATTTAGCTGGGTTTTATCAATATGCCGATATGGAAAATGCTGTAAAAGATCCCCAAAAGTGTATATTTCAAGCTCCTTTTTAAGCATATCAGCCCGCAAAGGGCCTACTCCCTTCAGGTATTCAATAGGACTGGATAAAAGAGAAGCTTGGCTCAAACTAATTTTTTTAGATTCTGTACAAATATCCCAAAAAGATGGCAAAAAATGGGTTCCCATTTCATTATCTTCGCACAGCTATGGAAAAGGAAATTGTATTGAGCGGAATTAGGCCCACCGGGTTCTTGCATTTAGGCAACTATTTTGGTGCGATGCGCAATTATGTGCGTATGCAAGATGACTACAATTGTTTCTTTTTTGTGGCCAACTGGCATAGTTTAACCACTCATCCCGATACTAAGCAATTACAAGAAAGTGTATTACGCGTAGTGGCTGAAAATATTGCTTGTGGCTTGGATCCTGAAAAAG
>SYEV01000107.1 GCA_005800655.1 Bacteroidota bacterium
ATACGACGTGCCCCTTTTTTCTTGGCCATTTCAAAAGCATAACGAATTACTTGCTCACTACCCGGACGCGTTATAAATCTGCGGCCCAACGCAACATCTTGCGTTAGCATATGCTCAATACCACCATAGGTATCTTCAATATTTTCTCTTACAATCGTTAAATCAATGGGGATGCCTGCTTTACTAAAAACGGTATCTACCCCACTTAATGTTTGAAATTTTCGGTCGTTCGCGTAAGTATTCCAAGTTTTGCGCGCTGTTACATTTACACTTTTAACACCCTTACCCTTGGGCGTTTCCATGGGTCCTTTAAATAATATACCTAAATCTTCAATGGTTTGCTTCGCTTCAGGAGTCATTCCATTACTAAATCCTTTGTCAAAAACCCACTTACCCATGTCCACCATCTCATATTCCATGGGCACTTTTGCTGCATTAAAAATAGCAATAACCGCTTCCATTATTTCTGGTCCAATTCCATCCCCTTTTGCAACAGCTATTCTCATTTGATTTGGATTTTAAGGCGAAATTATAGGTAAAAACCCTTCTAACTGATTCGCTGGCGCAAAGTTACGCGACTTAGCTGTTGTTTGAAAAAAAATTGCTTCCTATTTTGTAAAATCAGGCCCATTTTATGCTATTTTTACTACGCAGTATTCTCTGCAGGGTATTTGAGGAAATGACATATTATGGTCTCTAAAATTTCAGAAGGCATAGAGGTAAGTATCGAAACTTTTTACCAAAAAGATTATAGTAATCCATTGCAAAACGAGTACATGTTTGCCTACCGTATCACTATCGAAAATCACAATTCATTCCCTGTAAAATTATTAAAGCGTTATTGGGAAGTATATGATAGCAATAGTGAATTTCGTGTGGTAGAAGGCGAAGGTGTTGTTGGTGTACAACCTTTAATCATGCCAGGTCAAAATTATCAATATGTAAGTGGCTGTCATTTAAAAAGTGAGTTAGGAAAAATGCAAGGACACTATACCATGGAGAATATCGATTCAAAGGATCTCATACATGTAAATATCCCATCCTTTAAGATGGTGGCCCCCATTAAATTAAATTAAACTAAACTAGTTAACTGACTAGCGTCTATTATTTTTATTAAGGCTTGTATTTACTTTCGGCAAATATTTTTTCTGCAGGCGTTTGCAACAACGCTATTAAATTGGACTGATCTTGTTCAGATTGTTGCGCCATCCATGATTTTACTATTTGATATCCTATCAATACCCCTACATTCCCTGGGATTTCATTGCCAAAATAAAGACTAAAGGGTCCTTCGCTTAATAGTTGTGATGTTACTTTAGGATCCTTAGAATAAACAAAATTCATTTTTAATAAATAGTTCCAAATATCCTGTTCTGCATTCATCGTAGCGGCATATTGTGCAGCACTATATCCAAACAAATCAGCATCAATTGATTGAGGTAATATTTTTTTTAAGATGTAGTGCCTTTTACCCAATTCAATCATTTCAATAATTAAGCCGCGCGTTACATTACTATTCGGTGCGATATCCTGTAGTAAATTTTTTGCTGCCGTAATCGGAATAAAGTGGGGTGTAAAATTGCGACTAATATATGGTGGAAAGTATTTTTGAAACTGCTCCGATTGATACCAGGTAGAAGTATCACCCAAAAACATTTGCAATCCAATTGCCATATAATCCGAGCCAATTGAATTTCCAAAACCTTCCAATGGTCCAATGAAATAAATAATTTTTTTAGGCAATGGATAATCCGGAAAATAATAGTGTAGGTTTTTAAATAGTGTTTGCAATTGTGGGTGCGCAGTTGCAGGCGCATTTAATTTTTGCACGGCAGTATAAACAGGTCGATACGCATTTAAAAATGATAGTAACGCTGCTTCATTATTGTTTGAATCAATCGCCAACATTTGTTTCAACAGAACTTCACTTATAAATGGATGCCGGGTAGGACTATCCAATAGACTGTCTTTAATACGGCTGGTGTCCAATTTAAATAATACCTGATCCAGCCTTTCCATTGGTAAAATTATATCCTGGGCATTTCCCGCAGGGTTATTTTGCATTCGCCCACAGGAGCTGGCAACAATAATTAGTATAAATAAGATAAAATATAGGAATCGCATCCTCGAAAGTACAAAAAAAGCGAGGTTATTTCTGTTAAAAACCGACCTTTGCCTCATGAAGATTTGCATTGCACAACAGAACTATCATATTGGAAATTTTGAGCAAAACACCGGAAAGATTTTAAGCGCTATTGAAACCGCAAAAAATCAAGGTGCTGATTTGATATTGTTTAGTGAGATGAGTGTTTGCGGATACCCTGCAAGGGATTTTGTTGAATTTGAAGATTTTATTAATCAATGCTACAATTGCATTGATTTAATCAAACAAGCGGCCGATACCATTGGGGTTTTAATTGGAAGTCCTGCACGCAACCCCAATAAAAAAGGAAAGGATTTATACAATGCTGCCTTTTTCTTGTATGAACAAAAAGTGGTAGCTGAAATTCACAAAACATTGTTACCTACCTACGACGTTTTTGATGAAAACAGATATTTCGAATCAGCAGACGAATGGAAGGTGATTGAATTTAAAGGACAAAAATTAGCGATTACTATTTGTGAGGATATTTGGAATTTGGGTGACAATCCATTGTACCGTGTTTGTCCCATGGATAAAATGATGGACCAAACGCCTAATATTTTACTCAACCTTAGCGCCTCACCATTTGATTACACGCATGATGAAGATCGCAAAGCGACGATCAAATCAAATGTATTAAAATACAAAATTCCTTTGTTTTATTGTAATGCAGTAGGTAGCCAAACAGAAATTGTTTTTGATGGTAGCTCATTGGTGTTTGATAAAGATGCAAATTTATGTGGCGCACTTCCTATGTTTGAATCAGCATTAGCCACATTTGAATGCAATGCAGATGGCACCATTAACGCACCTATCTTGGAGCCTGCCAATCGTGTACCAAACAAAGAATTAAATCCAATCACATTAATTCCCACATTAAATATTGAACAAGTCTATCAAGCTTTAGTGCTCGGCGTAAAGGATTATTTTAATAAAATGGGATTCACCAAAGCTATTATTGGATCCTCTGGAGGTATCGATTCGGCTGTTACCCTAGCGATTGCTTGTGAAGCCTTGGGCAAAGAAAATGTGCACGCGGTTTTAATGCCATCTCCTTACTCAACGGATCATTCCATAAATGATGCAGTTGCGTTGAGTCAAAATTTAGATAATAAATATGATATTATTCCTATCAAGGAAGTGTATGAACAATTTCTAGCAACCTTAAACCCTTTATTTAAGGACATGCCATTTTCATTAGCGGAAGAAAATATACAAAGTAGGTCAAGGGGTAATATATTAATGGCCATTGCTAATAAGTTTGGCTACATTTTATTAAACACTTCTAATAAAAGTGAACTAGCCACCGGTTATGGTACCTTGTATGGAGATATGGCGGGTGGCTTAGGGGTATTAGGGGATTGCTATAAATTGCAAGTGTATGAACTTGCCAAATACATTAACCGCCATCAAGAAATAATACCAACAAATATCATTACCAAAGCACCTAGTGCCGAACTAAGACCAAATCAAAAGGACAGCGATAGCTTACCTGATTATGCAGTTTTGGATCAAATACTTTACCAATATATTGAAAGGCGTGCCAACCCGAATGATATAAAAGCATTAGGTTTTGACAATGCGCTGGTGGACAGAACACTTAAGATGGTCAATAATAATGAATACAAACGAAACCAGTTTTGTCCCATCATTCGCATTTCACCAAAAGCCTTTGGCGTAGGTCGTCGTATGCCGATTGTAGGCAAATACCTGAGTTAATCAAAAAACCTATCGCTGCTTTTGTTTTTATACTAAATTGTGTTTTCAACGATACCATTTAATATGAAAAAAATCAGCTGTCTATTTGTTAGCATCCTTTTGCTTGCGAGTTCATTGGTAGTGACTGCACAAAAAAGTAAACCCATTTTACCAGGTGCATACCAAACTGAAAAATACTTTCCTTTATTAAAAGGCAAAAGAGTTAGTTTATTTACCAATCAAACTGCGACTATCAATGGCAAACACTTAATTGATACTTTAAAAGCAGCGGGAATTCAAATACAAAAAATATTTACACCCGAGCATGGATTAAGAGGCACGGCTGATGCAGGCGAAAAGGTATCCGATGAAATAGATCCAAAAACAGGCATTAAAATAGTTTCCTTGTATGGTAAAAAAAGTGCGCCCGATGCCAATGATCTATCTGATATAGATATCATGTTATTTGATGTACAAGATGTAGGTACCCGTTTTTATACGTATATCAACTCCTTACAATATTATATGGAAGCGGCCATGGCCAATAATAAGCCCGTAGTTGTTTTAGATCGCCCCAACCCCAATGGACATTTTGTAGATGGGCCTGTTTTGGAAGCGCCTTATTCAAGTGGTGTAGGTAAAAACGCTATCCCCACTGTGTATGGTTTAACCATGGGCGAATATGCACAATTATTAATAGGGGAGAATTGGTTGAAAGTAGTGGAGGGCAAAACCAACTTAAATCTTACAATTATTCAAAATAAAAACTACACACATACATCCATGTATACCGTGGATGTAGCACCCTCTCCTAACTTGGCAAGTATGAATTCTATTTACTGGTATCCCACTACCTGCTTAATTGAAGGTACTGTATTAAGCGAAGGGCGAGGAACCCCAAATGCATTTGCAAATATTGGTCACCCAAGTATTACGAGTCAAACATTCAGCTTTACCCCAGCCCCTCGTGTAGGCGCAATGAGTTCGAAATTATATGGACAAAAATGTTATGGTTGGGATTTATCAAAAGTGACGCCACCTAAAAATAAAATTGACATCGCATTAATCATTGAAATTTATAAAAGCTTCCCGCAAAAGGATTCCTTTTTTATTCGTCCTAAATCAGGCGAGCCCACGGCTTACTTTTTTAATAAGCTTGCAGGCAACGCAACATTAATGCAGCAATTAATTGCAGGTACTTCAGAAGCGGAGATTCGGCAAAGTTGGGAACCCCGCTTAACGGCATTTAAAACAATGCGAAAAAAATATTTACTATATACTGATTTTGAATAACCTAATTTTTTGAGCCCATAGGCAACTATATACATTGGAGCAATCAAGTATAAAAAAAGGACCAAAATACGACCAATAAAAAAGCGTCCCGATTTCTCGGGACGCTTTTTTATATCATAGCTTTTAAATTATTAATTACCAATCACTGGAATTCCTAATTTATGTACGGCTTCGTTTAACGCCTTAATGCCCTCTTTTTTCAAATCATTATACAGCTTTAATTGCACATCCACTTTCGCTTTTAAATCCACAAAGGTTTCTTGTACCTGCTTGGTTGGTGCGGTGTAACCTGATGATGCAGATCCAAATACCCCTGCAATTTTATCATCCAAACGAATAGGATAATTTAAAACATCCTGTCCGCTCTTCGCTTTTGTTTGATGCAATGCTTCCTCAATCGTTTTTAGGCTAGCCAAAATGGTATTGGATTGCTTTTGGAAGCTGGTATCCTTTGTTTTCTTTTGAACTGTTTGAATTTGAGTTCTAATTTCTTTAATGCCTTTTAATGTTTTCATAATTGCACTAAAATTATCCGCTACAGACAATAAAAATTGTTCCTGTGCTTTTAAATCGGCATTACCTACTTTGTAATTTGGATCTGCTACAATTTCAAAAGGCAATTGAACAGAATCCTTATCAATAATCACTTTTGCAAAATAATTGCCTGGAGCGGCTAATACTGGACTTGTTGCACCATTCCAAAGAATCAAACCTTCCTCCGGCTTTTCAATTTCTTTATGGTACATATTCCAAACAAAATTTTGGAATCCAGCTTCTGAGCTTGGTCCGCCCACATCATTTTGATTAAACGTTCTGATGACCTTTTTTTGATCATCCAATATGCTGATCATAACTCTTGTAGAATCAGAAGTATTGGCATTCCAATAATTAATCACGACGCCTTTAGGCGGGTTGGCACCCATATTATTCGGAGCACTCATAATCATACCACGACCGCGTCTGCCGCCCATTTGTGGTGGTACGCGATATGTTTTTGCAATTGGAAACACTTTGTTTTTAGTTGCGTTTGCAGCATCATGATTCTCAATGAATCTTAAATCATCTAAAATATAAATGCTACGACCTTGTGTTGCAACAATTAAATTATGATCACGGATTAATAAATCCGTTATAGGCGTTTTGGGTAAATTTAATTGGAAGGGTTCCCAATTTTTTCCATCATTTACAGATATATACAGTCCATACTCTGTTCCAGCAAATAACACACCTGCTTTACGAGGACTAGCAACAATAGCTCTTGTGAAATGCATTGGATCAATACCATTGGTTATCTTTTCCCAAGTTTCACCATAATCATGCGTCACATACAAATAAGGAGTAAAGTCATCTAATTTATAACGTGTCCCCGCAAAATAAGCAGTTCCTTTTCTGATAGGATCTATTTCAACACGGTTCCACATCATCCATTGTGGAATATCCTTTGGTGTTACATTTTTCCAATTTTTTCCGCCATCCTTACTTACATTAATGATACCATCATCACTTCCTGTCCATAACAAATCCTTTTCTAATGGTGATTCAGCAGCAGTAAAAATGGTACAATAATATTCTACACTGGTATTGTCCTGTGTGATGGGACCCCCTGAACTTTTTTGACGACTCTTGTCATTGGTCGTTAAGTCAGGTGATAACATATTCCAACTTGCACCTTCATTTTCAGTGGCAAATAAATGATTACCTGCCGTGTACAATTTTTTAGGATTGTGCGGAGAAAAGAAAATGGGATGATTCCATTGGAAACGATACTTCATAGCTTCTGCACCTGCGCCCATTGGATTGTCAGGCCATACATTAATCACTCTGTTCTCTCCTGTTTTGTGATCATATCTTGTGATTAAACCACCATAAGATCCACCATAAACAATATCACTATTCGTAGGATCAGCAACTATATAGCCACTCTCGCCACCAGCCGTAACATCAAAATCATTTTCACCAATATATGCACCATAGGTACTTGATAAAATTCTGAATGCAGAATTATCTTGTTGCGCACCTAATACGCGATAAGGGAAATGATTATCTGTACTTAAGCGATATACTTGTACAGTGGGTTGATTCATCATTGTGCTCCAGTTTTTTGCACCATCTAAACTTACTTGCGCGCCACCATCATCAGCAACAATCATGCGCTTCCCGTTTTTAGGATCAATCCACAAATCATGATGATCGCCATGCGGTGTTCTTCCTGCTACAAAAGTTCGTCCGCCATCACTTGACATCATAAAGTTTACATTAGGACAATACACTTTATTTTCATCTGCTGGATCCACAAATACCTTAGTATAATACCAAGCTCTTTGACGAATATTATTATCACTGTTAATTAATGCCCAAGTTTTACCTGCATTCTCCGACATATATAATCCCCCTTTTGCATTTTCAATGATTGCATACAACTTATCTGGATTAGATTTTGCTACAGCTATGCCTGTAATACCCCATACCCCTTTAGGAAACCCTTTATTGGATTTAATGGAGTTCCAAGTTTCACCACCATCGGTACTTTTATATAAACCAGACCCTTCGCCGCCACTTTCTAAACTATAGGGTGTACGAATTAATTGCCAAGTACCTGCATATAAAGTTTCAGGGTTAGTAGGATCTATGATTAAATCACTTGCACCTGTTTGTGGATTTACATACAATACTTTTTTCCATGTTTGTCCACCATCTATACTTTTAAATACACCCCTTGTTTCGTTCGGTCCAAATAAGTGACCCATCACTGCCGCCCAAACAATATCTGGATTTTTAGGATGTACAATGAGGCGAACGATATGTCTTGCTTCTTTTAATCCAATATTTTTCCAAGTTCTACCATCGTCAGTTGACTTCCACATGCCATCCAATCCTTCACTTACATTACCACGCATTGAGTTTTCCCCTTCGCCAACATATATCACAGATTCATTGGATGGCGCTATCGCAATGGCCCCAATAGATCCACCAAAATAACCATCAGAAATATTTTTCCAATTATTTCCTGCATCTATTGTTTTCCATACGCCACCACCTGTGGCGCCCATATAAAATGTATTCACATCAGAATAGGAGCCAACACCAGCTGCTGCTCTTCCGCCTCTGAAGGGTCCTAATAAACGAAAGGATTGCTCCTTAATAATTGGATCCTTTGCTAAACTTACTTGCGCCGCAGGAGCTACTGCGACTGCTTTTTTCTTTTGTGCGAACAACCCAATGCTGCTAAATAAGCAAGTCGTCAGTGTCGCAAATAAAAATATTTTTTTCATGTGTATTAATTATAAAAATAAATAGGAATTAAAAAACGACCCCCCCTGATTGGGAAGGGGTCGTTGATAAAGTTATTTAATGACTTCGTAATCCTTGAATTTTTTAATAGGGGTTGATTCTACTAATTTTCTGAAGGAAGCCCATTCATTGGCAAAGAACGCATTTGCTTTTTCAACTACAGTTTTGATTGCAGCCTCCGCATCTTTTAATTTTGCTTCTTCCTGTTCACCAGGGATGGTATTTTTTCCAACAATTAACATGGTCGCAGCTCTAATAGTTGACATGGGTGTAATGACATCTACAGTGCCATAACCTTGCTTCTCTTGAGGTTTGCCTGAGATAAATTCACGTAATTTTTTAGCACTTGCAGCTACTTTTTTATGTGTTTTATTGAGTGTATCCAAGCCTTTGTCTTTTTTATCTTTCCATTCAGCTGTCAATTGTAATAATAAAGCATCTACTTCATCCAACTGATCCATCACCATGTTTAACTTATCCGCGCTTGGCTGAAACTTTGTCATCATTTCGTCTTGTTTCTTTACAATCTCCGTTTTATTAGTAACCCTAACGTCATCCTTCACTTCCAACCAAATGGAGTCTTTCTTATTTTTAGCAGTAACAATTAATTTATATTTTCCAGCTAAAACAGCTCTTCCTCTGTATTCTCTATCTTCCTCACCTCCTGCAATTGGATTAAACATCATTCTTCGTCCGCCACCACCAGCGCCTCCTAATTTTGGCATACCAGCACCGCGCGTTCCTTTTTGTTCATATCTCCAATAATTTTTTGTTAATCCTGAATCCACTTTAAAAGTCAAGTTTCTAATGTCTTTATCATTTGCATCTTTGATTTGTACTTTTACACTTTTAGTTGAATCCATTAAAAATATAGAAATTGGATAACCACCTGGTCTATTTTCGCCATCATACATTCCCCATGTACTCCACTCATAAGATGAATTTTTAAATGTTGCATTAATGCTTGATGGTGGTGCTGAAACAAAGAAGTCAGTGACTTCTCCTTTGTTTTTTGCTAATTTTCTTAAAGGGCGAATATCATCTAACACCCACATAGCACGTCCAAATGTTGCAATGGCTAAATCTGCTTCTCTTTCTTGAATAGCAAAATCGTAAGTGGATACCGAAGGATATCCATTTTTCCATTGTTGGAAAGTTTCTGCATTATCTAAACTCACAAACATACCTTGCTCTGTTCCTACAAAAAATAAATTAGGCTCAGCAATGTCCTGTATCACTGTTAAAGCATATCCCGTCACTTTTGCAGCACTTAATATATTAGTCCAAGTTTTTCCTTGATCCGTTGTTCTGAAAACATAAGGTGCAAAATCACCTTGTCTATAGTTATTTGCAACTACGAATACTTCATTTGCATTATAAGTTGATGTTCGCACTTGCGCAATCCATGCGCCTTTAGGAAGTCCTGTAATATTTGCAGTTACGTTATTCCAAGTAGCTCCTCCATTAGCTGTAAATTGAACATTGCCGTCATCAGTACCGATCCATATTAAATCCTTTTGAACACTTGAAGGTGCAATAGTTAAAATGGTACAATGATTTTCAGCTCCTGTAATATCTACACTTAACCCACCATTATTTGTTTGGTCAATTTTAGCACTATCATTGGTCGTTAAATCAGATGAAATTATTTTCCAAGATGCACCCTTGTTTGTACTCTTGTGTAAAAATTGAGAACCGAAATAAATTGTTTTTTTATCAAATGGATCCTGCGCAATAGCAGCATTCCAGTTAAAACGCATTAATGTGGTTGCATCTGGTGCTGGCGGTTTAATATAAGTTTGTTCGCCAGTGGCAGTATTATATCTTCCAACGGAACCACCTTGACTCATTGCATAAACCCAATTGGCATCTTCAGGATCAGGCATTACGTCAAAGCCATCTCCACCCCACAAATTATCCCAATAGAAGTTTTTAATACCTCCATCAATAAATGTATAGGCCGGACCTCTCCATGAACCATTGTCTTGCATACCCCCCATAATATGATATGGTGTTTCATTATCTACATTCACATGATAAAATTGACCTACTGGAATTTTTTCATCAAACATCCAAGTTTTTCCACCATCTCTTGTAATACCAATACCGCCATCATTTCCATCTACCATGAACTTATTATCCGTTGGATGAATCCAAAACGCATGGTGATCCGGATGAATACCACTGTATGGAATAATGGTTTCAAAATTCTTACCAGCGTCAATACTCTTTACCACTGTTTGGCTAATATACCAAAGTGTATTTTCGTTTAAAGGATCAGCTATAATGTCTTGAAAATAAAATGGACGATTGTCCACAATTGTTTTTTGTGAATTTACCAAAGTAAAATTATAACCGCCATCATCACTCTTATACAAACCACTTTTGGTTGATTCAACTAAAGCATAAACTCTGTTAGGATTTGATTTACTAATAGTAATACCCACACGACCTAAATTACCATCAGGTAATCCATTTTCTTTACCCAATTTTGTGAAATTTTTTCCACCATCAATGGTCATATAAATACCACTTCCTTTTCCACCACTCTCTAAATGATAGGGGTTGCGATAGTGATGCCACATAGCAACTAATAATTTATTTGGATTTTTGGGATCCATAATCATGTCCCCCACACCTGAAGTATCATTCGTATATAATATTTGATTCCAAGTTTCGCCACCATCAGTTGTTTTATAAACACCTCTGTTTTTGCTTTGTCCATAAGGGTTTCCGATGGCTCCTGCATAAACTACATTTGGATTGGTTGGATCAATAATTACACGGTGAATATTTCTAGTTTGTTCAAGTCCCATTCTTTTCCATGTTTTACCTGCATCTAAAGTTTTATAAATACCTTCTCCAATGCTGATTGAGTTTCTTGGATTTCCTTCACCAGTACCTACCCATACCACACTTGGATTACTTTGTTGCATGGCTACAGCACCAATATTTAAAATGGGTTGTTCATCGAAAACAGGTGTCCAACTCACACCACTATTATTTGTTTTCCATACACCACCGGATGCTGCACCTATCCAAATATTATTTGGATTTGCTACTTCTACATCAATGGAGGTAACACGACCACTCATGGAAGCAGGGCCTACGTTACGCGGCTTCCAGTTTTTAAATACTTTATTAATGTCCACTTTTGGAGTAGACGCAGCCACCACGGGTGCCACTTTTTTTGATTTTTGTGCAGATACGTTTGTTGTTAACATAACACTCACTAACACAATGCTTCCTAAGATAGATATACGCATAATTATAAATTTGCTTATTTGACAATGAATGAAGTACCTAAACTATTAATTTTTAGGCAAAAAACCACAAAAAAAGGACAAATGGAAAATGGTCGAAAAAGACCAAGAAATCAATCCTACCTGCAAAGTAGGAATGAGGTTGAAAATTATCAATTTAAATCCCAAACAGCGGTAAAATTGACGCGCAAAAACTATAATCTTTCAATGATTCCTGCGATGCCCTGACCACCACCCACACAGGCGGTCACAATGCCAAATTTTTGATTAAGTCGCTCTAAATCATTGATTAACTGTACAGTAAGTTTACTGCCCGTGCATCCTAATGGGTGGCCTAAGGCAATGGCGCCTCCATTAATATTCACCTTATTAGTATCCAAGCCCAGTTCACGAATTACAGCCAAAGATTGTGAAGCAAAGGCTTCATTTAATTCAAATAGATCAATTTGATCCAAGTTCATGCCCGCTTGCTTCATCACTTTCGGTACAGCTGCAATAGGTCCAATACCCATGATTCTAGGGTGCACCCCCGCTGAAGCACAATTCACCAAACGTCCAATGGGTTTTAATCCCAAGGAATTCATCATCTTTTCACTCATGACCATAACAAAGCTGGAGCCATCACTTGTTTGAGAAGAGTTACCAGCAGTAACAGACCCTTTTAATGCAAATGCTGGTTTTAATTTACCCAATGCTTCAATCGTTGTATCTGCTCTAACGCCTTCATCTGTATCTACGATATAAGATCTTGTGGCGCGTTTATTTTTTTCATTGATATACGTTTCATTGATTTCAATGGGTAAAATTCCTTTTTTGAAATAACCATTATCAATTGCTTGTTTTGCTTTTTGATGAGATGCTAATGCAAATGCATCTTGGTCTTCTCTTGAAATTTTATATTCATTCGCAACCGCTTCCGCAGTTAATCCCATAGATAAATAATAATCAGGTTCATCCACCGTGATAGAATACGCTGGAACTGTTTTCCAGCCTGCCGTTGGGACCATGGACATAGATTCTGTGCCACCTGCAATTATACAATCTGCCATGCCGGTTCTAATTTTCGCTGTCGCCATCGCAATACTTTCTAAACCACTTGCACAATATCTATTAATAGTGATACCGGGTACTTCAATGCCTAATGCTTTTGCTGCTATGATGCGACCAAATTGTAATCCTTGCTCCGCTTCGGGTACTGCATTTCCTACAATTACATCATCCACTAATTTTGGATCAACCGATGGCAATGTTTTCATTAAACCCTTAATCACTTCAATGGCTAATTCATCGGAGCGCATAAAACGAAAGCCCCCTTTTTTACTTTTAGTTACTGCAGTCCTAAAACCTGCTACGATATAAGCCTCTTGCATAAAAAATGTTTAAAATCTTGATTAATTCCACCATAAATGTAGTGATTTTTATAAACAGTTGTTTATGCAACTAAATATTTCATTGTAAATTTGCAATATGATTTATCCTTTGGTTCGAAACCTACTGTTTTTGTTGCCTCCTGAAACCGCGCATACCGTTTCCATGAAGGCTTTACATATGGCTACAGGTATCCCCTCATTGATGAACGAACTAATAGCGCGACAATTTCAATATAAAAACAATGATCTAAGCAGTACGCATTTTGGTTTAACCTTCCCAAACCCAGTGGGACTGGGTGCTGGATTTGACAAAAATGCGGAGCATTTAGATATTTTAGAACTACTAGGATTTGGATTCATTGAAATTGGCACGGTTACGCCCAAAGGACAACTGGGTAATCCAACACCCAGAATGTTACGACTGCCTAGCCAACAAGCATTAATCAATCGCATGGGATTTAATAACGAAGGCGTGGAAACCATTGCTACAAGATTAAAAAAACGGAAACAAAAAACAAACAGTCCATTAATTATTGGTGGTAATATTGGAAAAAATAAAGTGACTGAAAATGAAGATGCCTGGAAAGATTATTGCATCAATTTTAAAGGACTCACCGAGGTGGTTGATTATTTTGTCGTCAATGTAAGTTCACCTAACACACCAGGATTAAGGGCGCTACAAGAAAAAGAATCATTAAGAAAGATTTTTTCTGAATTGCAAAATTTGAATAAAAATAACAAACCCATTTTGCTAAAAATTGCACCTGATTTAGAAACCAGTGCATTGGATGATATTATATCATTGGTAAAGGAAGTGAAAATTGATGGATTAGTTTCAAGTAATACGACCATTGATCGCACCCTTTTAAATGCAACTAACTTTAACACTGCAGAAACATTTGGCGCAGGCGGACTCAGCGGAAAGCCTTTACTAGCAAAGTCAAACGACGTGCTTACATACTTGCATAAAGGATTGCATGGTCGAATTCCAATCATTGCCAGTGGCGGTATTTTCACAGGTGCAGATGCAAAACAAAAAATAGATGCAGGCGCCTCATTGGTGCAAATTTGGACAGGATTTATTTACGAAGGCCCAAGCATTGTAAAAAATATTTGCGGTCATTTAAGTGCTAATAAATAATTTACATGTTAACGATTCAAGAATTTTGTTTTAATGCTTTTCAAGAGAATACGTATATCATTTATAACGAGCATAAAGAAGCCATAATAATTGACCCAGGTTGTTACACGCGCATGGAACAAAAAATGTTAACTGACTTTATTAGCACCCTACAATTAACACCCAAATTATTATTAAATACACATTGTCATTTAGACCATGTTTTCGGAAATAATTTAATTAGTACCACCTACCAATTGGCAGCGCATTTTCATCCCAATGAACAAATTGTTTTAGATCGTTTGCCTGAAGCAGCGGCTAAATGGGGCGTCGCGACTGAACCTTATACAGGCGCAGTAAAGTATATTCAACAAGATGAAATTATTTCATTGGGAAATGACAGCTTCAAAGTGCTACTTACCCCAGGTCACTCCCCTGGTAGCGTTTGTTTTTACAATGAAAGTCAGGATTTTATCATTGGTGGTGATTTAATTTTCATGGATGGAGTTGGACGTACCGATTTACCTGGAAGCAACCCATCTGACCTCGTTAAAAGTATCCAAGAACAAATATTCCCCTTGCCCGACAGCCTCACTATTTATTCGGGACATGGGCCTACCACTACCTGGGGTAGAGAAAAATTACACAATCCATATATAAAGTACCTACTTAAGGATTAGGGCTGTAAGTTATTTAGTTAACAATTTGATAATAAGAAGCAAAAGGAAGGTTGTGCTATTTAATTACTTTTGTAACAACTATGGCAGACGCTCCTTTAAAAATATTGATTGCTGATGACGAACCCGACATCATTGAAATTATAAGTTTTCATTTAATGAAATCCGGGTTTGATATTGCAACAGCAAGAGATGGAAGCGAGGCCATTGAAAAAGCAAAACAGTTTGAACCAGATTGTATTATTTTAGATGTGATGATGCCAAAGCGAACCGGATTTGAAGTTTGCGAATACTTAAGAAGCAATTCACAGTTCGACAAAACTTTAATCGTATTATTAACTGCACTCAATGACGAGGCTTCCCATATTAATGGACTTGAGTTAGGGGGCGATGATTTTGTTACAAAACCCATTAGTCCAAAAGTTTTAATCAGTCGCATTACTGCACTTTTCAGAAGAATTCAACCTGCCGCAGGTGATTCTAAAATTGTTACCACCAATGGCTTAACCATTGACCCTGCACAATACAGAACATCCCTTAATGGCGTGCAATACATCTTAGCTAAAAAAGAATTTGAACTACTCTATTTATTGGCCGCACAAAAAGGCCGTGTATTTTTAAGAAACGAAATACTATCCCAAGTATGGGGCAATGATGTAATCGTAGGCGATCGTACCATTGATGTTCATATTCGTAAAATTAGAGCGAAACTAGGTATTGATTGTATTACTACTGTAAAAGGGGTGGGTTACAAATTCGATTATTAGTAACAAAATAGATACCTTCGTATTCGCCTATAAAAAGGCATAGGTGCATGTTTAAACAAAAAAATTTATCGCCAAAACAACTAGCTACGCTTACTGCACTAATACTTTCTGTGATTATTGCGACCAGCGTTTTTTTATTAATACATGATTGGCGTTACTGGGTGGCTTACTTTTTTATCAGCTTTATTTTTGCTTACTTATTAATACACCAAATTTTAGATTTTTTTGTTTACCGAAAAATAAAATTGATTTACAAATTAATTGCACAAACGAAAGCAACCAAACGCGAAGAGGCCTATCAAAAATATATTCTTCCTAGAAAGGGAATGGATGAGGTAAGAGAAGACGTGGAAGCATGGGCCGCCCAAAAAGCAAATGAAATTGCAACCCTTCAATCTAACGAAGAATTTAGAAAAGAATTTTTACAAAATTTATCACACGAAATTAAAACACCGATTTTTGCCATTCAAGGCTATCTTGAACTATTAAGTGATGGTGAGATAGACAACCCAGCACAAAGAGATAAATTTATTCATCAAGCACAAGCCAATGTTTTACGGTTAGTGCAGTTGTTGAACGATGTTGATACCATAACTAATTTAGAAATAAGTAAGGACCCCATATTAAAACACTCCTTTATTATTCAGGATTTAATCAATGAAGTTGCGCAAAATTTAAGCGTGAAGGGCCTTAAAAAAAATATTCAATTCCATTTTAAAAAAGGAAGTGAAACGCCCACTTCAGTATTTGCTGATAAAAATAAAATATATCAAGTTTTAGTAAATATATTTTCCAATGCGGCAAAGTATGGAAAAATAGATGGTCAAATTATTGCTAGTGTTTACAAGTTAGAAGATGGAAAAGTACTGATTGAAATAAGTGATGATGGCATTGGCATAGCAGAAGAACATATTCCAAGATTATCAGAGCGTTTTTATAGAACAGACGATGCAAGAAGTAGAGATATTGGTGGTACTGGCCTAGGACTTGCCATCTGCAAACATATATTAGAAGCACATCAGGAAACCATGCATATCAGAAGTACCGTCAATGTGGGTACTACGGTAGGTTTTACCTTGCCCAACTCGATGTCTTAAGGATATTTTCCGTTACTTTGTATACTAAATTTTCAACATGCAAACAATTTTGGTGACAGGTGGTTGTGGTTATATTGGCGCACATACCATTGTAGATTTAATTGAAAATGGCTTTAATGTAATTTCAGTTGATAATTTATCAAGGTCATCCGAAAATTCATTGGCGGGTATTGAAAAAATTACTGGTAAAAAAGTAAAGAACTACAATATTGACTTGACCAATGCGCAAGCAGCAGAATCTATATTTATAGAAAATCCTGAGATCACAGGCGTCATACATTTCGCTGCTTACAAAGCAGTAGGTGAATCAGTAGAAATGCCTTTGGCCTATTACGAGAATAACATTTTCTCCTTAGTGAACTTATTAAAATTGGCAGTAAAGTACAATGCAATGCATTTTATTTTTTCTTCCTCTTGTACAGTATATGGCAATCCTGATACCATCCCTGTTACGGAACAAACCCCATTACAACCAGCAGCATCTCCTTATGGTGCTACTAAACAAATGGGCGAAAGCATTATTAAGGATACTGCATTTGTTGCACCCCTTTCCACTATTTTATTGCGCTATTTTAATCCAGTAGGTGCACATCCGTCCACTGCGATTGGAGAATTACCCATTGGTCGTCCTCAAAATTTAGTTCCAGCCATTACACAAACAGCAATCGGGAAATTAGCTACGATGCAAGTGTATGGCGACGACTATGATACACGTGATGGTAGTTGTATACGTGATTATATTCATGTATGTGATATTGCACGCGCACATACATTAGCATTACAATATTCAATAAAAAACAACCAACCAAAAAGTTGCGAAATTTTTAATTTGGGTACAGGTAATGGAATCACCGTTCTTGAAGCCATCAAAGCATTTGAAAAAGTATCAGGTCTTGCACTTAATTATCAAATAGGACCAAGACGTGCTGGAGATATTGTTGCCATTTATGCCAACAACGATTACGCTGTAAAAAAATTAGGTTGGGAAATTAAATACTCATTAGAGGATATGATGCGCACTGCTTGGGATTGGGAAAAAAGTATTGCTGGGAAAAATTAATTTTGCACCAACATTTTTTCTGCATTCTCAGCTACTTGCAATGCTTCAATAAATTCTTCAATCTCCCCATTGATAACTGCATCTAAATTATAAGAAGTGACCCCTACTCTGTGGTCTGTCACTCTTCCTTGTGGCCAATTATAAGTTCTAATTTTTGCACTACGATCACCGGTGCTTACCAATGTTTTACGATGACGCGAAATTTCATCCTCTTGCTTGCGTACTTGCTCTTCAAACAATTTGGTACGCATCATACCCATGGCTTTTTCTCTATTGCCTAACTGCGATCTTTCTGTTTGACAAATAATCACCGTGCCCGTTGGAATATGTGTTAACATTACTTTGGTCTCCACTTTATTTACGTTCTGTCCACCTGCACCACCACTTCGGGAAGTTTCCATTTTTACATCTGCAGGATTCAATACAAAATCAACCTCTTCCGCTTCCGGCATCACTGCAACCGTTGCTGCTGAGGTATGCACCCTTCCTTGTGTCTCTGTACTTGGAACGCGTTGTACACGGTGTACCCCACTTTCAAATTTCATGGTACCGTAAACATCTTCACCTGTAACTTCTAATATTACTTCCTTATAACCACCCACCGTTCCTTCACTCTCACTTGCAATGGCTACTTTCCATCCTTTCTTTTGACAATACCTGGTATACATGGTTAATAAATCACCTACGAATAAACTCGCTTCATCTCCGCCTGTGCCCGCTCTTAATTCTATAATTGCATTTTTATCATCCTGCGGATCCTTAGGGATTAATAATTTAGTTAAGTCCTTTTCTAATTGTATTTTTTCCTCCTCTAATGCTGGCAATTCAAGCTTGCCTAGCTCACGCATCTCAGGATCATCTCCATTTAAGCTCTCTTTGGCAAATTGATGATCCGCTAAAACTCTTTTATAACGCTCAAAAGGTTGCATGATTTTTTCCAAAGCGCGGTACTCCTTGCTCATCTTACCAAACTCAGATTGGTTATTAATGATTTCCGGGTTGGTCAAAGCCACGCCCACTTGTTCAAACCTAGCTTGTATGGCTTCTAATTTATCTAACATAGTCGTTTTTCTGTGCGCAAAAATAGTTATTTTAGTTGTCAATTAAAACAATCCTATTGTATGAAATATTTAGCCGCCCTTTTACTCCTCGTTTCAGCAAGTGCAAGCGCGCAGGCGATTCATTTCAAATCAGTACTTGTTGATGCTCATAATGACTGTGTTACTGCTTGTATCGAGAAAAAAGTAAGCCTAGACCAAGATTTGACGGGAACAAATCATTCCGATTTAGCCCGTTTTAAGCAAGGCGGTGTTGATTATCAATTATTCTCAATTTGGTGTGATGGTGAAAAAGTAAATCCCTATGCTTGGGCCATGCGCGAAATGGATACCATAGATGCTGTAGCTGCAAGAAATCGGGATAAAATGGTGGTCGCGAAAACCTGGAAAGAAATTCAAAAAGCATTGAAGGCAAATAAATTTATTGCACAATATGGTGTGGAAGGTGGGCATATGATTGAAGAGGATATTAATAGACTGGATACTTTTTATGCGCGCGGTGTTAGATACATGACATTGACCTGGAATAATTCGCCAAGCTGGGCAAGCTCGCATGCTGATGAAAAAAATCCAAATTTCACCCGAAAAAAAGGGTTGAATACATTTGGTAAGGAAATTATACAACGCATGAATCAACTGGGCATCATTGTAGATGTTTCACATGTGGGCGAAGCTAC
This sequence comes from Bacteroidota bacterium, assembly GCA_005800655.1. GTDB lineage: Bacteria > Bacteroidota > Bacteroidia > Chitinophagales > Chitinophagaceae > Sediminibacterium. The sequence continues at coordinate 19,515 of SYEV01000107.1, forward strand.
TTTTTGGGACGCCATTCATACCACTAATAAGCCCGTCATTGCTTCACATAGTAATGCTTATAGTATTTGCCCTGTTTCAAGAAATTTAAAAGATGATCAAATCATTGCGATAGGAAAAAATGGTGGGGTTATCCATTTAAATTTTTTCTCTGGATTTGTGGATAGTAATTTTTCAAAAAAAGATGCGGCATTCCGAAAAAATCATGCGAATGAGATTGACTCTTTATTAGCTACAGGGATACAACGCGAATATGCATTCACGATTGTATCAGATAAATACCCAAGCGAAAGTGGTAATATCAAACCTGACCTAGAACAACTCATGCAACACTTTGATCATATTGTAAAACTTGTTGGTGTTGATCATGTTGGATTAGGCTCCGATTTTGATGGCATTAATTCAGCACCCAAGGAATTAAAAACGGTGGTGGACTATCCTGTGTTTACACAAGCATTAATTGCAAGAGGTTACTCCAATAAAGATATCAGCAAAGTTTTGGGTGGAAATTTTTTACGCGTTTATCGTATAAACAATCCGCAATAATTAATAGCTCAGTAATCGCTGCATCGTTTCTTCTAGTCTACTATTGGCTAAATATTGTTTTTCTAATGCTAAATTAAAAGGAATGGGTGTGTCTAGTGAGGCACAACGCATAATAGGTGCATCTAAATTAGTAAAGCAATGTTCCGAGATCCAGGCACTTATTTCACCGCCGATGCCTCCTGTTAAATTATCTTCATGCAGGATACAAACCTTGCCGGTTGCATTTACTACATCACCAATTGCATCATAATCCAAAGGTGCCAAGCTGCGTAAATCTAAAATACGAATTGCTACTGCTGGATGATTTTCTTGGTATTGCTTTGCCCAAATCACCCCCATGCCATAAGTAATGATACAAGCATCATCACCTTCGGTAACCAGCTTTGCTTTACCTATTGGAATTTGATAGTATTCATCAGGCACCTCTGCAGTAATGCTTCGATACAAAGCTTTGTGTTCAAAAAATAAAACTGGATTGGGGTCAGCGATAGCAGCCATCAATAAGCCTTTCGCATCCACTGGATTAGAAGGATATACTACTTTCAATCCTGGCACATGGGTAAACCAGGCTTCATTGGATTGTGAATGAAATGGACCTGCGCCAACACCTGCACCTGTGGGCATTCGAATCACCACATCTGCATTTTGTCCCCACCTATAATTTATTTTAGCCAAATTATTTACGATTTGATTAAATCCAACAGAAACAAAATCCGCAAACTGCATTTCAACCACCGACTTAATTCCTTCCAAGCTTAACCCAAGTGCAGCACCAACAATTGCACTTTCGCAGATGGGTGTATTACGAACGCGTTGTTTTCCAAACTGCGTAACAAACCCTTCGGTTACTTTAAAAGCGCCGCCGTATTCTGCAATATCCTGTCCCATTAAAATTAATTCAGGATATAAAACCATCGCTTGTTTTAACGCTTCCGATATTGCCTCAATAAATCGCTTTGAATTCAAAATAGGGTTATTGAGTTTTTCATACGGCGTGATCACGACTCCTTCATCAGCAGCAAACACATCAGCCAATTCCTGATCAATAGAAATTTCAAGTGCTTGCGGTTGCATTGCCTCGTTTAATTCTGCATCAATATGATCTTTTATTTCATTGCGTATGGTTGCCACCTGCATTTCGGTGAGCACTTTTTCCTGCACCAAGAATTGTTCGTAATTTTTAATGGGATCTTTGCGAGACCATTGTTCCATCAAATTTTTTGGAACATATTTTACGCCACTCGCCTCTTCATGTCCGCGTATTCTAAAAGTGGTACACTCAATCAAATAAGGCCTTTGTGTATTGATACAATACTCCCTAGCACGCTGTATCGTTTGATACACTTCTAAAATATTATTTCCATCTATGCGCTCCCCTTCCATACCATAACCTTTAGCGCGATCAACTAAATATTCACAATGGTATTGCTCATTGGTAGGTGTACTTAATCCATACCCATTATTTTCAATTAAAAAAATAACAGGAAGTCCCCAAACAGCGGCCACATTTAATGCTTCGTGAAAATCACCCTCGCTCGTTCCTCCTTCCCCCGTAAATGCGAGTGTTGCTTTTAACTGTCCTCTTTGTTGATAGGCCAACGCAATACCATCGGCAATGGCCAATTGCGGACCCAAATGTGAGATCATGCCACAGATATAATGTGCTTTACTACCAAAATGAAAACTGCGTTCCCTTGCCTTAGAATAACCAGATGCATTTCCTTGCCATTGATGAAATAAATTGGCTAATGGCATATTTCGAGTCGTGAATACACCCAAGTTCCGATGCAAAGGCAGTATCCATTCATTCTTTTCCATGGCCAATGTTGCCCCTACCGAAATCGCTTCCTGCCCAATGCCACTAAACCATTTGCCAATTTTTCCTTGTCTTAACAACACAAGCATTTTATCTTCTATCATTCTTGGCAAAAGCAAGGAGCGATAAAAATGAATCAGCTGGTCATTATCTAATTTTCCGCGCTTAAAATTCATGGAATACTGGGTTGTGATTCAAATTTACCATTTTTAATAACAGCTAAAAAATGAATTCAATGAATAGGTCAATGGTCGTTGCATTTTTGATATCTCCATATAGCAGACTACTATAAAATAAAACAGTCCCGAGTGTGATGCCCGGGACTGTAATTATAAAAAAAGCAGTTTGTGATTAATCTTTCGAATTCAACTTGCTTAATAATCTCAAAATTTCAAGGTATAGCCATACTAAAGTAACTAACAAACCAAAAGCGCTATACCATTCCATATATTTTGGGGCGCCCATTTCAGCCGCTTTTTCAATGGAGTCAAAATCCAAAAGCAAGTTGAGTGCAGCTATTCCCACGATAAACAAACTTATACCAATACTTAATGGCGAACTGTCAAATGCAAATCCCATATCTACGCCAAACATACCTAATATCCATACTATTAAATAAAACAAGCCAATACCCAAGGTCGCAGACATAATAATGGAACGTAACCGATTGGTCACACTAATCACTCTAAAGTTATATAATAAAAACATCGCTAATGCGACACCTAAGGTTAAGCCCACCGCATGCAATACAATATTTGGATACGACTTTTGAAATATCGCATTAAAAAATGCACTGATACCTCCTATAAATAAACCTTCTAAAATTCCATAGGCAGGTGCAATATAACCAGCCCAGGTTGGTTTAAACATCATCACAATTGCTAAAACAAACCCACCAATAGCACCCGCAATCATTAATGTAGTTGCCGTTGATACATTGCCTTCGGAATAAATATTCCAAACATACATTGCGGAAGCCATCACCATCAATAATAAAAATCCAAACTTATTCATCGTGCCGCGAATACTCATCACACCAAATGCACTCGCATTTTCGTGCAAACTTTTATCAAAAATTTTTGCAGTTAGTGTTGGATTGCTAGATTTAAACATTGCCATAATTAATTGATTTTATTAATGACTCAAAAATACACAATTGTTTTAAATAAATATCTAAAAAAAAGTTAATCTAAGTGAAGCCTAGAGCAATTTTAAGCCTAGATATGGGGTGCGATTTTAAAAACGATACTGACCCCTTTGTATTAGCAATTGAATCAGCTTTTCCAACTTCAAAGAATCTGCAGGCGCAGGAAAAAAAGGATTGTGCATTAAAATTACAAGCTGATTTTTGGAAAAAGTTAAGGGTCCATCATCAAAACTCAAGTAAATGGTTTTTAGCCCCGCTTATTTATTCCTGTTTTGGGGTGGGTTCCGGTTAATTTCACATCAAAAAAAGGGCTAATATTTCCTAAAAAAGCGATGAAGTTATAAAAAACCAGGGCAAAGGGTATAAGGGCAGTGATTGAAGCCGCAAAGTTGGGTTAGAAAAGTAGAATAAAATGTCAAAAAATAACCATTTTAAGCCGACGATTTGTACCTTCGTGCTCAAATTTAAGATTATATGCAAAATGAAGTGGTTTTACAGGATGTGGTAATAAAGTTTGCTGGTGATAGTGGTGACGGTATGCAATTAACAGGTCAGCAATTCACAAACAATACTGCACTATTAGGTATTGATTTAGCTACTTTCCCTGACTTCCCTGCAGAAATTAGAGCGCCATTAGGAACCGTTCCTGGCGTGAGTGGTTTTCAAATTCACTTTAGTTCAAATCGTGTTTATACACCTGGTGATGTTTGTGATGTATTAGTTGCAATGAATGCCGCTGCTTTAAAAGTAAATTTAAAGGGATTAAAAAAAGGTGGAAAGATTATTGCTAACTTGGAAGGTTTTGATACTAAAAATTTAAGATTAGCAGCCTATGCGGATGGCGTGAATCCTTTGGAAGATGGCAGTTTAGATGGTTATGAATTAGTGAAAGTGGATGTAACCAAATTAACACGTGAAGCTTTAAAAGAATATACTGAATTAGGAAATAAAGAAAGAGACCGCGCGAAAAATATGTTTGTACTAGGTTTGATCTATTGGATTTACAATAGAAACTTGGAAACAACGATTGAATTTTTAAAAGATAAATTTGGTAAAAAACCAACCATTTTTAATAGTAACGTTGATGTATTAAAAGCGGGTTATTTTTATGGTGAAACCGCTGAATTATTTACTACTAGATATAAGGTGGAGAAATCTAAAATGGAGCCTGGTCATTACCGCAGTATTATGGGTAACCAAGCTTTATCAATGGGTTTAATTGCAGGTGCTCAAAAAAGTGGCCTACCCTTATTTTTAGGATCTTATCCAATTACACCTGCTACTGATATTTTACATGAATTAAGTAAGTATAAAAACTTTGGTATTCGTACTTTCCAAGCGGAAGATGAAATCGCAGGTATTTCTGCAGCTATTGGTGCTAGCTATGGTGGATCGATTGGTTTAACAACCACTTCAGGACCAGGTATGGCTTTAAAAACTGAAGCATTAGGTTTAGCCATGATGTTAGAGATTCCTTTAGTTATTGTAAATATTCAAAGAGGTGGACCTTCAACAGGTTTACCAACCAAAACAGAACAAAGTGATTTGATGCAGGCTTATTATGGAAGAAATGGGGAAGCACCAATTCCTGTAATTGCAGCTTCAACGCCAAGTGATTGTTTTGAAATGGCATTTGAAGCAGTGCGTATTGCACTTCAACACATGACGCCAGTTATTTTATTAAGTGATGGTTATATTGCTAATGGCGCTGAGCCATGGAAATATCCTAATGCAAGTGACCTTCCTAAAATAGATGTACATTTTAAGACTGGTTTAGACGAAGGAGAAGAAAAATTTCTTCCATATAAAAGAAATGAAAAATTAGCAAGACCATGGGCGATACCTGGTACACCAGGCCTAGAACACCGTATTGGTGGTTTGGAAAAACAAGCAGAAACAGGTAATGTAAGCTATGATTCAGATAACCATGAGTTCATGGTAAAAACAAGAGAAGCGAAAGTGGAGAAAATTGCAGATTACATCCCTTTACAAACTATAGATAGCGGAAAAGAAAAAGGAAAAGTATTGGTGGTAGGTTGGGGATCAACATACGGTACTATTAAAAGTGCAGTACAAGAGTTACAAGAAAAAGGAAAAGATGTGAGTCATGCACATATAAAATACATGCGTCCTTTCCCTAAAAATTTAGGTGAGATTTTGAAAAACTACGAGACCGTATTAATTCCTGAAATTAATAATGGCCAATTGATTAAAATTATTAGAGACAAATATTTTATTAACGCAAAAGGATTCAATAGGATTATGGGTAGCCCAATTGCAAAACATGAATTAGTAGCTGAAATAGAAAAATTATTCTAAGAATACTTCATTAAAATTTAAAAAGCTTTCTTCGATTATTCGGAGGAGGCTTTTTTGTTAGTACCTTCTTTACAAAATGGAAGAATACCGCATAATGCACACTTTGGACTTCTAGCCAAACAAGTGTATCTGCCATGTAATATTAGCCAATGGTGTGCGGTATGAACTTGATGCGTTGGGATATGTTTGATTAATTCCTTTTCAACTGCCAACGGCGTTGTTGCTGTCATGGAAACCAAGCCAATTCTTCTGCTTACCCTAAATACATGCGTATCCACCGCCATATTGGGTTGTTGATCAATAACACTCGTAATTACATTGGCTGTTTTACGACCCACGCCAGGTAGAGTAACCAATGCATCAATGGTCATGGGCACTTCTCCTTTAAAGTTTTTTAGTAACAATTGGCTCATCCCAATTAAGTGCTTCGTTTTATTGTTCGGATAGGAAATGCTTTTAACCAATGGGAACAAGTCATCAAACTCAGCTAATGCCATGGTCTCAGGTGAAGGAAATTTTTTAAAAATTGACGGCGTGGTTTCATTAACGCGTTTGTCCGTGCATTGTGCTGATAAAAACCTCGATTAACTGC
>SYEV01000108.1 GCA_005800655.1 Bacteroidota bacterium
TGGTTGTCCAAGTTCTAAATATCCCAAACCTACACCCATCAAAGTATATAAACGATCATAAATAGCAGGAATATCTTTAAAGAAAATTAATCCTTCCTCGACTGTCATATGTAATACTTCATAAATATTTTTTCCCTTATACTGCACTTCTAAAACTGCTTCCTTAAATCTTTTTCCATTACAATCCTCACAGGTTAAATGCACATCTGCTAAAAACTGCATTTCAACCAATTGCTCTCCTTCACCCTTACAGGTATCACATCTGCCGCCATCCACATTGAATGAAAAGTGCTTAGGTAAAAAGCCTCTGATTTTTGATAGCGCTTGTTTGGAATATAAATCTCTTATGGCATCATACGCTTTAATATAAGTCACCGGATTGCTGCGAGATGATTTACCAATAGGATTTTGATCGACCATTTCAATTTGATCTATCAAATGCAAATCACCACTGATGGCATTATATCCACCCACAATTTCAGTTGGTAATTGTTTGGCTTTTAATAAAGCATTGTATAAAACCTGTTTAACCAATGTTGTTTTTCCGCTACCACTTACCCCGCTTACCACACATAAACTATGCAATGGGAATTGCACATCAATAGTTTTTAAATTATGTAAGTAAGCCCCTTCTATTTTTATAAAGTGTTTTGGCACTCTTGTTTTATCTGGGATAGGTATAGATAATACACCGCTTAAATATTTACCGGTCAAACTGTTTTTATCTTTGATCAATGCTGCCGCATTACCTGCTGCAACTATCTCTCCACCCTGATGCGCAGCTAACGGCCCCATGTCAATAATATAATCTGCATGACGCATAATTTGTTCATCATGCTCCACCACCACCACCGTGTTTCCTAAATCCCTTAGATTTTGTAAAACTTTAATTAACCTTTCCGTATCCCTTGAATGCAAACCGATACTTGGTTCATCTAAAATATACAAGGAGTTCGTTAAATTACTTCCCAAACATCTGGTTAATTGTATTCTTTGACTTTCGCCCCCACTCAAACTATTTGCAAGTCGCGATAAGGTTAAATAACCCAAGCCTACATCCATTAAAGTTTGTATGCGTTGTTCAAGTTCTATTAATAATCTTTTGGCTACTTGATTATCATGCGCAGATAATTTTAAATCCGTAAACCAAATTTGTAAATCTCTTACTGGCATCGCACACAATTCTCCAATATGCTTACCTCCTATTTTTACATATAATGCTTCCTTGCGGACACGGTATCCTTCACAATCGGAACAATTGGTTCGGCCTCGATACCTACTTAACATCACCCTAAATTGCACTTTATACAAATGTGCTTTTACATCTTCAAAAAAAGCATCAATCCCTAACGCTTTGCCAATCCCTTTCCATAAATGGGTTTCCTGCGTTTTGGTTAATTTATTAATTGGTTGATGGATGGGGAATCCAGCCTTTCCAGCTTCCTTCACAAACTGATCCTTCCACCAAACTAATTTTTCTCCTTTCCAGGGTGCAACCCCGCCATCATACACCGATAAATTTGGATTGGGGATCACTAAATTTTCATCAATCCCTAATACCTGACTATATCCTTCACAAGTAGGACAAGCCCCATATGGATTATTGAATGAAAATAAATTGGGACTGGGTTCATCAAATTCAATACCATCCAATGTAAACTTATTATTGAATGTTTTTAAGATAGTATCATTTTGCTCCACCCATAATAAGCCTTCTCCTTCGTAAAAAGCGGTTCCAATAGAATCACTTATTCTGTGAATATCATCCTCATCAAAATCTTTTACAACCACCCTGTCAATTAAAACATATACATCATGTGCCTTTACCAAATTGGTAATTTCCGCCTTGGTCATCGCTAATGCATCTTCAATTCTCAGAATGGTCGATGTGGATTCCGCTGATTTCGCTTTTTTATCATTGACAGATACACCACCTGCCCTTAAGTAAATACGGGCGAAGCCTTTTTGTAATAATATATTTAACTCCTCCTGAATATCTCGTTTCGCTTGTTGCTTGAATGGAACAATGATCACCTTTTTATCACCTGCTTTCCCTTTTTGTATAAACTCCAACACATCCTGAACATCCTGCTTTTTTACTTCCTGACCACTAATAGGTGAGATGGTTTTACCAACGCGTGCATAAAAAACACGGAGGTAATCATAAATTTCAGTCATGCTACCTACCGTACTTCGCGGGGTACGTGTTACCACTTTTTGCTCAATAGCAATGGCAGGACACAAGCCTTTGATATAATCCACATCTGGCTTGCCCATCCGTGACATAAACTGCCTTGCATAGGAGGAAAGACTTTCCGCATAGCGTCTTTGCCCCTCCGCAAACAAGGTATCAATGGTTAAAGATGATTTGCCGCTGCCTGAGACCCCTGTTACCACAATAAATTGGTTCCGCGGGAATAAAGCGTTTACATTTTTTAAATTATGCACCCTTGCACCCACAACTTGTATGTCATTACTTGCTGATAGGGCTTTTTTCACTTTTTTAGTCTCCAGCATATAGCAAATTAACACAATCCTAGGCAATTGGTTCAAGGATTTGATAGATTCTTTTCCCACTAAAAATGTGGATAGCTTTTAAGCGATTTTCTTGTTTTCCACAAATGGAATTTCAACCCATTTTGCGAGTAATTTTCCAATACTAACCTATCGAACTACTATAAAAAACAAGGCATGAACAAAACTGTACTCCTAAGCGACTATGAATTAATTGCATCCTTTCAACAAGGAAATACCCGCGCTTTTGACACCTTAATTGACCGTTACCAAGAAAAAATTTACAACACCATTTTATTTATGGTGAAAGACAGTTATTTAGCGGAGGATTTGATTCAGGAAATTTTTATTAAAATCATTGACAACATCAAACAAAAAAAATACGCAGAAGAAGGTAAGTTTTTGCCTTGGGCTTTGCGGATTTCTCACAACTTTTGTATCGATCATTTTAGAAAAGTAAAACGTACACCAACGATTAAAACAAGCGACGACCAAGATATATTTGAAGTGATTAAATTTTCAGATCATGCTGCAGATTACAAAATGACGCGTAGTCAAACACATAAAAATATTCAAGAATTGGTGGACTTACTTCCTGAAGAACAAAGAGAAATTATTGTTTTAAGACATTACGCCAATTTGAGCTTTAAGGAAATCGCGCAAATGACCAACTGCAGCATCAATACCGCTTTAGGAAGAATGCGTTATGGTTTAATCAATCTTAGAAAGATGATGAACGAACGTGGCATGAGCCTATAAATATATTGCTATTAAGAAAATATAATAGCAATATATTTAATCCTCTTATGATTTTATTAAAAAAGCGCCGATTGGCGCTTTTTTAAATTCTTTACTTTAATTACTTATTCTTATTCGCGCTACATTGCAGCCAAGCTAAATATTCGCTTACATTGGGCGTATAGCCCACTGGATTGGATAATAATTTTTCATCTGGACTCATTACTACATATAAAGGTTGTGTGACCTGACTAAAGTTTTCTGCTTGGAATGTTGCCCACAATTCACCGACACTATTAATATCCTTGGCCTGTCCTGACTTGCTGGTATAAGTGAATCTTTTATCAATCGGCAACATGGCTTTATCATCCACATATAAGGAAACCAAAATAAAATTATCTTGAATAAACGACATCACTGCAGGATCGGTCCAAACATTCTCTTCCATTTTACGGCAGTTCACACAAGCCCATCCGGTAAAGTCAATCAATATTGGTTTGTTTTGCTGTTTGGATAAAAACACTGCTTGCGCATAATCATTCATCACATTGGCTTGTAAACCATGCTTGCCCTTTTCATGCTGAAATAAACTATAGTGCGTTGGAGGTGGAAATCCACTTAAAAAATTAAGGTACTTTGCATTTTGAGGTGCAATACCTACCAATAAAAAGACTGCAAAAACAAAAGCCCCGAGTGCTAACAGTTTTCTAGTCACTGCAATTTTTGCGCCCTTTACATCATGTGGTAATAATAAGATGCCTAATAAATAAAGTGCCAATCCTATACTTATCACCGCCCAAATTCCTAAAAACACTTCGCGTTTTAATAGTCCCCAATGTTCTACCAAATCCGCATTGGATAAAAATTTGAAAGCCAATGCTAATTCCAAAAAGGCCAATATCTTTTTTACGGTATCCAACCAACCACCTGATTTAGGTAAGCTTTGTAACCATTGTGGAAATATCGCGAATAAAGTAAAAGGTAATGCTAATGCAACGCCAAACCCTGCCATACCTTGTGTCAAGGCCCATGCTCCGCCTTGTAGTGAGCCCACTAATAAGGTGCCTAAAATAGGTCCCGTACAGGAAAAAGATACAATAGCTAAAGTGATGGCCATAAAAAAGATGCCGCCAATACTTCCAAGTCCACTTTTTGAATCCGCTTTATTGGCAATACCACTTGGCAAGGATATTTCAAAAAATCCAAAAAATGAAATACTAAAAACGATGAATATAATAAAGAAGATAATATTCAACCATGGATTGGTTGAAATACTATTAAAAATTTCAGGTTGAACATTTCCGACAATATGAAATGGTACGCTAGCTAAAACATACACCAAGAAAATACTTAAGCCATATAATAATCCATTGACAATGCCTTGTTTTTTTGTTTTAGATCTTTTAGTGAAAAAAGAAACCGTCACAGGTATCATTGGAAATACACAAGGTGTAATAAGCGCGATTAATCCTCCTAAAAAACCAAGGAGGAATACTTCCCAGCCGCTCGAATTTGAGGTAGTAACAGCTGCGCTACCACAAGCATCATCGGGTGCAGTGGTTGCTGTTGTGGGTAATAATATATTAAAACCGGCTACTTTAGTTCCTTTGGATAACGCAACGGTCAATGGTAGTTCCAATGCATAAAACTGATCCCCTTTGGCTACATTTAATACAACATTTAATTTTAAACTGTCAGGCTGAAAACCTGTAATCTGTATATTTTGATTCAACTCAAAATCACTGGTAAAAACCAAAGCTTGTGTAAATAAAACATCCGATTGCTTTATCGGTGCAATGGAATACTTGGGAGCTTGTAATAATTTAGCTGACTCGAGTTTACTTTTTATCAATGGTGCGTTAATTCCATCTGGATTTTCACCATATACATGCCAACCTTTATCAATTTGCAAACTAATTTTTAATGCATAACTACTATCATTGATGAGTGTAGCTATTGCTTTTGCGTGCACAACATTATCCGATTGGGATTGAACACCCAAGGAAACCAACAAAAAGCTGATCGTTATAAAAAAAGAAGAAATCTTATGCAATACTATAAAATTAAAATTTGAAACCCCTATTGTAACACCACCTCAAATGGAACAGATATAGGCGGTAAACATTTTTCATCATTACAAACCATATATTCAATCGTCCCCGACAATTTTGTTTTGGAAGCTACTTTTAGTGCGACCGATTGTACAAATTGCACCTTACCACTAAAATAGCTTATTTCAGCATCAAAATTTTTATCAAAACTTTTCTCCAACTTTCCTATTTCTTTCGCTGCCCCTTTAATTTGCACCAAAGGATTGGTTTTAAATTCAATGGTAGTAGGAATAGGGCCTTTTTTTACAAACTGAGAGTATATATGCCAAGGCGCTTCCACATTCGCCGTCAATATAATATCATACTGCTTATCCGCTTTTTTTACTGCTTGAAAACTCCAATTCACGGGATTCATTCTTTGCGCTTGCGTTAAAACTGCACCGAATATAAAAAGGCTTGCTAAAATATATTTTTTCATATTGTTGCTTGATTAATTCAGGATTAATTTAATCCTAATATTTTAAATATTTCTTTCCCATCCACATTACTTAATGCTTCCGAGGTTGCTCGTTCAGGATGTGGCATCATACCAAATACATTGCGTGCATCATTACAAATACCTGCGATATCTAAAGTGGATCCATTAGGATTAGCTGCACCACCCACATTTCCATTGGCATCACAATACTTAAATAATATTTGATTATTTTTTTGCAAATGTTCCAAAGTGGCCTCGTCAGCAAAATATCTTCCTTCCCCATGTGCAATAGGGATTTGTAATGCTGCGCTATTGTCTGTTTTTATAAATACATTTTTACAAATAAATTGTTGGTTGGCATTTTGCAATAAAGCGCCAGGCAATAAACCGCTTTCACATAAAATTTGAAACCCATTACACACGCCTAAAACCTTACCTCCTTTATTTGCAAATTCGATAACAGATTGCATCATGGGACTAAATTTAGCAATGGCGCCACAACGCAAATAATCACCGTAGGAAAAACCACCTGGAAGTACAATGCAATCCTCCGTATTAAAATGGGATAAGTCGCTGCCCTTATGCCATAACATTTCAACAGGCGCACCAAGATCCTTTTCTAAAGCATCTTGCATGTCTCTATCACAATTAGATCCCGGGAATACTAAAACACCAAATTTCATATACTAAAGATTAATATTTTAAGGTAGGTATTGAAGGGACAAAGTTAACAAATTATGGGTGCTAATTTGGGGTAAATTCTTCACTTATGCAAGGTGGTTATACACAATAACCAGGGCGGCGGACCAAAACAAAAGGTTGGGAATCAATAGGCTTTTGGGGGTAGCATAAGCAAAACTTATAAAACAAGCCAATGGGGTTAATATGATTGCCGAAGCATATAAAGCTTGAGAAGAAAAAACAATGGGTTGGAAAAAACAAACCAATAGCGTCAAGAAAAGGACCCCCCAGTATTTACGTACCTGTATGATAAAACGGGATTGCTGTTGTTGCCAAAAATAAAAACCAGTTATTAATTGCACCCCCATGATCCATAATGCCAAAATGATATTCAACTCAGGCTTCACCAAAGGATTTTTCCAATCCAATCTTGGTAAAAATTGGGCGAAATGATTCGCTTGATTGGTTAAAAAAACAAATGCAAATAAGAAATAAAAAGGAAGGATAATACCCATCAATAAAACCAACCACTCTGGTAATCTAAAAGGTCGAATTATAGCAAGTGCAAATAAAACAACCGGAATTAAAATGGCAATAGGTTCGTATAATAAAATAGAAACGCCTACAATTAATCCAATATTAAATTCAAGTGTTTTGGGTTGTGTTTGATCATACAACCTAAAAATTTTAACAAGTATCCAAATCACCAATGAATTTGCTATTAATCCTGCACTAATTTCATCCCAATAAGGAAATAAAGCGGTTAATATTATATAGGCGAATGCGGGTAAATAACTAATGTTTTGAAACATTTTAAATTGACTCAACATTGCATTTAACCTCACTGCTTGACTAACAACAAGTAATTGAAAAAATAACACCAATGCGATGGGTGGCAGGGGCCTTATATAATGTACTAGTAAATAAGCCAACAAACCATCCGACTCGTTAGCGATAACAATTGGTGGTGTTATCCATTGATGAAAATGTAGAATTACACTTAATACAAGTATAAAAATTAAATTAATATCAGCTTTGTCCCTGAATAAAAAAACCACTTTGTGCTATTTAAATTTAATTTTTGCAAAACCAATTCTACTTTTATATTGATAAGGTAAAATAGCTTCATGATCGCTCACCTGCTTCAACATACGAGGCATCCATTCATAGTTTTTTTCATTGGCCATTACTACAGCCCCTTTTTCTAGTTGACCTTGCTTTGTTAAACTATTAAAAACAAAAGTATGCTGCCCTTTACGTTTTTGGTGGTACAAGAAATGTAAACCATCTTGATTCTCGATGGTGCCATAGCCAATGAACTGATCCACATTTTGATCGTTTTGCGATTTGTCAATTGTTTTAATCGATTGTAAATTACCTTTTGCATCAAATGACAAAAGCGCAATTTTATTGGCGTTATATGTCACCGATGGATAGCCATAAAATGCAAATGGATTACCCCACATAAATGGATTACCCCAGAAATTAAAACCCCATGGCCCCATACCCCAAGTATTTAATCCCCATGGCCCCATACCTCCCCAACCAAATCTTGCCCATGGATAAAAACCAAATGGTCTATTCCAATAATTAAACATAAATGGATTATAAAAAGCGCCGCCCCAATAAAAATCCCATCTTGAAAAATAGTTATTGCGATTTGAATAGGAATCAGCGGCTTCTGCAATCACAGTATAACTACCATCCGCTTGTGTCGTAACTTTATCCAAATAATAAGTGTCAAAAACATTTTTTAAATTTCGCTTACTTGAAACTGCGCCTCTGTTATAATCAGTAAAGCGATTAGCATTCGTTAAAATTTCTTTCTTTGCTGCAATGTCCCATAAATAAGAATATAAGCCTTCTATATGCCCTTTTTTTTCGGTAGCATAAAAGGAGTTTAAGATAACTTGGCCTTTGGCATTATCAACCTTAAGCCTAATATCGTCTAATTCTAAACTAATATTCACAATAGCAGATTCAATCACTTCTTTTCCATCAGCGGACAAATACAATAAACTCACTGCAGGCGCCATATTGGTCTGTGTGATATTACGCAAACAGAATAAATTACCTTTGTTGTCCAAAGCAAAATCGGATAAAGTGCTTTTTTTATTTTGAGATTGCACGATGATTTCAGCTTCAGTCAATAATTCGAAATTTTTATTTAGCGAAAGTGTTTTTACCTTAATCGCAGACGCGTTGGTTTTATTGATGCTAAATAATAATATTTTTTCGTGATCATCACTTCTCAATAAATTAAAAACCTTCGTACCTGAACCTGGTCTCACCTTATCCGCAGTATCCATTATTTTAGGCTCTCCTATTAATTTACCGTCTGCATTTAATTTCGCAACTGCTGCATATACGATAGTGTTCACTTGGAATTGATAAAAAATAACTACCTGATCATTGGACGCTATAAACTCTAACCCATTTAATGATTTTGGCAAAAAGGACAAATCATTCTGCTTCACAATTTGCATCTGCTCATTATACTGTGCAATGGTTGAAATACCTGCATTATTTTTAAAAATCCAATAATGACTGCCTACTTTTCCCAACACTTCATACTGCATGGCCTCCTTATCGGTTTTTTCGATGGCAGATGCAATATAAGATTGCGCTTGACACCATTGCCCTCCAATGAATAGGGTGATAAAAAAACTTAAAATTGACTTTTTCATAGCATTCGAATTTATATACACAAATTTAATACAATATTTAGCTTGAATGGGTATTAGGCGTTAATATTAACGCGTTTTTAAGATGCTTCCCTCCTTGGTTACTTCCAATGCGTATACACCTCCTTCCTTAACTGCAAAATTATCAAGTGCATGACTTATGGGAAAACCAAAACATACAGGATAATTGAAATTTGAAATATGTGCGTGAATGATTTCATTTGCC
The DNA here is from genome assembly GCA_005800655.1 of Bacteroidota bacterium. GTDB lineage: Bacteria > Bacteroidota > Bacteroidia > Chitinophagales > Chitinophagaceae > Sediminibacterium. Next base: position 9,373 of record SYEV01000108.1, read on the forward strand.
GTTGCGCCAAAATCTGTGGCGTTATCCTTTAATTCGGTAAACCCACCAATAACCAGACCTGCTAAATTATCCAATAACCCAGCATTTTTACACTGAATGATTAATCGATCTATATTGTAATGCGCTTCCCCAACATCTTCGATAAATAATATTTTACCCTTGGTATCCATTGCATTTTTAGACCCTATTAAATGCGCGATCATACATAAATTACCCCCAATAAGGTTTGCTGTAGCTGATCCTTGCTTATTGAATGTATGAGCCGCTGCTTGGATCACTTCATTTTTGCCTACCAAAATATTTTTTAAGGACTGGATATAAATTTCTCCCTCAGCTCCTTTATTAAATGCAGCTGCCATTGGACCATGAATACTCATGGTATTTTGCTTTTGAATGGCGGCATGCAAAACAGTAATATCACTAAAGCCGATCACCCATTTTGGATTTTGATTAAACTCGGAAAAATTGATTTGATCAATGATTCTACTTAAGCCATAGCCGCCACGGCCACATAATACCGCTTTAATATTTGCATCGTCCAACATTTGCTGTAGTTCTGCTGCTCTTTCCGCATCGGAAGCCGAGAAACAGTCCTTTTTTGACCCTACCGTTTTGCCCAATTTTACCTTAAACCCCCATTTTTCAAGGGTCAAAATGCAATTTTGCACCTTTTCCAAGGGGATGGAACCTGCTGGACAAGTGATCCCTATAGTGTCTCTAGGAATGAGGATTGGCGGTTGAATCATAACACAAATTAAGTACTTTTGCAGCAATGAACACGCCAAAAAGATATTTGATTACAGCAGCCCTTCCCTATGCGAATGGTTTGAAGCATATTGGCCATTTAGCAGGCGCTTATTTACCTGCCGATATTTATGTCCGCTATTTAAAAGCGAAAAAAAGAGACGTGGTTTTTGTTTGTGGAAGTGACGAACATGGCACTGCCATCCCCATCCAAGCAACCAAGGAGGGAACCACTGCACAAGCTATTATTGATAAGTACCACCCGATCATTGAACAAAATTTTAAAGATCTGGGAATCGCATTTGATGTTTATCATCGCACCAGCGATGCATTGCATCATGAAACTGCCAGTGAATTTTTTAAAGATCTTGAAGCCAAGGGCGATTTAGAAACTAAAACTTCATTGCAATATTTTGACGCCGAGGCAAATACTTTTTTGGCGGATAGATATATTAAAGGCACTTGTCCGAATTGCGGACATCATGAAGCCTATGGAGACCAATGTGAAAAATGCGGCAAAAGTTTAAGCCCTGAAGAATTAATTAATCCAGTAAGTACTTTAAGTGGTAACGCGCCTATTAAAAAAGAAACCACACATTGGTATTTACCTTTAAATAAACATGAAGATTTTTTACGTGAATGGATTTTAAAAGAGCATGCAAATGATTGGCGAGCTGCAGTCGTAGGTCAATGCAAAAGCTGGATTGATGGTGGCTTACAACCTAGGGCTGTGACCCGTGATTTAGATTGGGGAGTTAAAGTACCTGTGGCAGAAGGTGATGGTAAAGTTTTATATGTTTGGTTTGATGCACCTATTGGATATATCAGCGCTACTAAGCAATGGGCAAAAGATAATGGTAAAGATTGGACCCCTTATTGGAATGATTCAGAAACCAAATTGGTCCACTTCATAGGAAAAGATAATATTGTTTTTCATTGTATCATTTTCCCCATCATGTTAAAATTGCATGGCCATATTTTACCGGAAAGCGTTCCTGCCAATGAATTCATGAATTTAGAGGGCGACAAAATGAGTACTTCCAAAGGTTGGAGTATTGAGATGGATGACTACATTAATAAATGGATTAAAAAAGAAAATGGTGGCACAGGATTAGCCGATAGCTTACGTTTTTATTTAACTTCTATCGCACCTGAATCAAAGGATAGTGAATTTACCTGGAAAGGATTCCAGGAATCAGTGAATGGGGAACTAGTAAGCATCTTCGCCAATTATGTGAATAGAACATGGGTGTTGATGCATAAATTATGCAAGGGCAAGGTACCCCCTATTCATCCTGACTTATTGGATGAGGAGGACAACGCCATTTTACAAAGTGTGAAAGATAGCAAAGCAAAAATTACTGAATTACTGGAGCAATATAAATTTAGAGACACCCAATTTGAAGTGATCAACTTAGCGCGTATTGGAAATCAATACATGCAAAAAAAGGAGCCTTGGATTGTGGCTAAAAATTTAGCGACCGACCCAACTGCACAAGCGAAAATTGACAACTGCATGCATGCTTGCTTGCAATTATGCGCGAACCTTGCCATTTTGGTAAACCCTTTTTTACCATTTACTGCAAAAAAAATGTGCTACTTGATGAAAGTGGTGGACAAAATGTTGGACTGGGATAATGCAGGAAACTTTAATTTATTAAAAGTGGGTTATAGCTTAAGACCTCCTGAATTGTTGTTTAGAAAAATTGAGGACGAAGAGATTGAAGCAGAATTAACCCAATTGCAAACAAATTTAAAAGCAAAAAAAATTACGATGAATACGATTACTACCACTGATGCTAGCGCAGCTCCTGAAGCGAATAACCAAGCATTCAAACCTGAAATTGTATTTGATGATTTTGGTAAAATTGATTTGCGCGTAGGTACGATCATTGATGCGAAGAAGGTGGAGAAAGCAGATAAATTATTACAATTAGAAGTGGATTTGGGATTGGAAAAAAGAACCATTTTATCAGGTATCGCCATGCATTTTGATCCAGCTGACATTATTGGAAAGCAAGTAGTGGTGGTGGCAAACTTAGCGCCACGAAAAATGCGCGGTGTTGAAAGTAAAGGAATGATTTTAATGGCCGAAGATGTCCATGGTAAATTATACTTTGTGCAACCTAGTGAAGCGATTGCTGCTGGAAGTAAAATTTCATAAATTACGCGCCTGGCTAATTTGCGAAAAGAAAGTAAAAAAATAATAAGAAATACCTCAATAAAAAAGGACCCGATTAATCGGGTCCTTTTTTTAAATATTATGTAAGAAAAGTATTTCAGAAACTAGTAAGAAATACACTCTTTTAATTCTTTCTCTGTATAGGCTAATCCATGTTGCTTTAATACTTCATCAGGAACCCCATTCCATTGGTTAGGCACATTTCCCATATAGCCCAAATCCTTCACCCCAATTTCAGAAGTATAGAATCCTGTAGTGACCAAGTCGCGAATTTTATTAAAAAAGCTGACGCCTTGTGCTACTTCTGGTTTCGCCTTATTTGGATAGGCAATTTCATCTACAATTTCTAATTGCTGCGGCTTTGTTAAATCAACAAACGCTTTTTCATATTTCTTATAACAATGCAAATCCAACCATCTTAAGCCACCACGCATTGGCACTTGATGATCGGGCATATCCTTTACAATGAACTCAATAAATTCAGGCACTTTAGCGTCTGACGCCGAGCCACTTACTGCATCCTTAGGCATAATGATATCAGCTAGTACAGTAATGGTAGCCATTTCCTGTGCATCAAAAAAATCAGGCTGTGCTTTTACTTTAACTAAGTAATCCTTTTCCTCCTGCATACGATCGTCCATGTTCACTTCTGCAACAGTCGTGTTCTTGTTTTTACAAGCTTCAAGTAATACACCTGCGGAAACAGTGCCTAATACCAACGCTTTAATGGAATCTCTTCTATCCATGATCAATATTTTTATTTAATTAGATATTATATATTTTTCTTTTGTAACTGATCCAAAATATATTCCGATGTACGCATGGACAAAGCCAAAATAGTCCATGTAATATTTTTATCTGCTTGTGAGGTAAATACTGAACCATCCACACAGAATAAATTTTTACAATCATGGGCTTGTCCAAATGCATTTAAGGCAGATGTTTTTTTATCACTACCCATACGAACTGTTCCAGCTTCATGAATAATATTACCTGGATTTGATAATCCATATTTATTACTTGCATCATCTTGATCACCCCAAGTAATTACTGCACCCATTTCATGCATAATTTCACGGAAGGTTTCCTTCATATGTTTTGCTTGTTGTACTTCATATTCTGAATTTTTACAATCAAACTTTAATACTGGAATACCATATTTGTCCACTACATCGGGATCAATTTTACAATGATTTTCAAACCTTGGCACCGCTTCACCTCTTCCGCCCATACCTACACTCGCACCATAAAAAAAGCGTACATCCTCTTTTAATGATTCGCCATATCCGCCAGCTTCCTTGGTTCTACCATTGACTTGAAACTTACCATTCAATCCTTGTTGGCCCATTCCAAATCCGTAACCTGGCTGACTCATACCACCCCAATATTCAATATGGTATCCTCTAGGAAAATTTAATTTTTTATTATCCAACCACCATGGTGTATATACGTGCATACCACCAACACCATCTTCGTTGTAACGCTTACGTCCAAACAAACTTGGAATTACACCACCCAATGCAGCGCCGGTAGAGTCATGTAAATAATGTCCAACAACGCCTGAACTATTTGCCAACCCATTCGGATGTTTAGATGATTTTGAATTTAATAATAAACGTGCAGTTTCACAAGTACTTGCACCTAACACGACTACTCTTGCATTAATTTGATACTCCTGTCTGTCGGCTTTATTGACATAGGAAATACCTACTGCTTTTCCTTCTCTATCCGTAATTACTTCACGCGCCATAGCACCGGTAATTAAATCCACATTTCCTGTTAATAATGCAGGGCGCACTAAAACTGAAGATGAGGAAAAATCACCGTACACTTTACAGGAACGATTACATTGACCACAGTAAAAACAAACCCCACGATCATCATTTATTTTTTTAGTTAAAATAGATAAACGGGATGGAATTACTGGAATGTTAATTCCTGTTGCTGCTTTTTTAAACATCAACTCATGTAACCTTGGTTTTGGCGGCGGTAAGAAAATACCATCGGGATCATTCGCTAATCCTTCATTGGTTCCGTATACCCCAATTAATCTATCAATTTTATCATAATAAGGTTTGATGTCCTCATAGCCTATTGGCCAATCGTCACCTAAGCCGTCAATACTTCTTCTTTTAAAATCTTTGGGTCCGAATCGCAATGAGATACGACCCCAATGATTGGTACGACCACCTACCATTCTAGCTCTCCACCACTCAAATTTATCACTGCCTGGCGTTTGCGTATATGGTTCTCCGTCTATTTCCCATCCCCAATAGGACGCATCAAAATCGCCAAATGGACGCATTTTGGTACTTGCCCCACGACGCGGTGATTCCCAAGGGTTTTTCATTTGTGATGAGTTTTTAGCTGGATCAAATTCAGGACCCGCTTCTAACAAACAAACTTTAAGACCAGCCTTTGCTAAAACATAGGCTGACATTCCCCCTCCTGCACCTGAACCAACAATGACTGCGTCATAATTTTTAGGCGAAACTTTTACTTGAAAATTGGACATAATGCTATTTTTTTCTCTAGTTGTATTGAGCTATGAATTTAAAGAAAATTATTAATGCTTGCCTAATTTTTACATGAAAGTTTGCGTTTTAGTAAAAGCAAAAGTCCAGGTTTCCTTTAGGGTAGGTTTAAAGTAAAAATCCCCACCCGTTAATGGGTGGGGATTAAAATCATTAGAGGATATTTTTGGAAATTTTATATTTTATAAAAATTTCCAAAAAATCAACTACAGCCCATACTTGTTCCACAGTTCAAGCACTTGTAACAAGTACCACTTCTGATTGTAATATGGCCACAAGTGCTACAAGCTGGCGCATCACTTTGCATGCTCTTTGCAGCTGCTTGCACCTGGTCTAATGATCCACCAGCAGTTGTTTCAACTGCTACTGCTACATTCGCTTTAGCAACTGTTGGCGCAGTAACACGAATGCTACTTAGCTCAGGCTTTCCCACTAATGTAATATCGCCCTCCTCACCTAAATTTTCAACTGTCGGCTTGTCTAATACATGCACTAAATCGGTTCTGCCTAAATATTCATACGCTAATGAACGGAATATAAAGTCAACGATTGAAGTGGTTGTTTTGATGTTTGGATGATCCACCATTCCTGAAGGTTCGAACTTGGTAAATACAAATTTCTCAACAAACTCTTCCAATGGAACACCATATTGTAAACCAACTGAAATTGAGATGGCAAAGCAGTTCATTAAACTACGCAGTGTAGAACCTTCTTTTGCTAAATCGATAAATATTTCTCCTAAAGTATTGTCATTGTATTCGCCTGTTCTTAAAAATAATACCTGTCCACCAATACGCGCTTTTTGTGTAAAGCCACGACGTTTAGCCGGTAATGATTTACGCTCAATGATTCTAGAAAGTTGGCGCTTAAATTTAGTATCCGTTGAAGCAGACATTCTTTTTTGAACTTCTTCTAATAACTCATCTACATTTAATTTACTTAGGTCAACCAATTGAGAACCACTTTCAGCAACTGCAGCTTCCTCTTCAGTTGTTGCATCTGCTTTTTTCTTTTTATCTGATTTTGTACTTAATGGCTGGCTTAATTTAGAACCATCACGATATATCGCATTCGCTTTTAATCCTAGAGACCAACTCATTAAATAAGAATCAGCAATCTCTTCAACAGTCGCTTCGTTTGGAAGATTAATAGTTTTAGAAATCGCACCAGATAAGAAAGGTTGACAAGCAGCCATCATTCTAATATGACCATGTGCGTGAATGTATCTTTCTCCTTTTTTACCATTTTTATTCGCACAATCAAATATAGACAAATGCTCATCCTTCAATGCTGGTGCACCTTCTACAGTCATGGTACCACATACATAATCGTTAGCAGCATCAATTTGATCTTCTGTAAATCCTAAAGCTTCTAATAAACTAAAGCTCCAATCAGCAAAAACTTCTTCTTTAAAACCTAATCTCGTTAAACAAGCATCACCCAATGTGAAACGGTTAAAGATGAATCCAATTTCAAATGCTGATTTTGCAGCACCATTTAATTTTGCAATTTCTTCCGCTGTAAATCCTTTCGCTAATAATGATTCATTGTTAATGAATGGGGCACCTGCGAAACTTGCATGTCCTACAGCGAAGTTTACAATTGCATCATTTTCAGCTTGTGTATATCCTAAATTCTTTAACGCTTGTGGTACAGATTGGTTGATGATTTTAAAGTATCCACCGCCTGATAATTTTTTAAATTTAACTAAAGCAAAATCTGGTTCAACACCTGTAGTATCGCAATCCATTACTAAACCAATCGTTCCTGTTGGAGCGATTACAGTTGTTTGTGCATTTCTATAGCCATATTTTTCACCTAATTGAACTGCATCATCCCAAGCCTTCGTTGCAGCTTTCAATAAATAATCAGGGGTATGTTGTGCTTTAATTCCTTGTGGTTTAATTTCAAGACCTACATAAGCACCTTCTGCATCATAGGCAGCAGCGCGGTGATTACGCATTACACGTAACATATCTTCTTTATTTTCTTCGTATCTATCAAAAGCACCTAAGAAAGAAGCTAATTCAGCAGATGTTTTATAAGCCACCCCCGTCATGATTGCCGTGATTGATCCTGCAATACCACGTGCCTCTTCACTATCGTAAGCAATACCACTTACCATTAACATAGAACCAAGGTTGGCAAAACCTAAACCTGTCGTTCTGTAATCATAAGATAATTGTGCTACCTCCTTAGAAGGGAACTGCGCCATTAAAATAGATACCTCTAATACAGTAGCCCATAATCTTGTTGTATACTCAAAACCAGTTACATCAAATGTATTGTCAGACTCGTTGAAGAATTTACGCAAGTTGATTGAAGCTAGATTACAAGCTGTGTTGTCCAAGAACATATATTCTGAACATGGGTTAGAAGCGTTGATTCTCCCGCCTTTTGGACAAGTATGCCACTCATTGATAGTAGTATCATATTGTGTTCCTGGATCCGCGCAACGCCAAGCAGCGTTTGCAATTTGATCCCATACTTCACGTGCAGGTATTGATTGCATCACACGACCATCAGTACGTGCTTTTAATTCCCAATTGCCATTTTCAGATAATGCTTTAAAGAAGCTGTTCGGAATACGCACCGAGTTGTTTGAATTTTGTCCAGAGACTGTTGCGTATGCTTCTCCTTCATAACTATTATCATAACCAGCCGCGATTAAAGCAGCCACTTTATCTTCTTCTTTTACTTTCCAGTTAATGAATTCCATTACTTCTGGATGATCCAAGTCCAAACAAACCATTTTAGCAGCACGACGTGTGGTACCACCAGATTTAATCGCACCTGCCGCGCGATCACCAATTTTCAAGAAGCTCATTAAGCCACTTGAGGATCCGCCACCAGATAATTTCTCGTTAGCCCCTCTGATTTGAGAGAAGTTGGTTCCAACCCCAGATCCGTATTTAAAAATTCTGGCTTCTCTTGTCCATAAATCCATAATACCCCCTTCGTTCACTAAATCATCGCTTACGCTTAATATAAAACAAGCATGTGGTTGTGGACGCTCATATGCACTTGTTGATCTCTTTAATTTTTTATCAGTTGGATCAACATAATAGTGCCCTTGCGCACCACCTGTGATACCATAGCTTTCATGTAACCCTGTATTAAACCATTGAGGTGAATTTGGAACACAAGCTTGGTTTAAAATACTATATACTAACTCCTCATAAAATATTTGTGCATCTTGTTCAGTTGCAAAATAACCATAACGCTCACCCCACACTCTCCAGCAATTCGCCATACGATGCGCAACTTGCTTTACTGTTGTTTCACGACCTAAGGAACCATCTGCTTGAGGTACGCCAGCTTTTCTGAAATATTTTTGTGCAAGAATATCTGTTGCAATTTGACTCCACTGTTTCGGCACTTCCACATTGGTCATCTCAAACACTTTTTCTCCGTTTGGATTTTTAATTACGCTATCACGATAGTCGTAATCAAATTGATCAAATGGAGAAACATTTTCTTTTGTAAAGAGGCGTGTAAATTTTAAGCCTCTTTTTGTTTTAGGAGTAGTAGCCATGGTCTTGTTCTATTTAAGGATGTTAGTGGGTTATCCCATTAGGTTTTTGAAAAACCTTGATGGGTATACGAAAATATCCTTCTGAAACCATAATACAAGCATTGAAATATCAACAGCTGTGGAAAAGAAATGTGAATTAAATCAAACCCTATATCCGGCTTGATTTTCGTGATTTATCCCCAAGAGATGTTAGTTTCTGCGAAAAAAAAACCTTGGATGTTTAAAATTTTTAGTATTTGTTAGCACCCCTTATCCCTTGTTGCAATAAAATCAATATTTTTGGTGATTCCAATAAACAAGCAACTCCTTGGACCTAAATGGCGCTGGGAAGTAAATAAAACAGAGAAAAATAATTTTTACCTGTTTTATTATGTGTTTTTTTGGGAAAAATATTGCACCTTACACGGGCTTATAAAATGAAAAATAAACTTTACGATATTATCACGCAGGGAAAATCAAATGCCAAAAAAGCATTTGCTGTTTTAATTGACCCTGATAAAATAAATGAGCAAAGTTTAACCCAAACCATTGACATTGCCGTTAAGTCGAAAGTTGATTATTTTTTTGTAGGTGGCAGTTTAGTAGTGACCGATACTTTGGATACCGTAGTGGCAAGTATCAAAAAACAATGTAACATTCCTGTGATACTTTTTCCTGGATCCCCTGATCAAATAACACCAAAAGCAGATGCCCTTTTATATTTGTCTTTAATATCTGGACGTAATGCAGAATTACTCATAGGGCAACATGTGATCAGTGCCCCTTTTGTGAAGAAAAGTGGTCTTGAAATCATCTCAGTTGGCTATATGCTCATTGATGGCGGTACCCCAACTACTGTTTCCTACATTTCAAATTCAAACCCGATTCCTTCGAATAAAAATGATATCGCATTGTGCACGGCCATGGCTGGAGAAATGCTGGGCCTAAAATTAATATACATGGATGCTGGAAGTGGTGCTCAAAAAGCCATTCCTACTGAAATGATTGCAAAAGTGAGTGCACATATTCAAATACCTTTAGTCGTTGGCGGTGGTATTACCACACCTGAAAAAGCAAAACAAAACTGTATTGCTGGCGCTGATATTATAGTGGTTGGCAATGCCGTTGAAAAAGATCCGACATTGATTCAAGCCATCGCTGAAGCGATTCATAGTTTGAACTAAATTTGCCCTAATAAGCCCTTAAAAAATAGGATGTATTAATGACGGCGTTTTAGAAGCTCATCATTTCCTTGAATTTCACCGTTTGACGTCGGCTAATTTCAATTTTTTCTCCGCCCTTTAATTCCACCAATAACCCGCCATTAAAGTAGGGTTCTATTTTTTCAATCCAATGTAAGTTGATGATATGCTTGCGATTGGCCCTAAAAAATACATGCTCATCCAATCGGTCTTCTAATGCATTTAATGACTTTAATATTAGAGGTTTGTGGCTGGAAAAATATACTTTGGCATAGTTCCCCACACTTTCAAATAACCTAATTTCCGCCAATTTAACAAACCAACATTTCTCTCCTTCTTTTACAAACACTTGATCAGCTTCAGTCAAAGGCCCTCTGGTAGATGCGCCCAAGAGGCTAGCTTGTTCTAATGTTAATTCGTTTTGTAATTTTTGAATGGCGTCACTTAATCTATTGGGATCAATGGGCTTTAACAAGTAATCCAATGCATTTACCTCAAAAGCTTTTAAGGCAAATTCATCAAATGCAGTAGTGAAAATAACCTTTGGTGCTTTTTCTAATTCTCCTAAAAAATCAAACCCAGTTTTACCTGGCATTTGAATATCTAAAAATATCAAATCGGGACGCGCCAATTCTATTTTTTCAACACCTTCATTCACCCCACTCGCTTCATCAATTATTTGAATTTCGGTATGTTGTTCTAGTAATTTTTTTAGCTCATTGCGCGCTAATCTTTCATCATCAATAATTATGGCTGTTATTGGCATATACTTTTTTTTAAGCTGAAATTGGAATTTTTAATTTTGCTGTAACTTGATTAGGTGCATCTTGGTAAATCTCAAACTCCGCCATTCCTTTGTATAAAATATTTAATCGTTCTCTGGTACTTTGTAATCCAAAACCATCCTTCTCCACCTTTTCTAAAACACCTGTATTTTGAACGAACAACACATGTTTATCGTCTTCAAATTTTGATATAATTTTTATTTGACAAACCCCTGGCTGCTTGCTCAACCCGTGTTTAATAGCATTTTCAACCAGCGTTTGCAACATCATTGGCGGTACTTTGTTTTGAAGTGTCGTTGCATCTACTTCGTAGATCACCTGTAATCTATCTTCAAAGCGAATATATTCCAATGCTAAGTAATCCTTAACAATGGTTAACTCCTTATCGAGTGTTGTGATTTCAACTTTATCAGCTTGAATACTGCTTCTTAAAATATTACTGAGCTCTGTAATTGCTTGCCTAGCCCTGTTTGGGTTTTCATCTACTAATGCACGAATACTATTTAATGCATTAAAAATAAAATGCGGATTAATTTGCGACTTGATTGTTTTTAATTCTAATTCCTTGATTAAAGATTCAAGCTTTATTTTATTAATTGCTTCAGAATTACTGAACTCTATAAAATGCCAAAGCATGTATACCGAAATCCAAATTAATGAAATGGATGTGTCAAATACAAGACTTATAAAAAAGCGTTTTGTAACCCTAGCCGTATTCCATTCTGAAACTATACTTTGAATATGTAAACTAGGCAACGTGTATTGTGTCATTCTTCGTCCAGCATCGTACAACTTAAAAATTTCAAAAATGCTGCTAATTAAAAAACTAAACAAAACAGCATACCCAAAAAATAACAACAAAATTTTCCACCATTGGCCCGATGGCATGGGTGGGCGAAGTCCTACCCTTAAAATAAGTAGTCTCAATAAATGCGTCAAACTTAGCCCTAACAAAAGATTGATAAACATTCTTGGATAAAAAACAGGGCTCAATTGCCTTTCTAGTACGTAGGAAAAAAAGATCAGGGTAAGCCCATAACTGAGCCATCCTGCAATTTGACACATCCAATACCGGGTTTGATTGTTTTTCATCTTCTCAAATTTACTCCAATTCCAGCTGTAATTAGGGCCAGTTTGGGATTAATGGTCGAATAGCTGGTTACACGGCAATGATTTTCGTCATTTTAAACTTTTGCTATATTTTTATGTTATTAACTTACTTTTACATTCCAAATTGTTTAAATGCAAATAACAGCCGGACCTCTTTTAAATACCATCAATACACCTCAGGACTTGAAAAAAGTGAGCAGGGAACAATTGCATCAGGTATGTAATGAATTAAGACAATACATTATTGATGTTGTTAGTATTCATGGAGGCCACTTTTCTGCAAGCCTCGGTGTAGTGGAACTTAGCGTGGCATTGCATTATGTTTACAATACCCCTTATGATCAATTAGTTTGGGATGTAGGTCATCAGGCTTATGGACACAAAATTTTAACAGGTCGTCGCGATCAATTTATTACCAACAGAAAATACAAGGGTTTAAGTGGTTTCCCAAAACGAAGTGAAAGCGAGTATGATACTTTTGGGGTGGGTCATTCCTCTACCTCCATCTCAGCAGCGCTCGGAATGGCTATGGCTGCCAAATACAAGGGCGAAAATAGAAAGTCAGTGGCAATTATTGGGGATGGCTCTATGACCGCAGGCATGGCTTTTGAAGCAATGAACCATGCAGGAATTGCAGATAGTGATGTGTTGATTATATTGAATGATAACAATATGAGTATTGACCCCAATGTTGGGGCTTTAAGAGAATACTTAACAGATATTAGTACTTCACCCACTTATAATAAAGTGCGGGATGAAATTTGGAACCTGATGGGTAAATTACCAATTGGTAAAAACTTCACCCGCGAAATGGCTTCTAAAATGGAAGCAAGTGTAAAAGGAGTTGTTTCTAAAAGCAGTAATATTTTTGAAGCTTTACAACTAAGATATTTTGGCCCAATTGATGGACATAATATTGCCAATTTGGTGGATACTTTGAATGACCTTAAGGAAATTCCTGGCCCTAAACTATTGCATATAATTACGGTGAAAGGAAAGGGTTATGCATTGGCTGAAAAAGACCAAACCAAATGGCATGCCCCAGGTTTGTTTGATAAATTAACAGGGGAAATAATTAAGAAAAAGATTGAAACCCCACAACCTCCAAAATACCAAGATGTATTTGGACATAGTATTGTTGAATTGGCAAAAGTGAATCCTCAAATTATGGGCGTAACGCCTGCAATGCCAAGTGGCTCTTCTTTAAAATTCATGATGGATGAAATGCCGCACCGTGCATTTGATGTAGGCATTTGTGAACAACATGCTGTTACCTTAAGTGCTGGACTTGCAACGCAAGGCATCAAAGTTTTTTGCAATATTTATTCTTCTTTTATGCAACGGGCATATGACCAAGTCATTCATGATGTTGCAATTCAAAAATTACCTGTCGTATTTTGTTTGGATCGCGCTGGTTTGGTTGGAGAAGATGGTCCAACACATCATGGCTGTTATGATATTGCTTTTTTTAGATGTATTCCAAATATGATTATTAGCGCACCTATGAACGAACAAGAATTACGCAATTTGATGTACACGGCACAACTTCCTGAAACCAGCCTACCTTTTGTCATTCGCTACCCAAGAGGAGAAGGCGTTATGGTGGATTGGCAAAAACCTTTTGAGAAAATAGAAATTGGCAAAGGCCGCAAACTAAAGGATGGTAAGGATATCGCAATTTTAAGTTTTGGACACCCTGGTAATTTTGTTCAAACAGCGATTCGCAATTTACGTCCAGAAGGTATTGACCCAGCGCATTATGATATTCGATTTGTAAAACCTTTGGATACAGATTTATTACATGAAGTATTTCAAAACTATTCCATGATTATCACTGTGGAAGATGCAACAGTAGTGGGTGGTTTTGGTTCAGCTATTTTAGAATTCATGAACGAAAATAACTACACCGCTAAAATTAAAATTTTAGGAATACCTGATGCCATTGTAGAACATGGCACTTTAAAAGAATTACAAAACGAATGTCATTATGATACAAATGCAATTATGGACACTGTAAAATCCTTATTAGGAAAAACATTGCTTACAGAGGTGTAACTACAGAAAAATAAAATTCCAGAAAGAGGTATTATAGTTGGTAAAATAAAGTGGCATTTTTAAAATACACTTTCTCTTGATCTATTATTGGCAAACAATTTTCAATAATTTCACGGTAGGCATTGATGGATTTAACAAACCCGCCCGCCAATAACGATACTGGCCAATCGCCCCCACAAAAACAACGATCCGTTCCAAATTTTTCCAGCGCATACTCAATACTAGCTTGAATATCAGCGGATGTCCAAGTTTCAAATTTGCCAGTAGCTAAAGCTAACCCTGAAATTTTTGCATGTATATTTTTATGCTGTGCCGCCAACTTGATATTGGTGCGCCAAATATCCATTTGTGATTGATGGGGTATTGGTGGATTATTCAAATGATCCAGTACTAAATTTAAACTAGGGATTTTTTCAGCAATGGTGATTGCCGCTTTTAAATGTGCTTCCTTCACGCCCACAATATCATAGGTGATATGATGGTGTGCTAAAATTTTCAAACTTTCAATTACCTTATCTTGCAACAACCAATGATCATTGGCTTCGTTATGAATTAAGTGCCGAATGCCTTTAATGTAAGGCTGGGTGGCTTTCCAATTTTCAATAAGTGCCTGTGTTTTTGAAGGATCTTCTAAGGGCACCCAACCCACAACGCCATTGATCCAATCATTTTGCGCTGCAGCACTTAACATTAATTCAGTATCGTCTATATTATTTGCCGCTTGCACTAAAACAGCACTCGTCACATTGACTTTTGGTAATTGCGGATATAATTCGTCAGGTAAATAATTGCGAGCTAAAATAGAAGTATCTCCTTGCAACCAACTATAATGAACTTTGATCAAGTCCCAGATATGAACATGGGTATCAATAATGGGTATCGACATAATTAAAATAAATTTATATCGCTGAAATTCAACTGCACCTTACTAATTTAAACTTGGATCAAAATCACCTTCACCCAAAGTTGACTGGTCTACTGCTTCATCCTTAAATGCTTCTAAATTAGGGGTTTCATAGGAATCAAAGGTATCAATATGTCCAGGCTCTAAATCTTCTTCGCGATTTTCATTCCATTCAATAATGAAATTATTACGTCCTTCCCCCACCAGTAACTTCATATATTTTTGTTGCGCTAATTCAAGAATGGATAAGAAAAAGAATAAGGCTTGAACGCGGTCTTGACAAACATCAAACACTTTTTCAAATGCCACTGTTTTTCCTTCCTGAACTGTTTTCAATAAATATTCCCGACTACTCTCCATGGTATAGTTATACCTAACAACAGTATGTACCGGACGATTTTGTCTTTCTTGCAAACGGGTCATTACTTTTTCAAATGACTTCATCAATTTAAATAAAGTAACGGTTTGCAACTCGGTCCCTTCTGCAGCTTCCTCCCCTACAATAGACATTTCTTGTTTGATATTTCCGCGCTTCATCATCAACATCCTAAGGGATTCCAAATCGGCCATTTGCACAGCTGCTTCCTTATACTTTTTGTATTCTAGGATTTTATCAATCAATTCTTGTCTTGGATCAATTTCATTGCCTGAAGCGTCTAACTCCTTTCTTGGTAATAACAATTTTGCCTTGATACGCATTAGGGTAGATACGAACAAGATGAACTCGCTACTTAATTCAATATTCAACTTTTCCTCTTGATGGATAAAGTCCAAAAAATCATTAATAATTTTAGTGATTTGGATATTATAGATATCCATTTCGTCACGCTCAATAAAAAAAAGCAATAAGTCAAATGGCCCCTCAAATTGGTCCACTTTGATCGAATAATTAGTGTGCTGGCTCATACCTACAAAGAAAAGGAATCATCATTAAATTAGCGTTAATTGATAGATTATTTATCCACTTTTAATCAAATAAATAGCATCTTTGCCCAAATTTTACTTCATGAACAAAAAGTTGATCAATTGGGGCATTTTTATACTACTTTCTGTTATTTGGGGAAGCTCCTTTTTATTGATGAAGATAGGAATGCAAGCCGGCACCGTGCAATTGAGCCCTTACCAAGTTGCTTCCTTAAGGATGGTATTTTCGGGTTTGGTATTACTCCCTTTCGGTTTAAAAGCATTACAACAAATTCCTAAAAATAAATTAGGCCTCGTTATTTTATCAGGCATTATTGGAAATTTTATTCCTGCCTACTTATTTTGTATTGCCGAAACAAAAATTGATAGTGCTTTGGCTGGTATACTCAATTCACTTACCCCTTTATTCACCATTATTGTAGGGATGGTTGTTTTTAAAATCAGTATTGACCCAAAGAAAATGGGTGGTATATTATTGGGATTAGTTGGATTATGTATTTCGGTGTTGGCCGGGAAAACGCTACACTTTGAAAACATTTCCTTTAGTATTTTTATTATCCTTGCTACTATATGCTATGGCTTCAATGTGAATATGGTAGGAAAGCATATGCAAAATATTAGTGCAATCAATATTGCTTCGCTTGCATTTTCATTTTCCATAATACCAGGCATGGTCATTTTATATACGACAGGTTATTTTAGTTATGATTTCACTAACCCAGCTTTATTAAATGCAACTTTAGCAAGTGGCACCTTGGGCGTAATCAACACCTCCATTGCATCTATATTATTTTATGTTTTAGTGAAACGTGCAGGTATTTTATTTGCATCCACAGTGACCTATGCAATCCCATTTGTTTCCTTAGCCATGGGCTTGTTATACAATGAAGCAATACATCCAATGCGCCTATTGGGCCTCGCTATTATACTTTGTGGCGTTTATATTGTAAATAAAAGAAGCACCGCCAAATAACCTATACGGTCATCATTTCTTTTTCCTTGGCTTCTAAATGTTTTTCAACCAACGCAATATACTTATCAGTCAATGATTGAATGGTATCTTCCGCTCCTTTACAAATATCTTCACTCATGCCATCCTTCTGTAATTTTTTTACTTGTTCAATATGATCTCTTCTAATATTGCGAATTGCTACTTTGCTAACTTCTCCTTCACCACTTGCCTTTTTAAATAATTCCTTTCTACGTTCTTCTGTGAGTGGCGGCATAAATAAACGAATATTGACACCATCATTTTGTGGCGTAATTCCAATATTAGCTGCCATGATTGATCTTTCAATTAAAGGCAACATATTTTTTTCCCAAGGTTGAATACTGATGGTTCTAGCGTCCAACACCTGCACATTCGCAACTTGACTTATCGGTGTAGGTGTACCATAATAGTCAACATTAATTCCTTCTAAAATGGAAGGTGTTGCCTTTCCAGCCCTAATCTTAGTTAATTCAATTTCTAAGTGATTAATGGCCTTTTTCATAGCCAATTCCGCTTCCCCACTAATTTTTTGTAATTCGTCCGACATATTAGAATGATTTGAGTAAACAAAGCTACGCAAATCATCGTATTGTTCATCCCCCTTTTTAAGCATTTTTTAAAAGTTTTCGCCAACATTTAGGGGATGAATTCTATCTTTGTGCCCTACTGATACAAATATTATGGCAACTACCGATTTAACTAAAATTGCATCTCAAATTAGAAGAGATATCGTAAGAATGGTTCATGCACAACAAAGCGGCCACCCAGGTGGTTCTTTAGGCTGTACCGATTTTTTAACTGCCTTGTATTTTAAGGTATTAAAACATGATAATAGTTTTTCAATGGATGGAAAAGAAGAGGATCTTTTCTTTTTATCCAATGGACATATTTCACCTGTTTTTTATTCTGTACTTGCAAGATCTGGTTATTTTGATGTAAAAGAATTAGCCACTTTCAGAAAAATAAATTCTCGTTTACAAGGGCATCCAACCACCCACGAACATTTACCAGGCATTCGTATTGCGAGTGGGTCATTAGGACAAGGGATGAGTGTTGCCATTGGTGCGGCATTATCAAAAAAATACAATAACGATGATCGCACTGTTTATTGTTTACATGGTGATGGCGAATTACAAGAAGGACAAATTTGGGAATCAATCATGTTTGCTGCACATAATAAAGTAGATAATTTAATTGCAACTGTAGATGTGAATGGCCAACAAATTGATGGCCCATTAAGTAAAGTATTATCACTAGATAGTTTAGAAGATAAATTCAAAGCATTTAATTGGACCGTTTTACATATGGATGGTCACAATATGGACGAAATTGTTGCCACTTTAGATAATGCGAAAGCTTTAACTGGACAAGGCAAACCAATTTGCATATTAATGAAAACTGAAATGGGCAAGGGTGTTGATTTTATGGAAGGCAGCCATGAGTGGCATGGTATAGCGCCTAACGATGAGCAACTTGCAAAAGCATTAGGTCAATTAGAAGAAACCTTGGGCGATTATTGATTTAATAGCGATTTTTATAAAATATAAAATCGCTATTAAATCCTCTTTTTAAATCTTTTCTTGAAAGGAGTCTGCTGCGCGTTTTGCAGGAATCCAACCTGCTAGTATTGAAATAAATAATACCAAACTAATAATGGCGATGTAATCAATCAACATTGGTTTTACTGGATAGTAGTCAATGACAAATGAATTGCCTCCCAATTTAATTAAGTGGTATTTTAATTGCAGCCAACAAAATATGCTAGATAATAGTCCGCCAATAATTGCACCCATAAAAGCCATAATACCGGACAATAGTAAAAATATTTTTTGAATATCCCAGGACTGGGCTCCCATTGCCTGCAATACATGTATGTCTTTTTGCTTTTCCAACACCAACATGGTTAATGCCCCTACTAAATTAAAACTAGCTACAATCATGATGAGTGCTAATATGAAAAAAATAATCCACTTTTCCGTTTGCATGATTTTATATAAATCAATATTCTGTTGATACTTATTTTGCACTTTTACCCCACTACCTAATATCTTTTTTATACTTGCAGTAATTTGCTTTTCATATTTCAGGTCAATAGATAACTCAATACCCGAAATTTCATTCGGCGCTAAATCAAATAAATATTGCGCAAAACCATCATTCGTGAAAATGTATTGTTCATCAAATTCCTGTTGAATTGAAAACGCCCCCGATTGCACTACAGATAAGGTATTTAATTGATCCAATTGCGCAATTGATTTGCCACTTCGATTCACCGCATACAATTGCATTGTATCGCCCAATGGCTCCTGGAATAAGCCTAGTCTTTGCTCTACGCCAATGCCAATAATAATTTTTGGGCTAGCAATATTACCTAAATCAAATTCCCCTCTTTTTAAATAATTGGATACCTTATTGATATTAATATAGGAAGGCGCCACGCCTTTCACCGTAACTACTGATTGCTGATTTCCTTTTACGAGCAAAGCCTTGCTCACTACCACCTTACTTAATGACTTAACACCCTTAATTTTTTCTACAGCCTGGTATTGCGCAGCTGTAATTTTAATATACTTTGCATTATTGGGTGTTACACTGATATCAGCATAAAAATCCGAATATAACCCTTTCACTACTTCTGTAAATCCATTGGATACACTTAGTACTGTGATCAATGCTGCCGTACCTAAAGCAATCGCAAATACACTCACCCATGCAATAATTTGTATTGCCTGGAAAGCATACTTACCCCTAAAATATCGCCAAGCAAATAAAAAATGCACTTATAAATTTTTTAAAATCTCGTCCATTTTAAAAACATAATCCAAGGTGTCATCTAAATAAAAATGTAAAACAGGAATGCGTCTTAAATGGTGCTTCATATTGTCAGCTAGGTGCTTTTTAATTTCCCAAGCTTTTGCCTCAATTTTTTTAAAACAATCATCTGTGTCATTTACCTGAAATAAGCTGAGGTATATTCTGGCCTCTAATAAATCCGGTGTTACTTTTACCGTTGAGATGGAAATCATCCCCCCTTGTAAATAATTGAGTCCCAGCTTTAAAAATATCTCGTTCAGGGCGGTTTGTATTGCCCCAGCTACCTGCTTTTGTCTTTTACCTTCTTCCATACAATCAAAATCGTTGATTCGATGTAAAATTAGTTACTTTGCTGATTATTTCGTGGAATAGTTTTAATATGAAGAAATTTTTTCGCATCATTAGTTATATTAAGGAATACAAGGCACAAATGGCCTGGTATAGCCTCTTTATTACACTTTCAATTGTGTTTAGCCTTTTCTCCCTTGGGATGCTAACCCCCTTTTTAGACCTCATTTTTGGAAAGAGTTCATTAAGTAGCTTACCTGTGAACGCCATCAACGCCAGTAGTATTAAAGATGTCATTTATGGCTTTTTACAAAATAATATTGCCAAATATGGCAAATCATATGCCTTAGGTTGGATTTGCTTATTTATCATCGTATCCATTTTCTTAAAGAATTTATTTCTTTATTTATCCTACTATTTTTTAGCGCCAATCAGAAACGAGGTAACAAGAAAGTATTCAAAATTATTATATAATAAAATATTAGCGCTTCCTATTGGCTACTTTACCGAACAACGAAAAGGAGATATTTTAAGTAGGTCCTCCAATGACATTGCGGAATTAGAGTATTAAGTCGTAGGCGCATTAGAGGGTTTAATCAAAGAGCCACTTAATATAATAGGCATTCTAATATTTTTATTTTTTATCAGTTTTAAGTTGACTTTGTTTGTTTTTGTTCTACTTCCCATTGCCGGCTTTGTGGTTGGACGCATTGGTCGCAGTTTAAAAAAACAGACCAATAAAGCGCAAGTAAAATGGGGGGAGATTTTAAGTCAAATGGAAGAGACTTTAACTGGATTAAGAATCATAAAAGGTTTTAATGCAGAACAAAAAGTTAAGAAGCAATTTTACGGATTGATTGATGACATCTTTGGAATTAAAAATAGAATATCCTACCGCCGTGATTTAGCATCCCCCATCTCAGAATTTTTAGGTGTGACCATTTTATCTGGCGTATTATGGTTTGGGGGTAACTTGGTTTTAAACGGTGATATTTTATCACCTGGTTCATTCATTACATATGTTGCTTTATTTTCTCAAATAATCAATCCTGCGAAAGCGCTATCACAAGCGGTTTATAACGTTAATAGAGGTACCGCTACCCTTGATCGTTTGAATGAAATTTTAGAAGCCCCTGTGACCGTTAATGATATTGCAAACCCAATGCAATTAAATGAATTTAAAGAAAGCATTAGTTTTGAAAATGTGGGGTTTTCCTACCAAGACGATTCCATTTTGCATAATATTAACTTAACTGTAAAAAAAGGAAAATTAGTTGCGCTGGTTGGTTCCTCTGGCGCAGGTAAAAGTACTTTAGCCGATTTAGTTCCAAGGTTTCATGACGTGAGCGAAGGGCAACTTTTAATTGATGGTATTAATATCAAAAACTATAGCTTACATAGTTTAAGAAAACAAATTAGTATTGTCACACAAGAACCTATTTTATTCAATGACACTATTGCTGCAAATATAGCATTAGGTAAACCTGAAGCAACGGAAGATGAAATTATAGCAGCTGCAAAAATTGCCAATGCGTATGATTTTATCATCAAAAAAGAAGGCGGATTTAATAGTACCATTGGAGATAGAGGTAGCAAACTGAGTGGTGGCGAACGTCAACGATTAACCATTGCACGTGCTGTTTTGAAAAATCCACCCATTTTAATTTTAGATGAAGCCACATCCGCATTAGATACAGAAAGTGAAAAGTTAGTGCAGGACGCCATCAACAATATGATGCAAAATAGAACCTCCATTGTTATTGCTCACCGATTGTCCACGATCCGACACGCAGACGAAATCATTGTAATGCAAAAAGGAAAAATTGTGGAAAGAGGTAATCACGAAACACTTTTAGCGCAAAATGGTTATTACCAAAAACTTATTGAGATGCAGGAGGTAAAATAAAACCCCCGATATTGCTACCAGGGGTTCACTATTTTTATTATCACTTAGCTTATTGTTCTGAACTATTTTTTACATAGCCTAATTTAGCTTCTAAGCTTAAAGTTGCATGTGGTACAGCGCGTAAACGAGCCTTATCAATCAAACGGCCAGTAACTCTGCAAATACCATAGGTTTTATTTTGAATACGCATCAACGCTTTTTCAAGATGGTCAATGAAAGTAAGTTGACGACTTGCCATTTGACCAAGTTGTTCTCTTTCCATGCTAATGCTACCATCTTCCATCGTCATATATCTTGCATCATCATTATCACCACCTAATTCATCCTTACGCGTAATTAAACCTTGTAAGTAAACAAGTTCCTTTTTAGCAGCTTCTAATTTCTTTGAAATTAAATCTCTGAATTCTGCCAACTCGGCGTCGGAATATTTAACCAATGTTTCTGTTGATCTTTCTATTTCTTTTCTCTTCTCCATAGGAACATATCCTGGTTGGTAAGGCACACTAGTTTTACTATTTATTTTTGGAACTTTTACATCCTTAATAGGTTCTAATGCTTTACGTACTGGTTTTACTGGAGGCGTTGGAATTTTTGGAACCGGCTTTGCAGGCGGAACATATTTTTCAACTGGCTTTGCTACAACAGCAGGTTTTGCTGGTGCCGCTTTTACAGGAACTGCTTTTTTAACAGGAACAACCACTTTTTTTGCAGGTGCTGCTTTCTTTATTGGGGCTTTGATAGGGGTTGCTTTTTTAATAGGTGCTTTAACAGGCGCTGCTTTTTTCGCAGGTACTACTTTTTTTGCAGGCGCTGCTTTTTTTGCGGGTGCCACTTTTTTCACAGGAACCGCTTTTTTTGCGGGTGCTGCCTTTTTCGCTGGAACCGCTTTTTTCGCAGGTGCTGCTTTTTTTGCAGGTGCTGCTTTTTTTACAGGTGCCACTTTTTTTGCAGGTACTGCCTTTTTTGCAGGTGCCGATTTTTTCGCAGGAGCTGCTTTTTTAGGCGCTGGTTTTTTTGTAGCCATAATTATCCTTTTTGTAATACTGAAATCCTTAATTTTTGGTCATTTATTTCGACATCCACCCCGTCTTCTAAAGCCGGGACCCAGTCTATTTCCAATGCCAGGATTTCGCGGCAAATATAATCGGAAAATTCATTAATAGCATCCTTCAAATCTGTGTTATCCACAATTCGGAGTAAAATCTTGTCTGTTAGCTCGAAATTTGCCTCTTTTCGGATGTTTTGAACCCTATTTACCAGCTCTCTAGCATTCCCTTCCTTCAATAAAGCTGGGCTTAAAGTAATATCAAGGGCCACTGTGAGCGCATTTTTAACGGCAACGCTCCAACCAGGGATATCTTCCGCTATAATTTCTACCTCGCTCAATAACAAGGGGATCATTGTACCCTCCACGTCCAAGTTGAGGGAACCGTCCTTTTCAAGCTGGCTAATTTGTGTCTGACTTAATGCCGTAATAACCGCTGAAGCTTGTTTCATCTTGGTGCCCAATTTGGCGCCCAATAATTTAAAGTTGGGTTTTAGCTTTTTGCTAATAACCCCCTCCGTTTCGGTTATATAATTAATTTCTTTAACGTTTACCTCTGCCAAAATAAGTTCTTCCATTAAGCTAATCGCATCCTTCATTTTCGGATCTAATACAGGAATTAATATTTTTTGAAGCGGTTGACGAACTTTGATGTTTACCTTTTTTCGAATGGACAATACCAAAGAACAAATATCTTGCGCCATTTGCATACGCTCCTCTAAAGCAGCATCAATTTTTGTTGTATCCGCTTTAGGGAAATCAACATGATGAATTGATGTTTGTGTATGTTTTGTAGTAACACTATTTAAATTTCTAAATATTTGATCGCAGAAGAAAGGTGCTATTGGTGCCATTAAACGAATAATGGTTTCAATACACTCATGCAAGATTTGGTATGCTGAAATTTTATCTTCCGTATATGTTCCTTTCCAAAAACGACGACGACATAAACGTACGTACCAGTTACTCAAATGCTCATCCACAAAGGTTTCTATGGCACGGCCTGCAATGGTTGGCTCAAAATCGTCCATGGCAACAGTTACCGTTTGCACTAAACTATTTAAGGAAGAAATAATCCAACGATCAATTTCTGGTCTTTTATTTACGGGTATATAATCTTGCTCAAAACGAAACCCATCCACATTTGCATACAACACAAAAAATTGATAGGTATTGTATAAAGTACCAAAGAATTTTCTTTGAACTTCCTGTATGCCAGATAAATCAAACTTTAAATTATCCCAGGGTGAGGCATTAGTAACCAAATACCATCTGGTTGCATCCGCACCATAAGTTTGTAATGTTTCAAATGGATTTACCACATTGCCTAAACGCTTACTCATTTTGTTGCCATTCTTATCTAGCACCAACCCATTACTCATTACCGCTTTATAGGCAACGCTATCAAATAACAAAACACCGAGTGTATGCAATGTATAAAACCATCCGCGTGTTTGATCCACGCCTTCACAAATAAAATCAGCTGGAAATGCTTGTCCTTTGTCAATTAAATCCTTATTCTCAAACGGATAATGCCATTGTGCATATGGCATTGCACCTGAATCAAACCAAACATCCACTAAATCGGAAACTCTTTTCATAGGTTGACCGGTCGCACTCAATAATTCTATTTGATCAACAAATGGTTTATGTAAATCAACATCTAATTTGCCATCTACTATTTGCAAATTCACTTCTTTGTTATAACCTTTTTCTTTTGCTGCAATAAAAAGTGTCGTTAGTTCTTGAATGGATCCAATACAAATTTCTTCGGTACCATCATCTGTTCTCCAGATAGGCAACGGTGTGCCCCAATATCTGCTTCGAGATAAGTTCCAGTCCACCATATTCTCTAACCAATTACCAAAACGGCCTTCCCCGGTACTCTTTGGTTTCCAGTTAATTGTTTTATTTAATTCAACTAGGCGATCCTTAACTGCAGTAGTTTTAATAAACCATGCATCTAATGGATAATACAATATTGGCTTATCTGTTCTCCAACAATGCGGATAATTATGTTCGTATTTCTCCACCTTGAATGCCCTGTTTTCTTTTTTCAACTTAACAGAGATATCTACATTCACATCTTGAAAATCTTTTTCATCCTTATAGTTTTTTACATACCTACCACTAAATTCTCCCACACCTTCAATGAATTTTCCTTGTCTATCCACCAAAGTAATAATACCTAAGTTATTTTTTTGTCCCACTTTGTAATCATCCGCACCAAACGCAGGGGAAGTATGTACAATACCAGTTCCATCCTCTGTGGTTACAAAATCACCTAACACTATTTTAAATGGATCGCCTTCAAAGGTTGCAGGATCATTGGCTTCGAATGGCATTAACTGCTCATAGCGTAACCCATTTAACTTTGCACCTTTAAATTCTGTAATCACTTTCCATGGAACAATTTTATCTCCCTCTGCAAATGTTTCAATCGTCAATCCTTCTTCCTTAAAATATTTTGAGATCAATGCTTTTGCTATAACTACATTCACAGGTAATGCAGTATAAGGATTGTAAGTTGCTACTAACGCATAATCAATATTAGGACCAACCGTTAAACCTAAATTAGATGGCAATGTCCATGGCGTAGTGGTCCATGCCATGTAATACACTTCATGGTTTTTATCATTTGTCGCAGCTGCATCAAACAAAAATTTACTGTCACTGCTTTGTATTGCCTTGAACATCGCAACCACCGAAGTATCTTTTACATCCTTGTAGGTACCTGGTTGATTTAATTCATGTGAACTTAATCCTGTTCCTGCCGCAGGGGAATAAGGTTGTATACTTACACTTTGATACAAGTATCCTTTTTTATATAGGGTACTTAATATCCACCAAAGTGTTTCGATGTAATTATTTTCAAAAGTGATATAGGGATTATTCAAATCAACCCAATAACCCATTTTGTTTGTGATATCATCCCATTCTTTTTTATAACGCAATACTGCTTCGCGACATTTTTGATTGTACTCCTCTACTGTTATTTTTTTTCCGATATCTTCTTTCGTAATGCCTAGTTCTTTTTCAACGCCTAACTCCACAGGCAACCCATGGGTATCCCAACCACCTTTTCGCTTCACTTGAAATCCTTGCATGGTTTTATAGCGACAAACCATATCTTTCAAGGTCCTTGAAATGACATGATGTATTCCTGGCATTCCATTGGCACTTGGAGGCCCCTCGTAAAATACAAAAGGGGTTTTTCCCTCTCTTAGGGTAACAGATTGCTCAAATGCTTGTTCTGCTTTCCAGGCAGCCAAAATTTCTGCCTCAATGGTAGGCAAATGGAGTCCATTAAATTCAGTGTACTTTTTATTCATAAAACGCTTATCCTAGCTCATTTTTAGGGCACGAAGGTACGAATAAGCTTGTAAAAAAGGCCAGGCCATTTTTTGGTCAAAACAGGGTCAATACCCCTACAAAATAGGTTTAGATGGGCTTTCGGGTGTGGTAAGTTCGGGATCCTTGAAAAATTTGCCTTGAAAAATAAACAAAGAAATTACGCCTGTACTTATTGCCGCATCTGCTACATTAAAAACAGGTCTAAAAAACTCAAACTCCTCTCCGCCCCAAATGGGGAACCAGGAGGGAAAATGTGCATTTTGTATCATGGG
Source organism: Bacteroidota bacterium (assembly GCA_005800655.1). GTDB lineage: Bacteria > Bacteroidota > Bacteroidia > Chitinophagales > Chitinophagaceae > Sediminibacterium. The sequence goes on from SYEV01000108.1 coordinate 35,997, forward strand.
AAAATAAAACATGTCCACTACTTTTCCTTGTAATATAGGTGCATACCCTCCGCCCAAAGGAAAAAGTTGTGCGACCATGGTTGTATAAGGAACACTTGCTTCAAATATCAATCCATAAAAAATGCTGTCAATTAAATTTCCCAACGCGCCTGCAAAAATGAGTGCTGCACAAAATAAAAAACCATTGTGGTACTTTTTTTCTACAAACCCTTTTATTAAAAATACGCCCCAAATTACTGCTACTAATCTAAATAAGGTTAAGGCAATTTTTCCAATATTGCCGCCCCACTTTAAACCCCATGCCATTCCTTCGTTCTCCACAAAGTGAAGTCTGGCCCATGTTCCGATGATTGCATGCTCCTCGCCAATAAAATAATTTAATTTAATATAAAACTTTAACGCTTGATCAATAAAAATAATCAAAGCAACTAACGCAACTATTTTTTTCCCGTTCATATCAATTTAAAATTATAATGATGTGCAAAGATAATACTTTGATAAGTTAGTCTTCAATATAGATTCTTTTTACTCTTTGTCCAATGGAAGTTAATATTTCATAGGGGATGGTTCCTGCCCATTTTGCAACTTGTGCAAGTGCTAAATTTTTGCCAAATACTTGTACCGAATCTCCTCCATGAACAGATGGAATATCTGTGATGTCAATCATGGTCATATCCATACATATATCTCCAACAATGGGCGCCAATAATCCATTCACCCACATGGCACCTTTCCCTAATCCCAACTGCCTGTTATAGCCATCCGCATAACCTAGCCGCACAGTAGCAATAATACTATCCCGCAATAACACCCCTGCGCGATTATATCCTACCGTATCCCCTTTTTTTAAATGCCGTATTTGTGAAATGGTCGTAGTTATCTGGATAACGGGTTCTAGCGCAAGAGGTCCTTGGCTAGTACCATACAATCCAATACCTAATCGTACCATATCTAAATGAAAAACGGGGTCTATTAATATTGCATCTGAGTTTGCAATATGTTTTAGGGTGCTATAACCCAAGGCTGTTTCGATTTTTTGAGCAGCAGTAGTAAATAATTCAAGTTGCAGTTGCGTGAATTTTTCAAATGATTTATTCCCACTTGCACTTAAATGGCTAAAAATAGATTGCACTTTTAATCGCTTATTTGATTTTAATGCACCGCATAAGTTTTCAATGGTATCCATATCAAAACCCAATCGATTCATTCCCGTATTTAATTTAATATGAATAGGAAAATTTGAAATCGCTTGATTTTTGATATACTGATCAAATTGCTGGTATTGCGAAAAGGAAAATATTTCAGGTTCTAAATGATACTTTACTAAAGTATCAAAAGTAGTTTCATCAACATTCATTACCATAATTGGAACATGGATGCCAGCCTGCCTTAAAGCAACACCTTCATCTGCATACGCGACAGATAAATAGTCAACATGATGATATTGTAAAATGCGCGCTACTTCAATACTACCTGACCCATAACCAAAAGCTTTCACCATGGCCATCATTTTTACCTTGGATCCAACGACCGTTTTAATTTTTTTATAATTACTCACCAGGGTGGTTAAATTAATTTCCGCCATCGTTTTATGTACCTGCAGCTGCAACAATTCATTTATTTTTTCTAATTCAAAAATGCGCGCACCTTTGATCAAAATAAATTCCTCTTTAAAGGAATGTATATCTATTTGATGAATGAACTGATGGGTGGTATCAAAACTAATCACATGAACACCCTTATTTTGTAATTCGTTATTTTGTTGTAGTGCCTTAGCTAATTCCGGTCCAATGGTGATGAGTTTTTTTATTGGAAAAACAGCAAACTGCCGAAGTAAATCATCATATTGAACTGCACTCTGATTTAAATGAGCGAAATCAGACAATATTAATGTGATAGGTAATGCCCCCGCTTGTTGTGTTGCATAGGTTAAGGCCAATTGTAATGAATGTATATCATTACTATAGCTATCATTTAATATATAACATTGTTGAATGCCTTTTTTTATTTGCATTCGCATATCTAAATGCCTTAATTCATTTACACCTTTCTGTATCTCAGACATAGGTACATTCAGATATAATAATGTGAGCCAGCAAGTAATCGTATTATTGATGGAAATCAAATCCGTAAAAGGAACCACTAATTGTAAATCGGCTCCAAGGTAATTGGCCTGCAAATGTGTTTGCTCCTTTATAATTTTTTCGCTTTGTATTTTTAAAGATGCTTCTCCAGTTCTTGACCAAGTCATGATAGATGGAACGCTTATATTTTGCGCAACATCATTATCACGTAATGCCACATCAGCTAATGGCGCAATAATTACTTGTGCTTTTTGAAATAGTTTCCATTTTTCATTTCTTTTCTCCGTTTCATTTTCAAAACCTTCTTGATGCGCAGTTCCCAAACTGGTTAATATACCAATGGTGGGCTGTATTATATTTGCCAATGCCCCCATCTCCCCTTTTTGTGAAATACCTGCTTCAAAAATGGCCAATTGGTGTTTGCCATCCACTTCCCAAACACTTAAGGGTACCCCAATTTGTGAATTATAACTACGCGGACTTCGTATAATTTGATATCGGTTGGAGAGTAATTGATTTAACCATTCCTTGACAATGGTTTTGCCATTGCTTCCTGTGATTCCTATCACTGGATAGGTAAATTGGGCACGGTGATGCAAAGCAATCATTTGTAATGCGCCTAGAACATCATCTACTTTTAAAAAATTGACATCGGTAAAAGTACTTGTATCAAAATTTGTATTTACTACAAAATTAAATACACCACGCTGCAATAATTCTTCAACATATAAATGACCATCATTTTGCCCCGTAGCAATTGCAAAAAATAAAGTGGTTTCAGGATAAATGAGTCGACGGCTGTCCGTAAGTAAATGAGCAATATGCACTGGTGTTTTAATAACAGAATTTGTAGGGAGCCAGCTTGCAATATGTTCAATAGTATATGACAACTAAATGATTTAATTAAATTGAATTATCTTTTAAATCCTTAGGAAGATTTTTTTGCTTATTTGAAAAGATAGAGTACAATATAGAGCCAGTGATTGAAAATAAAATCACTAATAAAGACAATAAAACTTGTGTGTTTTTACTCATCACCATATTGATATAATGCTCCCCTAGCATTTTAATGCCAATAAATACTAAAACAAGGGCAATTCCTTTTTGTAAATGTTCAAACTCATTAACAGCACCACGCAATAAAAAGAATAAGGAGCGCAATCCCAAAATTGCAAAAATATTGGAAGTATAAATCACTAAACTATTCATTGAAATCCCCATGACTGCTGGAATAGAATCAAGCGCAAAAACGATGTCAATTGCCGCAAGTAAAATAACCACCACAAATAAAGTGGTATACACAGGCTTGCCATTTTGGCGAATCATAAACTTACCCTCTCCATCAGAGGGTGTGAGCGGCAAAAAGCTTTTCAAAAATTTATAAATTTTTGAATCATGTGGATCAAATGCACTATCCTCGTCAGCCACAAACATTTTATACCCCGTATACAATAAAAACACACCAAAAATATACAATACCCATGCAAATTGTGCAACAAGGGCTACTCCCAAGGTTATAAATAAAACCCTAAATACAATTGCTGCTAAAATTCCAATTAAAAGCACCCGCGAAAGATGTATTTCTTTCACCTTGAAGGCGTCAAAAATTAAAATAAAAACAAAAATATTATCAATACTTAAACTCCACTCCATCAAATAGCCGCTCAAATATTCAAATGCAATTTTTTGTCCTTCTTCTACCCACATAAACACAAAAAATCCGAGCGCTAATAAAACCCATAAAAAGGTTTGACGCATCGCTTGGCGAATAGTAATGGTGGTATTTTTTTTACTTAAAAATCCTAAATCGAGCGTTAATGCAATTAATATTACAATGCCGAATACGGTGTAAACAATTTGATCTGTTGTCATAAAGTAAAGATAATACTAGATTTACGAAGCCCCAAAACGACGTTGGCGATATTGGGTCCAAAAATAAAAAAATAGGGAAAGTATAACAACAGGGCCTATTAAAAGCATCCATTGCCAAAAAAGACGATTCTCAGCCACCTTGGTCTTGTCCAATAATCTTAACACAATTTCCTTATTTCTACTTTCAAGTAAGCCTACAGGCTCATTTAAGTATTGTATTGCATTAACAAAGAAATCACGATTAGCAAATTGGTAGGATTCAAATGGAATCATACCCATGGGTAAAGGGCCATTGGACTTATCTACCTTATTTGTAAATAGATCAGCATCTGAAATAAAGATTTGTTTCGATGGCTTACCCTTGGATAAATAAGCAATACCTAAATTTTGCTGAACACTATCTTTCAATACCCGAGACAACCTATTTGCAAAAAAAGAATTGAAATTCCCTTCAGATAATACTGCTATTGGAAAATGATGTTGATTAAATTGTACCATATCCTCCTCCCCTTTCACTGAATTCAATGACACCTGCGCTGGCGAAGGCAAACTTCGGGAACTAGTATCCGTCGTTAATAAAATAGTATGTTTAACGCCTTTGGACGCAATGGTATCAATACTAGAAGGAAACAAAGACAATACACGATCCATATTTTGCACAATAGGATGATTGTCATTCCCATTTAAAAAAGGATAATAGGGCCAAGGCACTCTTTTAATCAATGGCGATCCGTCCCCTTGTGTACCCACGACCAATGGTAATTTGGCACAATTTAAATCCTGAATCAAATTTGTGTTGATACGAATTCCATACTTAAATAATAAATCATCCAACGCAAGTCCGCGATCGAATGAAACGTAGGCACCATCTGTTTTTTGTAAACTATCATACTCGGCAAATAATTTATCAATCGCCCAAATTACATTTCCGCCACCCATGACATATTGGTCAATTTTTAACTTGTCTAAATCGCTAAATGGGATGGTTGGTTTTACAATAAGTAATGTTTTTATTTTAGTTGCATCTGGGAATCCTTTACTTAAATCAAATACCGATAAATCATATTGGTCCTTTAAGGTTTCTCCGATATCATTCACTGTTAAATTAACCGGCTCTCCATTTCCAATTAAGTAGGCAATGGTTGGCACTGTCTTACGATTTAATAAATAGATGGCTTGTATAAATTTATATTCTAACAATGCTTCCGCTGCATTTGCACTAGCTTCTTCATCCACTTCTGGTATATCCTTAACAATATTATAAGGTTTAAAATATTTTTTTGAACTGCGTAAATCAATGGCGTATGGTTTTCGCCCATCCACTTCCACCAATGCCCCTGGAATAATTAATTGATCCACCCTTTTGTCGGCACCTCCAGTTCCTTGTTGTATTCTTTCAATAGGCAACCCTAATTTGGATAAACTGTCATACAAAACATATAAAGCAGTATCGCTAACTGACTGATTAGGTATTTCTAAATTCCATTTAATTAAGCTTGGGTTGATTTGATGCAACTGATCCAATAATGCAATAGCCGCATTGGATATGGTTTTATAATTGGATGGCAAATCACCGCCTAAATATAAGTGTACTGTCACTGGTGCTTGTATCTGACTGGTCACCTCAGTAGAACTCGAACTTAAAGTGTATCTATTTTCCTTGGTTAGGTCAAATTGAATAGGAATTATATTACTTAGATAGTTTGCACCGATGATTGCAATTAATAAAAATACATATTTAATTTTCCCTTTTAAATTTTCGATGGTGCCCAATATAAATAATGCTAAAATCGAAATAAAGTAAATCATGTCGGTCATCTTGATCAACCCCTTGCTCATATTATTATAATGCAATGACAATCCCAATTGCTTTATATAAAAGTCGTAGCCATTCGCAAAAAGAGAGGCCCTACTTAACCAATCAAAACTTTGTAATAATAAAATAGAAAGGATGATGGAAAGCAATAAAGCGATGGCGCTATTTTTTGTCAAACTACTCGCAAATACACCCACTGCAGTATATACGGCACCTAAAAAAAATAATCCAATATAGCTTCCAAAAGTGGCTCCCCAATCTATTCCCCCAGTAGCACTTAAAGCGTCTAAAACAACTGCATAAAAAATGGTGGGGGCAATAGCTGCAATAACAATGAGCAAACTACCCAATAACTTTCCAAGCACCAATTGTAGGGAAGAAAAAGGCAAGCTATGTAACACTTCGTACGTGCCCTGCTTAAACTCGTCAGAAAAACTTCGCATGGTTATGGCAGGCACTAACAATAATAAAAACCATGGCGCAAAATCAAAGTACACTTGTAAACTTGCATAACCAAAATCAAGTAAATTATAGTTGGGTATCACAAATAACATTAGCCCATTCACTACTAAGTAAAAGCTAATAATTAAATACCCTGTTAGGCTGCTAAAATATTGTGTCCACTCTTTTTTACATATTGACCACATAAGCCAAAGCTACAAAAAAAATAGCCCCGACCCCATGCCGAATACTCGGAATTAGGTGGGACTATTTTGTATTTCTTTTTTTTGAATTAATTACTGCTATACTGCGAAACTTTCGCCACAACCACAACTGCGACTTGCATTGGGGTTATTAAAATAAAAACCCTTGCCATTGAGTCCATCCGAAAACTCTAACTCGGTATTGACTAAATAAAGAAAGCTTTTCAAATCAGTGACAATTTTGATGCCATTATCTTCAAATACCTGATCCATCGGCTTTATTTCATTATCAAAATCAAGCTTGTAGCTTAATCCTGAACAGCCACCACCAACCACACCCACACGTAAAAAATAACTAGCATCGCCCACGACACCTGCATCCTGCATTAACTGCATGACTTTTTCCTTTGCTTTCGCACTTACATAAATGGAATTTTCTTGGGCTACTTCACTCATTTTTAGCAATTCAATTTTTGCAAACTAAACATGACTTTGTTCAAACACTAATTCTTCCAAACCATTTTTTGAACGGAAATCATTGATGGCCGCTTTAATTGCATCCTCCGCTAAAACGGAGCAATGTATTTTAACTGGAGGTAGATTTAACTCCTCTACTAAATCCATATTGTCAATTTTAACAGCTTCATCGATTGTTTTTCCTTTTAACCACTCTGTAGCTAATGAAGAAGAAGCAATAGCAGAACCGCAACCAAAAGTTTTGAATTTTGCATCTGTGATAAGACCAGTTGCTTGATCAACTTCAATTTGTAAACGCATTACGTCACCACATTCTGGTGCACCTACTAAACCAGTTCCTACACTTGTAGAAGCCTTATCTAATGTCCCTACATTTTTAGGATTAGAATAATGATCGATTACTTTATCTGAATATGCCATGGTTGTATTTTTAAATTTTTTAAAATATATTTTTTCGAAAAATTGCTATGAATTTGAAATTAATGATGTGCCCATTGAATTGCATCAATGTCAACGCCATCCTTAAACATTTCCCAAAGTGGACTCATCTCTCTTAATTTTAAAACAGTTTCTGTGACTGCTTTAATCGTAAAATCAATTTGCTCCTCTGTAGTATTTCTTCCTAATCCAAAACGAAGTGAACTATGAGCCAAATCATCACCAAGACCTAATGCTTTTAACACATAACTTGGTTCCAATGAAGCTGAAGTACAAGCGGAACCAGAAGATAAAGCGATGTCCTTATTAAAGCCCATCATTAAACCTTCTCCTTCAACATATTTAAATGAAATATTGCTCACATGCGGTAATCGGTGTGCTGGATTTCCATTTACATATGACTCTTCAATTTGTGTTAATGCATTTTCTAACTTATCTCTCAATTTTGAAATTCTTTCTGTATCTGCCGCCATATCTAACCTTGCTACCTCACATGCTTTACCAAATCCAACAATACCAGGAACATTTAAGGTACCACTACGCATTCCTCTTTCGTGGCCACCGCCATCCATTTGCGCCGTTACTTTTACGCGTGGATTTTTACGTCGCACATACAAAGCACCCACACCTTTTGGACCATACATTTTATGCGCAGTGAATGCCATGATATCAATACCATCCGCATTTACATCCACTGGAATTTTTCCAACTGCTTGAACCGCATCTGTGAAAAATAAGGCACCATGCTTTTTAGCAATCGCACTAATTTCTTTCACTGGTTGTATCACCCCTATTTCATTATTTGCATACATGATTGCCACTAAAATAGTGGTTGGTCTCATAGCTGCTTCTAATTGTTTTAAATCAATCAAACCATCAGGTTGTACTTCCAAATACGTCACTTCAGCCCCTAATTTTTCAAGGTGCTTACATGTATCTAACACCGCTTTATGCTCTGTCGTACAAGTAATGATGTGATTGCCTTTGCTTGCATACATTTCAAATACCCCTTTAATTCCAAGGTTATCCCCTTCGGTAGCACCAGAAGTAATGATAATTTCCTTTGGATCAGCCCCAATTAACTGCGCGATTTGCTCTCTCGCATAATCCACTGCCTCCTCCGCTTGCCATCCAAATGAATGGTTACGACTAGCCGCATTTCCGAAATTTTCGACAAAATAAGGTAACATCGCTTCTAAAACCCTTGGATCCATGGGAGTAGTTGCGTTATGATCAAGATAAATTGGTAATTTTAACATGTTGGAATTTAGTTTTTTCTAAAGCACAAAAGTAACGCTTAGGGCTTGATTTTACTGAATTCGTTAATATTTGAGTGTAAAATTTTCCCAATTCGTAAAACAAAATAGGCATGAATTTTAAAGTAGAACATATCGGCATAGCAGTTAAGGATTTAAACATAAGTATTTCCTTGTATGAGCAATTATTGGGTAGCCCTTGCTACAAAACAGAATCAGTACCCTCAGAAAAGGTAGACACTGCCTTTTTTTTACAAGATCATACCAAAATTGAACTTGTTGCTAGCACTGATCCAGCGGGGGTGATTGCTAAATTTATTGAAAAAAAGGGGGAAGGATTACACCATATCGCATTTGAAGTACCCGATATTGTTGCGGAAATGGACCGACTAAAAAATGCCGGATTCACCCTTTTAAATGAGCAACCCAAAAAAGGGGCTGATCATAAATTGGTTTGCTTTATTCATCCAAAAAATTGTAACGGGGTATTAATTGAACTGTGCCAATCAACACATTAATTTAAATGCTCAAAACCTCAATTGCTTTTTGTGCTGCCAATTGACTAGCATCTTTTTTTGTATACCCTTTTTGACTGGTAACCACTTCGCCATCCAATACTACATTGATAGTAAATAAACGACGACGGCCTTCTAACTGTTCCCCTGCCAAAACAAAATCAACCTGCTTGCCTTGCTTTAAGGCCCATCCAATAATTTTATTTTTGATATTGATATCAATCAACTCCAATTCATCCATGAATAAATAAGGTTGAATCATTTTATTTACAATCCATTTTTTGGTAAACTCGTATTTTTTATCAATGTAAATGGCGCCCACTAAGGCCTCCAAGGTATTTCCAAATATTTGACTTGTTTTTAATCCGCCATCTAACTTATTGAATTTGGTTAATCTTTTCAAACCCATCTGAATCGCAATATGATTTAATTGCTGACGATTCACCATTTTACTGCGCATCTCCGTTAAAAAACCTTCGCCTTTATATGGATACTTTTTAAATAAATAATCCGCTACCACCGAACCAATAATCGCATCCCCTAAAAACTCAAGACGCTCATTATTTTCAGAGGAATGTTCTTTTACTGAACGATGATTTAAGGCTGTTTGAAATAATAATATATTATTAGTGGAATAACCAATGAGTAAAACCAGGTTTTTTTCAAAAGCAGATTTCTTAAAAAAAGAAAGTAAGTGTTGAATTTTTTTCACTAAAATTAATCCTTGTATTTTTTCACAATCACACAGGCATTATGGCCACCGAACCCAAAAGTATTACTTAGGGCTGCATTTACTGTTCTTTTTTGTGCTCTATTGAATGTGAAATTTAAACGACTGTCTAGCTCAGGATCATCTGTAAAGTGATTGATGGTAGGGGGTACAATATCATGTATCACTGATTGTATACAAGCGATCGCTTCAATAACGCCGGCTGCACCTAAACAATGCCCAGTCATTGACTTGGTACTACTTATATTTAAAGAATAGGCATGCTCGCCAAAAACAGAAGTAATTGCTTTGGTTTCGGCAATGTCACCCAATGGTGTTGAAGTACCATGGGTATTGATATAATCGATATCACTCGGTTGCATGTTGGCATCCCTTAAAGCTGCAATCATTACATTTTTAGCTCCCAATCCATCCGGATGTGGTGCTGTTAAATGATAGGCATCTGCAGTTGCACCACCACCCACTACTTCGCAATATATTTTAGCGCCACGTTTTTTTGCGTGTTCTAATTCCTCTAATACTAAAACACCCGAAGCTTCGCCCATAATAAAACCATCCCGATCCTTATCATATGGTCTGCTTGCTGTTTTAGGGTCATCATTACGCTCACTCATCGCTTTCATTGCATTAAAACCACCAATACCAGCGGCTCCAATAACAGATTCAGCACCCCCAGTAATAATTATATCCGCTTTGCCTAGTTTTAAATTATCCATGGCAGTAACCATGGCATTTGTACTTGAAGCACATGCGCTTACCACGGCAAAATTGGGTCCACGAAATCCATGTTTCATTGAAATTTGTCCAGCAGCAATATCCAATATCATTTTTGGAATGAAGAAAGGATTGAACCTTGGTGTCCCATCTCCTTTTACATAATTAGTTACTTCTTCACTAAAAGTATTTAACCCACCAATACCACTCGCGAAAATTACACCAACTCGATCATGGTCAACATTATTTTCAGTAATACCAGCATCTGCAACAGCTTGGTCACTAGCAACTAAAGCAATTTGCGCAAAACGATCCAACTTTCTTGCTTCCTTACGATCCATAAACTCAGTTGCATCAAAACCTTTTATCTCGCAAGCAAATCTTGTTTTGAATTTTGAAGCATCAAATTGTGTAATCATGTCCGCACCTGATACGCCATTGATTAAGCTATCCCAATAAGCGTCTAGTGAGTTTCCAATAGGAGTAAGTGCTCCAATACCTGTAACTACGATGCGTTTGGTTTGCATGGAAATCTTTTTTAAAAATTAAATCCGCCTTTAAAGCAAAGGCTCAAAAAGGCGGATTAAAATATGCCGATGTATCAAGTTTGATTTACAATAAAGTAAACTTACTATTTAGCGTGTTCCTCTAAATAAGTAACTGCTTGACCTACGGTAGTAATAGTTTCTGCTTGTTCATCAGGAATAGAAATATTAAATTCTTTTTCAAATTCCATAATTAATTCAACGGTGTCTAATGAATCAGCGCCCAAATCATTTGTAAAGGAAGCCTCGTTTGTAACTTCTGCTTCATCCACACCTAATTTGTCAACGATAATTTTTTTAACTCTAGTAGCGATGTCTGACATTGTAAAAAGTTTTGTTTACGGCGCAAAAATATACTTTTTGTTAAAAACGAAGTATTTTATTTGCCTTTTTGTTTACACAATTTAACCCTTATTTGAAATAAAGGGTGTATTTGGCTGTTTTAGCTATAAAAGCAGGCAAAATCATGGTATTCTGACCTATTGAGGACCTCCCTTTTACCAGATAATACTTAGTTATTCACAAGAACAAACAAGGGTTAGTAGCTAGGAAAAGCTTCGTGGATTATACTAGCCCGGATTAGGATTTATTGTCTTTTTGTTTTTGCTTTAAGATACCCCTGATCTCATGTTGTTGCTCCATGGGGATGGTTTCCTTACTTACAAGAAAAAAGGTCTTAGGCCCAAAATAAAGATGGAAGAAATAAGGACTTTCAAAATAGTAGGTGAGCTCGGACCAATGCCATTGTGCCTCCGCATTTTCTGAAATCAAATTAGCCCCATGTTGGTTATAGCTAAATTCCCAATTGGATTTAAATAATTTTGTTTTCTTGTAAAAAATAATTGGAAGCAGATACCAAAAAAGTAACATTAATATTAACCACAAAACCGAACCAAACAAGAAAAGCTCTGGTCGTATCTTTTTTTGAAATAATAATACCGCAGTCACAATCGCATAAATATTGACTGCAATCATTAACCCTTTAATTTCAGATTGCTTTATAAAATGATACCGAAGTGCTTGTAATACTTCCTTCTTGTTATAACTAATTAAAAAAGACATGTGTAAATAATTACTGTTAATAAGACAAAGTTACTACACCAGGCATGTATTGAACGATAAATTTTAATATAATGAATCAACACCTAGGGTCAGGATAGATGCACTTTTGAATTATTATCCCGACAACATGCTTAAATAAATACAAAATCCTACCCATAAAAAAACCCTTCCTCCGCGCAAGCGGAGGAAGGGTTTTAATTTTATACAATAACTTGAACTAGTTCTTAACCATTGTATAGGTTTTAGCAACAGGGTCTAAAACAAATGTATATGATCCAGCAGCAGCAACAGCAATGTTGGCACCACCATCACTCAATACACCACCAGAACCACCTAAGTTAACGCCCCAGTTGTGATTTTTTCTAAACTTAACCTCACCTGCAGCCAACGTGGTAGTAATTGACCACTTACCATTACTATTATTACACTTCATGTTTACATCTGATCCCCAGCCACCTGGAGTAGCAGATCCAATCAATCCCCATGTTTGTAATTCATAAGTAATTTTATTGGTGTTCAAATCAGCAGTGACTAAAAAGCTTTCAGTAGCATAAGTAACGCCATCTGTTGTAA
>SYEV01000109.1 GCA_005800655.1 Bacteroidota bacterium
ACAAAATAGGATTACAAGTTTGGAATGAGCGATTAAATTTCGAAGGCGAAAAAATAGCATTGGGCAGTAAAAATGAAATATTGGCTGTAATTGTGTTCATTCTGGTAGGTGGTCTTATCGCTAATATACCCAATGTAACAGGTATCAATGAAGAATCATTTTTCTCAAAAAATGTTGCACTCATTGTATTTTCTATTTTAAGCGCTTATTTTATCTGGAGACAGAAAATTAATTTAAACAAAATATTAATCCCTGTAATAGCGATTGCATTTTCGGCTATTTATATCAATTTAATTCCTGATTTTAATAAAAGTGATTCGGCAATGTTAGTTCTAATTCACTTACCATTGTTATTATGGAGTATACTTGGTTATGTTTATATTGGAGCTAGCTTAAAAAATAATAGTAAAAAGATTGAATTTTTAAAATTCAATGGCGACTTAATTATTATGTGCGCAATTATATTATTATCCTGTATGGTATTTAGTGTAATCACTTTTGGATTATTTGAACTAATTAATATTAAAATTGAAGAATTTTATTTTAGATATTTTGCCATTTGGTGGATTGCAGCTGTACCAATGACTGCCACGTACTTATTGCAAAATAATCCCCAATTAATAAATAAGGTTTCTCCTATTATAGCAAAAATATTTACACCATTGGTATTTATTAATTTGTTGGTTTATTTAACAGCAGTTATTTATACTGGCAAATACCCGTATAATGACAGAAATTTACTACTGGTTTTTAATGTATTATTAATAGGCGTTATGGCTTTGATTCTGTTTTCAGTGGCTGAAGCTGGCAAAAACAATAAAGGATTATTTAATTTGTTTTTATTATTTGCGCTTTCCTTTTTAACCATCATCATCAATAGTATCGCACTTGCGGCAATTAGTTATAGAATTCTTGAATTTGGTATCACGCCTAACAGAATTGCGGTATTAGGCGGGAATATTTTAATTTTTATACACTTATTAATGGTCTCTTATAAATTATTTAAAACTGTTCGAGGTAAAGCCGAAATAGAAGCTGTGGAAACAAGCATTGCTAAATTTTTACCAGTATATAGTATTTGGACAGCAATAATCATATTTATATTACCCTACATTTTTCATTTTAAATAATGCCTAGTATTTAACAAGGTTAAGTTTTTTCGAAATGTCAAATATTACAATTATAAAAGTGAGCATTGAAGAAATTGCCCAATTACAAAAAATTGGAGCTACTACTTTCTCTGAAACATTTTCCGAATTTAATACCCCTGAAAATCTAAATAAATATTTAGAAGAAAGTTTTTCTCTTAAAAAATTAAGTTCAGAAGTTAATAATGCCAATTCTGAATTTTATTTAGCATTACACGATGCTTACCCAATAGGATATTTAAAAGTAAATTTTGGATCATCTCAAACCGAATTAAAAGACAATAAGGCCTTAGAAATTGAGCGCATTTATGTTTTAAAGCAATATCAAGGCAAAGATGCAGGAAAGCTACTTTACCAAAAAGCCTTAGCAATAGCCAATCAATGTAAGGTGGAATATATTTGGCTGGGCGTTTGGGAAAAAAATACGAGGGCTATAAACTTTTATAAAAAAAATGGCTTTGTTACATTTGATACCCATATTTTTAAATTAGGTAATGAGGAACAAACCGATTTTATGATGAAACTTAAATTGGTCAATGTACATGAATAAAGAAGTTGATATATACCTTGCTAAAGCAAAAAAATGGCAAAAAGAAATGTTGCTATTAAGGGATATACTTTTAGCATGTAAATTAGAGGAAGAAATAAAATGGGGGAAGCCCTGTTATTCAATGAACAATGGCATTGTAATTATGATACAAGCCTTTAAGGACCATTGTGATCTTGGTTTTTTCAAGGGGGTTTTGATGCAGGACAATGCAGGAATACTAATTAAAGCAGGTGAAAATACACAAGCTGCAAGGCAAATGAGGTTCACTGATATTAAAGAGATTGAAAAACACTCAAAAATTATCAAATCCTATATTAAAGAAGCAGTTGAAATTGAAAAAAAAGGATTACAATACAAAACTGACTCAAAATCGGAACAAATTCAAGTTGATGAATTAGCACAAATATTTAAAAAGGATGGCGCCTTGAAAAAAGCTTTTGAATCATTGACGCCAGGCAGACAAAGAGCCTACCTAATTCATTTTTCAGGTGCCAAGCAATCTGAAACCAGAATTGCTCGCATACAAAAACAAATAGCTAAAATAAAGTGTGGTAAAGGCATGAATGACTGCACTTGTGGACTTTCAAAAAGAATGCCCAATTGCGACGGATCACACAATAAGTTAAAATAGTTAATTTTCGGGCTATATTTAACTTATTTTAAGTTACATCCTATGTTCCTATCAACTGCTTATCATTTTTCAACGAGCGAATGGATGCTTGTTTTTTTCGCTGCATTTATTATTGGCTTAACCAAGGGCGGTGTTAAAGGAGTAGATATGCTAAGTGTCACAGTTATGACGATTGTATTTGGTAGTAAAAGTTCCACCGGTATTGTACTTCCCCTTTTATGTTTTGCTGATATTGCAGCCGTGGCCTATTATAAAAGGCATGTTCAATGGAAGTATTTTTGGAAAATCACCCCATGGATGGCACTGGGTGTGCTGTTGGGTGTTTATTTTGGAAAAGAGATGAATGAGGTGATGTTTAAAAAAGTGATGGCTATTATTATATTAATCACCATTGGCATTTTGCTTTACATGGAATATCGAAAATCAAAAGAGATACCAGAAAATCGATTATTTGCAGCAAGTACCGGATTGGCTGCAGGGTTTACCACTATGATTGGAAATTTAGCTGGCGCTTTTTCAAATTTATACTTTTTAGCAATGCGGGTATCTAAAAACGATTTTATTGGAACAGGTGCTTGGATATTTTTATTTATGAATTTGTTTAAGCTTCCTTTTCAAATTTTTTATTGGAAAAATATAACAACTAGCTCAATCAAATTAGACTTATTACTTGTTCCTGCCTTGGCCATTGGGTTTATTGCAGGCGTATTATTAGTTAAAAAAATACAAGATGAGCAATACCGAAAACTAGTAATCGTATTAACCTTGATCGGTTCTGTAATTATGTTGTTGAAGAGTTAATAATATAAACAAAAAGTCCCGGCCCGATATATCGGGCCGGGACTTTTTTATAGCAAGGCTACCTATTTAAGTAATTCAAAAAATCTTTTCTGAAAAACCACAAATTGATCTTCCAATAAAGTGATTCCTTTTTCTTGACTTGTTGAAAGGGGTTCTAAACCACTAGCCACAGAATAATACAAATCACTGACTCTTCTTCTGTATTTGAACTCATCAAAGAAAATTGATTTTCTATTCAGCTCCACAATCTCTCTTTTAAATGAATCAAGTTTGTGTAATTTTTCTTTAACTGCAGGCACCGTGGTATCGCCTTTTGAAATTGTTTTAACCGTTTTGTCTAATGAATCTACAAGTGTAAATAAACGCTCATGTAAATTAAACAAACGCATGCTTTGCTTATTCAATAAGGCAATAGAGGCTGCATCCAATCCTTTAGCCGGATTGGCCTCAATTTGAATATTTTGTACATATTCTTTGCCATCTGCCTTTACAACTATTTTGTATTTGCCGATATCCACTTTAGGTCCAATCACGGATGAAATTAAAACTGATGACTGTGCGATATAGCCACCTTGAGCAACTTTTGGCGGGTTTACAGATAAATCCCAATACACTTTATTCAAGCCTTTTGCACTAGAGGCATTAAGGTCTTTTATTTTTTTATTAGCAGCGTCATAAATCTCAATTTTTACACCACTATTGCTTCTTTCTTTCAAATAATAATAAAATGTAGGTGCTATCACTTTACTTCCTGCTGCCCATCCTGTTAGGTTTGACGCAGGTTGCGGATATTGTGGTGAATATTCATATTTGAAATTCTGGATTGGGTAAAATAAAACCGATTGTGCTAAATCAGATTTTACCATTTCTCTCAAGGGCTGAATATTATCTATGATATAAATTCCTCTGCCATGAGAAGCAATCACTAAATCATTGGTTTGTGGTTGTATCTTAATATCACGCACTAAATTATACCAAGGCATATTTTGATACTTGCTGCGCATCCAGTTATTACCGCCATCCAATGAAATAAATAACCCCATTTCAGTACCTAAGAATAATAATTTTTCATTGACTATATCTTCTCTAATTACGTGCGCAAAACCTGTAAATTCAGAAGAGGTAAATTTTTTCCAAGTATTACCGCCATCAGAACTCATCACTGCATAAGTATGCATGTCGCCATACATATGATTATCAAGCGTGACATAAATTCTTTTTGAGTCCAAAGATGATATTTCAATACTGCTGATCCAAGTGTTTTCAGGAACCCCTGTTTTCCAAATACCTACAGCTTTATTTACCCATGTCTTTCCGCCGTCCATTGTTAACTGAAGATTACCATCATCTGTTCCTGCCCAAATAATATTCTCATTTTTAGGATCCTGTGTTATAGTGAAAATTGTACAGTGGTTTTCAGCACTAGTGTTATCCCCTGTAATCCCCGCATTTTTTTCTGCTTGATTAATTTTATTCGGATTATTGGTTGTTAAATCTGGAGATATTCTTTGCCAGTTTTTTCCGTCATCATTTGACTTGAATACATATTGTGCAGCAGTATACAAATTATACACTGGCTTACCAGCTGCATTTTTTTTAGTGGATGCACCTACTACTATTGGTGTATTCCAATTCCAACGATGTTCTTCATCTCCTTCTAATTTTTTGGGACGAACACCATAAGAAAGCCCAGTAGATAAATCCACTTTTGTAATTTCTCCTCCTTGTGATTCAGAGAAAATAATTTTTGAATTTAATAAACTTGGCTGCACCCAAAATCCATCACCCCCGTTAATCCATCTCCAATCAACTGCAGTTACGCCGCCTGGTGCCGAACTTGGCGCCATCCAACTATTGTTATCCTGCAATCCACCATATACATGATAGGGTGTTTGATTATCCGTAGATACATGGTAAAATTGACCCACTGGTAAACTGTTTATAAACTGCCACGCCGTTCCTTTATTGTTACTCATATAAATACCACCATCAGTTCCAACAAACATCATGTCAGGATTATTGGGATTGATCCATAAAGCATGCATATCAGCATGAGGCTCAATACCACCAATCACTGTATTATTCCATGAATATCCTCCATCACTTGAATATTGAAAATCAAATGCAGGGCGGTAAACTCTTTTCGGATCTTTAGGGTCGTATACTAATGTGCTAAAATAAAATGGACGTGCTGTTAAATTTTCTGTAGATGCTAATTTTTTCCAAGTAGCACCCTCATCTTCTGAAATATATAACCCAGGTACTTTTGCTTCAACAATCGCAAGCACTTCTGAAGGTTTAGATGGATTAATCGTGATAACAATTCTACCTAAATCACCTTCCGGTAATCCGTTGGTAATTTTATTCCAAGTTTTTCCGCCATCTGTTGATTTATGTAATCCACTTCCTGGACCGCCTGAACTAAAAGCATAGGCTTTTCTTCTGAACTGCCACATGGAAGCAAATAGGGTTTCTGGCTTGGTTGGATGCATTGCAATATCTGCACAACCCGTTTCCTCATTTACGTATAAAATTTTATTCCATGTTTTTCCACCATCTATTGTTTTGTATAATCCTCTATGTGTAGATGAATTCCAAAGTGGCCCTGGAGCAGATACATACACGGTTTTTTTATCAGTTGGATTAATTAAAATTTTACTAATTCTTTCCGTACTATCCAGGCCAATTTTTTGCCAGTTGTTTCCTCCGTCTGTTGTTTTATACATCCCATCTCCATAGGAAACTGAATTTCTTGTATTGCTTTCACCTGCACCTGCATATACCACTTTAGCATTACCTGGTTCAATCGCAAGGGCACCAATGGATTGACAATATTTGTCAAAAATTGAAATGAATGATAATCCGCCATTTTGACTTTTCCAAATACCACCGCCTGCAGTACCTACGAATAAGTTAAGCTGGCCATTAGCGCTTATACCATCAATTGATGTTATTCTTCCACTCATGGTAGATGGCCCTAAAGGCCTTGCACCCATGACTTGAAAATAAGAAGAGTTGATTGTGTTTTGTGCACTCGTAATAAATACGAGTAGCAAAAACAATACGGTTAATTTATTTTTTAATTGCATAAAAATAGTTGAAATAAAAAACTACTATTTACGCAGCTTGATTTGCGAAAAATAGTAGTTTTTTTTATTAGAGAAAATTAGTTTCCGATGAATATAGTAGCGTCGATAGTTGGGTTGATAGTAATTTTTTTAGTAACCATCATCATTTGCCCTTGATCTTGTTTGAAAGGAAATTTTATTCCGTATTCAGTAGTTTGATAGTCTAATAATTTTTGTTCAGACTTCATTTCTTGACCTTGTTGTTTTACAATAGACTCTATTTTATAAATCAAGTTAGTTTTGGTATCAAAAAAGTAAGTTTTTTCGTTACCATTTTTAGTCGTCATCTTAATTTTAAAATACTCATTACCATCTTCTTCATCTTTTCCTAAAGATTCAATCACAGAACCTTTTGCTTTGTAATCAACAAAAGCATCTTGAATATCTAAGTCATCTAATTTTTGCTTTAACTCATCTTCTGAAATAGGACTTAATGTAGCCTTACCAGACAATGGGTTTTGAGACCAACCTTTGGTTGGCGTTGTGATATCAATAATTTTATTGCCTTGAAATTCAGCATCAACTCTCATGCCTTGCATTTGCGATCCTTGCATAGTAAAAGGGATTTGAATTCCTTGCACTTCAATTTGTCCTTCAATTTTTATAGATTGTACTTTGGCCCACTTTTCTGCACCACCAATTTCAGTAATATACTTTGCAATAACTTCATCTGCAGTTTGTGCATTAACTGTAAAAATAGCTGAAACAAATAACGCAATGGATAAGAAAACTTTTTTCATAAATTATTTTTTAGTGCTGTAAAAATAGGTATTTCGATGCAATTTTTTTATAATATATTAGATAGGCGGTTGAATTCTTTGATTATAGGATAGTCTGGTTTGACTACCCTTACGCACTGATAGATATAAAATAAAAACTATTTTACATCCTTAGAAAGTAAAGCCATGGCAGCATTATGACCGGCGATGCCGCTAACACCGCCGCCGCGACGCGCTCCTGCACCTGCAATATAAATATGTGGATCATCCGTTTCCGCTCCCCATATTTGGTGACCGCTTTTTTCACCATCATCTTCAAGGAAAGGAAAATCCAAATCACGATGAAATATATTTCCACGCGGTAGCGAAATTTCCTGCGCAAGATCGAGCGGTGATTTCACTTCAATGGCTAATGAACCATCACTGCAAGGTGCCAAAACGGATTCTATAGGATCAAGTAAGTATTCATTTAAACTAGCAATGGCAAGCTGTTTTGCTGAGGCCTTAGCGCCTAGTGGATCCGCATCAAAAAGTTTAGCGGGTGTATGTAAACCAAAAAGTGTTAGGGTATGAAAACCTTTTTCGTTCAAGGCTGCGGACAAAATTGATGGATCAGAAAGTGTATGACAATACATTTCCAAAGGTAGGCGCTGCGGCATTTCTCCATTAAGCGCAGAAGCATATGCAAGTTCCAACTGATCATAACTTTGATTCACATGAAATGTACCGGCAAATGCAAGCTTAGGATCAACATTGGACTTAAGACGAGGCAGACGAGATAATAGCATATTAATTTTCAACTGTGCACCCTCTAAAGATTCCGGAACTGCACTCCCGCGTAATTTTGCTAAATGCTGCGGAGCGGCTGCAAAAAGTAAATCCTTGGCAGTGTATATATTTCCAGATTCCGTTTCAACACGAACACCCATCGCTCCACTTTCTAGTGCTGTCACTTTGGATTGTAATTTTATTTCCACACCCCATGAAATAGCAATGCGATGCAGCTCGTTCACCAAAGCACCCATACCACCCAGCGGCACACGCCACTTTCCAGTACCATTTCCGATGAGGTGATATAAAAAACATCGATTGGCCTGCATATGATTCGCTGACGCAAATGTTCCAATCAATGCATCCGTTAAAACCACACCTTGCACTAAATCATCGCTGAATTGATTGCGAATAACTTCACCAATGGGAACTTCCATTAGGTTGCGCCATACTTCGGGCAGTCCCATTTCGGATTTAAGTTCCGCTGCAGTTTTAAGTGGTTGAAGCATGGAAGGTGCCATCCGTTTTGCAAGCAAAGCAATATCATCGTAAAAATTACACCAAGCTTTTCCTTCCTTATCGGATCCTGTAAGTTGATGAAAGCTATTTGCGGTTGCCTCATCCCAGTCCGATGAAATTAAAAGTCCTGCATCTGTTCCTCCGTGCTGATAAGGCGTATAAGAAGCAATGGAACGACCAATGGTTGTAAAATTAATACCTAAGTCAGCAACAATTTGATCGGGCAATAAGGATACTAAATAGGAATAGCGTGAAAGATGTGCATCATATTCAGGAAAAGTTTTTAGGCTAGTAGTTGCGCCTCCAAGTTCTTTATTGGACTCCAAAAGAATGACGCTTTTACCCGCTTTGGCAAGATAGCAAGCAGCCACCAATCCGTTGTGACCACCACCAATGATGATGGCATCGTATTTTTTATTATTTTCTTTCATTGATACAAACTTGTTATTACTTCATGAAATAGCTCGATTAATAAAGTAATAACACCCGCAAATTAATTTATTTTTTTTGTATGCCTAGATTAAAAAAAGCGCTTAAAGCTAAAAATATTCAAAATACTTTTTTCGATATAGAGCATGTCATAGGTCAACCAAAAGTGGACAAAATGAGGTTTATACTTTAATTTGTTAATTTGGTTTTTAATACTTCGTAAGGAGTTTTTCCATCATGAGCAAAGTGAGGTCTTTCGAAGTTATAAAAATTTTCCCACTGATTCAATTTTTCATTTAAATCTACATCATCCTTGTATGATAAAAGCTGATAAAATTCTCTTTGATCGGTCAAGTGAGATCTTTCAACTTTACCATTCAATTGAGGTGTTCTAGCCTTGTTATAATGATGCTCCATACCCAAATCTTCCACATGCCAGTGAAGCTTCGCCTGGAACTCATGGCCTCTATCAGTCCTTATTGATTTTATCCTAAAAGGAAATTTCTTAACCACATAGTTTACAAATTCTATCGCATTCAGTTGATTTTGGTTATGATAGATTTGCAAAGCCCTAATTCTTGTTGCATCATCAACAGCTGTATATTGAAATCTTTTGATAGTATTGCCATCCAAATCCTTTAGTATCCATACTTTTACGTCAATTTGTACATGGTGACCTGGTGTAGATTTATTGTATCTTTTGGAATGCAAAGCTCTTCTCACAGTACTTTTATAAAGCTTCCCAACGCCATACCTTTTTAAGATTCTTGATACACTGGATTCTGATATGCTAATATCATGATACCTTTCTAAATACCATTTGATTCTCCATGATCCTAGTTGGAACTCTTTTCTTAAGGAAATGACTTTATCTACTATTTCTTGCTTTATTTTATTCGGATGGTTGTATGCAACAGGACTTTTTCTTATAAGCCCAGATGCGCCCTCTTTTATAAAGGCTTTATTCCATTTGTAGTAAGTAGATTTTGGGATATTAAATACCTTGAGCGCTTCCTTAACTGACTTAAATTTTTTAATATTTTCTAAAATAATAAGCTTATTTCGGTAGTTAATGTATTGACTTATTTCTTTGGTCTTTTCCATAGTTTTTCTATCTTATTTTGAAAAAAAATGTCCACTAAGGTCTGACTAGTTTACATGCCACGACACTTTACAGGAATAATGTTCCCAAAGAACTCATCGGTGAAATGTTGGGACACTCCAATTCTGTAATTACGGAACATTACCTGTCTGGAATTGATATTGAGAAGACAAAGGACATCAACAGACACATACTATAATCACGCCGGGTTCCAACGCCGGGTTAAACATGGACGATGGATAAAATGAACTACCATGAGACATACCTAAAATCAAAAAAACACGATGAGACAATAAGAAACATTGATTTTCGGTTCTCATAATCAGGGGGTCCCTGGATCATGCCCAGGTGGGCCCACTTGAAAATCAACCACTTATGATTTGTTTCATAGGTGGTTTTTTCTTTTGGGCCAAGTTCTGGCCAGGTTTTGTGTTTTTAAAGGGAAAACAGGGGTGAATAAAGGTGAATGGATGGAATTGTTGTAACCTGATTAAATGATATTAAAAAGCTTAAATAGCCCGAACATTCATTGAAATTTCTTATCTTGAGTGGCATGATTCTATTTATGCGATTATTTGCAATATTCTTTCTTCTTGTCGTTTCATTGGATACTGCCGCCCAAAAAAAGTACCCCTATTTTTCAGTTTCAATAAATAAAATTGCTTTCAATGCAGAAAAAAAATCTGATACCCTTGATAAAAAAATTTCTTACACCATCGTTAGTAAACAAAATGGTTTACTGTATGATGAAATTGAAATTAAAAATATCACATCAGATACAATTGAGATCTCCAATATTGTTCCCTATGGGATAGAAAGAGACCACGTTTATATAACTGGTTTTAGTGAACACCCACTTTCAAGAACTCATTTATTTCTACCGGGAAAAATTCCCGTTAACGTAGTTTGTCCAGACAACGCATGGGAGTTGGGTTTTGCCTGTATTGAAGAAGAAGGCAGTAAACTTGTTTCACTCACCCGAAGAGACGGATCCACCATAAAAAACGGACAAAGAAAAAGGTTTGAAACGGTATTGTACCCGGGAGGATCTGTACAATATAAGAGATGGACACTACCTTACCAAGGGAATTGGCAAGAGGGACTTAGGTCAGTTTTTCAGGAAAATATGCTATTTGATATTGATCAATTTGACAATAGTCTATTTAACCGAATGGATCTGCAATGGATTCGCCATAGCTATGTAATGCACCTAATCCAGGCATGGGATCATAAACTATATAACCCGTCAAAGAATAAATATCAACTCAATAATTTCATTACAAAATCAAAATTGCTATATGGAGGTGATGATGTTATTGGCATATGGCCAACATGGCCAACCTTGGGATTAGATCAACGAAATCAATTTGATTTATTTAGGGATTTACCTGGTGGACTTCCGGCTGTAAAAAAATTGGCAAAAGAAACTAAAGCAAGTGGAACACGCTTTTTTATTTGTTACAACCCTTGGGATGAAGGAACAAGGAGCGAAGGCCATTTAGCAGGACTTAGTGAACTCATCAAAGAAACATCAGCAGACGGTGTTGTATTGGATACCAAGGGTGCTTCAAGCAAAGAATTGCAAGAGGCTGCCGATAAAGCAAGGGCAGGCGTTGTGATGTATAGCGAAGGAATGGCGATTCCAAAAGACATGCCTTTGATTGTAAGTGGTCGCGTTCATAATGCTCTTTATTATGTTCCCACACTTAACCTAAATAAATTCATCAAACCTGAGTTTGCCATATTTCGTGTAACAGAACTTTATAAAGAGCCTATCCAACGTGAGTTTGCAACATCTTTTTTTAATGGCTACGGTACCGAGCTTAACATCTTTGCTCCAGGAGTGCCGGCATGGGTAGATGAGCAATATAAATACTTGGGAAAGACCACACGAATATTAAGAGAACACACAATAAATTTTACATTAGGCGTCATAACGCCGTTGTTAGAAACAACCTCTGACAGCATTTGGGTAAATGAGTGGAGTGGTATAGAAAAAAAAATATATACTATTTATAGTATCATCCCACAAGGATACAAGGGAAATTTATTCAACGTAGAACCGAAGCAAGGATATCATTTTGTTGATTTATGGCACCATAAACAACTTGACCCAATAAAAAAGAACAACCGGTTTTTTATAGAAGTCGAAACAAACGCGTTTCATGAGCAATACCTTGGAACGAACAATGAAGGTGAAGTTGATTGCATTGCTCAATTACCAATTTTATTGAATGCAAGTATCCAAGGAGATAAGATAAATTTTTCTGCAATAAGAGGTACTGAAATTCGCATCTGGAATGGCATTCCTTCATACGACATCAAGCCAATAATTTTCTCTGTAGCAAAACATGAAATAAGTATCTACAAATACTTCGGTAACTACGAAGGAAAATTTGTTGTTCAGTTATTTGACAAAGATATCCTGATTGATGAGCAGGTACTTTATTTGCAACCAGGACAGGCAAGAAGAATTAGCATTTCGGAAAATACGACAAATAGTAAAATAGATCATACTGGCATGAAGTTTATCCCTGCAGGAAACTTTATTTTCAAGGAAAGTCATGGAGATGAATTTATCCCTTATCCAAAAGAAGATATAGGTAAAAAGTTTGACATGACTGCAATCTACATGGATGAATTTCCTGTTACCAACCTTGATTTTTATCGTTTTGTGAAGTCCCGCAAATACAACCCTATAGACACATCCAATTATTTGAAACATTGGCGACATGGAAAACCATCGAAGGAAATTGAAAATAAACCCGTTGTTTATGTTTCGATTGAAGATGCCCGTGCTTATGCAGCCTGGTCCAAAAAACGAATACCCACAGAAATTGAATGGCAATATGCAGCACAAACTACTTCGTTAAACGAATGGCCTTGGGAGCAAAAAAAACCAGTGATTAGAAAGAAAGAATTTGTTACTGAAACACTTACCGCAATAAATATTGAAGGTATCGATTCAAGTTTTTGTAATCTGGGAAATGGCAAACTGGATGATGTTGGTGCCTATCCAAAAGGAGTTAATCCAAATGGCTTGCAAGACTTGGTAGGTGCTGTTTGGCAGCTAACCAATGATGAATACATCAATGGCAGTTATCGATATATTATTTTAAAGGGTGGATCCTATTTCAAGCCTTCAGGCAGCTGGTGGTATGTAGAAAGTGGACCAAGGGAATTGCACTATAGACAACATTTGCTTCGCATCTCTCAAGGGTTTGAGCGCAATGCAACGGTAGGATTCAGATGTGTAAACTAGTTCATCATTTCAGGTAAAGCAAATGAAGCATGTTGCTGTTCCATGTTTTTATTTTGTATTATCCTTAATGAATTTATACTAGCCAAATCCGTTAACGTAACTCGTTCTACTTTAATACCCCACCTTCTCACAAACGCACCTACCTTTTTGGTAAGCAACGAATCCATGCCGTAAATCTCAGAAAATGTCATACCCTCAATAATTTCTCTAATCATTCCCTGTGTAGTATCAATAAGCACATCATGCGGCTGCGAGATAGTGGTTAAATAAGTTTTAACATCTTCAATCCTAAAGCGAATAATAGCTTTCACAACCACATTTCTGCCATTACGGGTGGTGATACTTTGCGGATTCATTTCAAGTGACTGGGTAATTATTGTGGCTTCCCATACAGAATCTAAAAAAGGAATTTTAAAGTGAATACCTGGTTTTAATACCTTTTGTTGAAGCTTGCCACATCTAAGCATAATAGCCTCATTCCATTGTTCAACAATGACATAAGGTAAAAACTCCTTACCAATACTTATTATAAAGTCAATTAATTTATCAAACATAATTTTTCATTTTTTTTAGTAAAAGAAGCGCCGATATTTCGCAGCGCTTCTTGATAATCAAAACACACACATTATTCAAAAGGTTATATTGGATGGTTAAATCCAATAGGGCTTCTACCCATTTTACTTAATACAAATTCTTCTTTGCATAATTCCAAAATAACATCTTCACTATTTACTTCTTCATCCAACAAACTATTAATTAAAATTTTCTTGTGAACATTCTGTAAACTAGTCAGACCTTAGTGGACATTTTATTAACAAAATAAGATAGAAAAACTATGGAAAAGACCAAAGAAATAAGTCAATACATTAACTACCGAAACAAGCTTATTATTTTAGAAAATATTAAAAAATTTAAGTCAGTTA
>SYEV01000110.1 GCA_005800655.1 Bacteroidota bacterium
ACGCAGGCAAGCGTCGTTGGAAATGGAATACGATTTTATGTATCATTGCTTTCATTGTTATTGCATTAGTTTGTTTTTATATTCCTTCTAAAATGTATTTTGAATCCAATAATAAACTTGAAGTCTTAAAAAAAGATTTAAATATTCTTCCCTATAAAATAACATCGGATGAAAAAGAAAGATTAGAAGGCCTGTGGATTTGTTATACCGGTTCTCCGCAAGCAAGGGTATCTGATCCAGATAGGTATCAAAAAATGGTTCCCAACATTGTAGAAATAAAATATAAAAATGGCTATTTTATTTATACTAGATATGGCGCTAGCTTTAATCATGTTGGATATGCACAATTCGAAGGACCCAACTTGGTTTCTATTTTTTCAAAAGTAGAAGCAAAAGATAATGAAGGTGAAGAGGATAGTGAAAAAATAATTGAATCGCCAAGGCACTCATTATTAGAATTAACCAGTGATAGCATCATTACTGCTATTTCAGCTTCCTGGAATTTTGATTATGGAAATAATAATAAAATTATAGGAATTCGAGAAGTGTATAAAAAACTTGGTAAGGCAAGTAATCTCAAAGAGGTAACCAATACATTAGAAAACGCAAGCTGTAAGTGTAAGATTATTAAATGGAGTGAAATGAAAGATGATAAAGTAATTAATAAAATATTTTATATAAAAAATATATATTTAGATTCACTAGCGCATAAAAGCTTATTTCCTTTAATAAATGAAAATAGTATTATTTTTAAAGACCCAATCAATGATATTGTGATTATAAAAAAATAATAACTTATTAAAGTCTATTATAAAGTGTGCGTAATTTTTCACGCGTCATGATGCTTTCCCAATTTGACCCTAATGCATTTTCCCATAAAGGTTTTAAGCTTAATGAAATATTAATCATTTCATCAAATTGGGCTTCTGTTAGATTAGCGCAAATACCTGTAGGAATTTCAATTTTATTTTTTTCCACCATGAATTTAAATTCTTCCACGCCTGCAGGATAATATTCTTCCAAATGATTCATTACAATACAATTACCAATACCATGTTTGGTTCCTAATAAGTAACTTAGGCCATAGCTCACTGCGTGTGCCACACCCACTTGACTATATGCAATACTCATGCCACCTGCGTAACTAGCCATCATTAATTGCTCATCGCTCTCCTCATCCCAGCCTGTTTTTTCAACATATATTTTTCGGCAAAGGTCCAATGCTTTTTCGCCATAACTTTTACTGAACTCATTTAGGTAAGTACCTTCTAAACTTTCGATACAATGTATATAACAATCCATGCCTGTATAAAAACGTTGATTCGCAGGCGCATTTTTAGTTAATTCAGGATCTAATACGATTTGATTAAACGGGGTGAAGTCGGAGTTCATGCCTAATTTACGCGTAGGGCCCGTTAATACAGTGGTACGACTTACCTCTGCGCCAGTGCCACTTAGAGTTGGAATACCCACTTTAAAAACACCAGGCACTTTAACCAAATCCCATCCTTGATAATCGGCAGACGATCCCGGATTGGTCATCATTAATGAAACTGCTTTTGCTAAATCCATCGCCGAACCACCGCCAATACCAATGATGCCGCTTACTTCACCAAATTCAGCTTTAAGTTCAGCAGCCAATGCATCCACTTGTTTTGTTTTGGGCTCCTGTGTTACATCCACATATACAATCTTATCCTTCCCTCTTAATGGAATGCGACCCGCTAATGGTTTACCAATAAAATAATGATCCAAGAAAAATATCATCGGAAAATTATCCTTTCGGCGAGGGGCTAAAATTTCATCTAATTGATTAAACGCGCCACGACCATAAACAACATAGTCAACTAGCTTTAAATTCTTAAACTGCATTTTTATTATTTTAATATAAGGGGATGTATAAATATTTTATGGATTCTTAAAAAGTGTAATCCATAACAAAGATAAACTTTATACGGTATTGAATTACGTGCTTTTTAATTTATTACTATTCATTTTATAAAAGCTTTGCCGCTTTAATTAAATCTGCGGGTGTGTCAATTTCAACACCCATATATTCTGTTACAACCATTTTAATCGATACCCCATTTTCCAAATAACGCAA
Organism: Bacteroidota bacterium; assembly: GCA_005800655.1. Classification (GTDB taxonomy): domain Bacteria; phylum Bacteroidota; class Bacteroidia; order Chitinophagales; family Chitinophagaceae; genus Sediminibacterium. Next base: position 2,105 of record SYEV01000110.1, read on the forward strand.
ACATTCAATTTTTTCAGCTGCTTCTAATGAAGACATTGGCCAGTTGGTGAAATTAAGTAATGCTTGTTTTTGAAATGCATATACGCCAATATGTTCATAGTAAGTTATAGGTGACTCGGTACTTCTTGGATAAGGAATTACACTACGTGAAAAAAACAATGCATTGTTATTTTTATCTACTGCTACTTTTACATAATTAGGATCCTGAATTAATGTGGTATGAGTGAGTACTTGCATTAATGAAGCTACTTTCACTGTCGGGTCTAAAAAAACAGCAATTACCTTTTCAAGCGGTTCTCTTTTTACAAAAGGTTCATCCCCTTGTACATTCACTACAATATCAATGTCCAAGTCCTGCACGGCCTCTGCAATACGATCACTTCCACTTTCATGTGAACGCTTACTCATAATGGCGTTGCCGCCATGTTGTGTTATTTCATTAAAAATAATTTCGCTATCGGTTACGACATATACCGCATCAAATAATCTAGTGGCAACCGTGTTATCATAGGTATGTCGGATCACTGTTTTGTCACCCAATGTTTGCATTAATTTAGCTGGAAAACGTGTAGCCGCATAGCGAGCAGGAATAAAAGCACCAATTTTCATAAATGAAACTTATTTAATAATCCGTTTTAATATTTTTATTAAACGGCATTTTTAATTGATATAATAAATCTTGGTCTCGTTGGTTGTCTAAAACATCTAAGCCATATTTAATTTCAGACATCGGTGTGCTATTATACGTTCCCAATAATTTATCCCAAAATGAAAATATGTTTCCATAGTTACTATCCGTTTGCGGACGCATTAAATGATGATGTATGCGGTGCATATTCGGCGAAACAATAATTAAACCAAGGGTTTTATCAAACCAAGATGGGGTTTTAATATTTGCGTGATTAAATTGTGAAAGCACCACGCTTAAGCTTTGATACAACATGACCAGCCACATTGGTGTGCCTAAAACAAAAACAGCCAATATCGCAAACACCGCTCTAATAACGGATTCTCCTGGATGGTGACGATTTGCAGTAGTGGTATCCACTTGCGTGTCGGCATGATGCACCATATGAAATTTCCATAAAAATTTTACTTTATGCTCAATCATATGTACCAAATACGCCCCAATAAAATCGAGTAATAATAAACCAATTATGGCCGACGCTATGTTGGGTAAGGATACCATATTTAAAAGTCCAAAATTATTAGCAATCGTCCAATCACTGGTTTTTACCATTAACAAGGCAAATCCAAAATTGATGACAATGGTCGTGAGGGTGAAAAAAATATTAATGGAAGCGTGACGCCATTTGCGATATTGAAATTTAAACAAAGGAATGGCCGATTCAACCAACCAAAAAAAGGTAATCCCGCCTGCTAAAATAAGCGCTCGATGTAAAGTAGGTATGCTACTAAAATAAGACTGTATACTCTCAAACATGGGCTTGGTTTTAGACTATAAATGTAAATAAAAAACCCGATGTTCTTGGTGTAGATCAACGGGTTTTCAAAACTTGCCCCTGGGGTCTATTTATAGGGAACCGATTAACTATTTAACATCAGTGGCATCACCAGCATTAACAAGTCCTCTCCTGGTGCTTGTTCGGATGGTTTTATCAAACCTGCTTTACTAGGCGTAGATAATTCAATAAATATGTCATCGGTATCTACAGCACTCAACATTTCAATTAAAAATTTTGCATTAAAAGCAATTTGAATATCCTCCCCTTTGTATTCACAACTCATACGCTCATTACCTTCAAAACTAAAATCAATATCCTGCGCAGCCATTTGCAATTCATTACCAGTAATATTCAAAGCAACTTGATTGGTGCTTTTGTTACTAAATACATTTACACGGCGTAAAGCATTTTGAAAATCATGTTTATTCACCGTTAAACGATAAGGATTGTCCGCAGGGATAACCACTTTATAGTCTGGGAAACGCGCATCAATTAAACGACAAATTAATTGCGTTGATCCATGATCTACAAAAAGATGGTTGCTATTAAAGCTCACCGTGATTGGATCTTCATTATCTGGCAATGCATTTTTTAATAAATTCAACGGTTTTTTAGGAACAATGAAAGATGCATTTTGTGTAGCCTTCGTATCGGTACGCTTATATCTTACCAAGCGGTGTGCATCGGTTGCAACAAACTGAACGCCCTCTTTTGATAATTCAAAAAATACGCCTGTCATTGCTGGTCTTAAATCATCACCACTTACTGCAAATAATGTTTTATTGATTGCGGTTAACAATGCAGTACTTGTCATATTAAATCCAGTGGTATCATCAACTGTAGGTTCTTTTGGAAAATTATCTGGATTTTCGCCCATCACTTTATACTTACCATTATCGCTTGTGATTTCAACAGCATAGTTTTTATCTATGTTGAAAGTAAGCGGCTGGTCTGCAATATTTTTTAATGAATCAATTAAAATTTTAGCTGGAATACAAACACGACCATTGGCCTTGCTTTCTACATCCATTTGAACGCGCATCACTGTCTCCAAATCGGTCGCAATAATGTTTAATTTTTTATCTTCAATCTCGAATAAAAAATCTTCCAAAATTGGTAAAACAGTGTTGGTATTAATAACGCCTGCGATTTGTTGCAAGTGTTTTAAAAGAGAGGAGGATGATACTATAAATTTCATAATTCCTTTGTATTTATTTAACTTTTCTAACAAGACAAACCTAATGCAAAATCTTAAGATTAAAAAGCTATTTTAGCATTTCTTATTGACATTCTTATCTACAAAATGAATAAAATTAGAATTGGTAAAGAGCAGGCTATTCAAAGGATACGGCATTTTTGTGCCTATCAAGAAAGAGCCCAACAGGAGGTGCGCGATAAGCTATACGAATTGGGCATGACTAAAAGTGAAGTGGTTGAGATTTTATCCAATTTAATTACAGACAATTTTTTAAATGAAGAGCGATTTGCCACCCTTTTTGCGGGAGGCCACTTTCGAATAAAACAATGGGGGAAAAGTAAAATTCAATATGCACTGCAGCAAAAAAGAGTGAGCCCGGTGAATATTAAAAAGGCGTTAAAAAGTATTGACTTGGATGACTATAATACCACTTTACTATTTTTAGCCAAGAAAAAATGGAATAGTCTCAAGGGAGAAAGGGGTTTAAGTCGGATGGCTAAAACACAGGCATTTTTATACCAACGCGGTTTTGAGTCTGCCCTAATCCAGCCCATTTTACAACAACTGAATAAGGGAAAATAAATAATAATTAGAATTATAGTTTTGTATAAAAGATATATACAATATACTTTGGGTCAGTATCATCAAAATTAGTGAGCATACTTAACCCTTTTACAAAACCAGAAGAATACTCTTTCAATATTTCAGATGATATAGGAGTTTTTTGTAAACTATCATTATTTGCTGTAACGATAATAGTCTCTGCAATTATATAAGAACCATTTTGAAATGAACTATAATATGCTTTTGCTTTCACATTCGCAATAGTATTTAAAACTTGAAGTGGATTATTTTTTTTTTCTAATTTAACTTCAATAACTAAAAATTTATCTGCATCATTCTCCAATATTTTTACACCATCAAACTTTTCAATACTATATACTCTTTTTACATAATTTGATACAGAGGCTTGGTTAGAATTGTACTCTTGAGAAGATAATTTATTTGAAAACAATAAAAATCCTACTATTAAAAATCTATAAATCATATTTACCAAATTAATGCATCGTAAATTCTTGTTGTATAATATCCTGAATTATAACTTGCGGAATAACTATTAGCGGTATAGTTATTAGTGATATAAGTGCCGCTAGCGTAAGCTATTGCAACTTGTCTCGCAGCTTCAATTTGACTTTTTTCGATTTCCA
>SYEV01000111.1 GCA_005800655.1 Bacteroidota bacterium
AAAAGCTTTGTTGAAAAGTGTCGCGACATTTAATAAATAAATGGTGCAAAGCAGCTGCATTGGCACTATCTAAATTACCAGTAGGTTCATCCGCAAAAATTAAAGCTGGACTATTAATCAAAGCACGGGCTACTGCAATTCTTTGTTGTTCCCCACCAGATAAACTATGGGGCTTTTTATCTTTTTGATCAGCCAAACCCATAAAATCCAATAATTCTATGGCCTTTGTTTCCACTTGTTTTTTTGGTTTTTGACCTATCCAAGCTGGGATACAAATATTCTCAAGTGCCGTGAATTCAGGTAACAGATGATGAAATTGAAAAACGAAGCCAATTTGGTTATTTCTGTAATGGGCGAGTTGCTTATTTGAAAGCGCGCTAATGTCCTGATTTTGAAATAAAATTTGCCCTTTGTCGGCTTTTTCAAGACTGCTTACAATATATAATAGCGTCGATTTGCCAGCCCCGGATGCACCCACAATGGAAACCATCTCCGCCTTGTTTACCTCAAGGGATACCCCTTTTAAGACTGAAATATTGCCATAATTCTTATATATGTCTGTCACAACTAATAGTGCAGGCTGCTTTTCCATGATACAAACCTACGATTACCGGCCCAATTTTGGCAAAATTTCACAATTTGTTTACATCCTGTAGAAAAAACACATTTGGTAGTATCATTTATACGGCTACTTTTGCAAAAAAGAAACCTATGTTTTGGACTTTAGAATTAGCCAGTTATTTAGAGGAAGCACCTTGGCCGGCTACAAAAGATGAATTGATCGATTACTCTATTCGTAGTGGAGCACCATTAGATGTGGTTGAGAATTTGCAAGAGTTGGAAGACGAAGGAGAAGTATATGAAAGCATTGATGATATTTGGCCAGATTATCCAAGTAATGACGACTTCATGTTTAATGAAGACGAATATTAATTTCCATGGGCTTTTTGAAAAATAAGCCCATGAAAATTAATCTCTAATTATGAGGAAAATAAATAAGGGGCTAAGCTTTGCTAGCCCCTTATTTATTTAAATTATTGATGCGCTTTCGCAGAAAGCTAGCGCCTCAATAATTAATCTATCATGACTTTTTCTCTTATGATGAAGAAAAATAAAAAAGGGTCCCGATAAGTCGGCGACCCTTTTTTAATGTAGTGCTTATTAAAGTGAGCTCAAAAAATATACTTAAAAAGTTAATTTAAAATATAATAACATTAAACTCAGTATTAATACAATTGTGTTTGCGATAAGTACTGGGCGACTATTAATTAAATAGGCATAAGTTAGCCAAACAATACAGCTAAAGTTTACAATTAATACCATGAGTAAACTTAAATCCCCCACACTATGTGATTTCCAGGATAAATAAACCTGAGGCACAAAAGTGATACAACTTAATAGTGAACCTAGGTAACCGATGGCTTCTACTAGTTTAGGATTAATTTCTTTATTACTCATGTGTTATTTTTAATTGGCGGTGCTAAATTTTTTATCCTTCTGTGATGCCTGCTTTTTGCATAATCATATCACTCACGCCAGTAGTTGAATAACCGCCGTCATGGAATAAGTTTTGCATTGTAACCATTTTAGTTAAGTCGGAAAATAAAGTCACACAATAATTAGCGCAATCTTCAGCAGTTGCATTTCCTAGTGGCGCAATCGCATCTGCGTAATCAAAAAAGTCACCAAATCCTTTGATACCTGTTCCTGCAGTTGTTTTAGTAGGCGATTGAGATACTGTATTCACACGTACTTTATTTCTTAATCCATAGTGGTAGCCAAAACTACGTGCAATGGATTCCAACAATGCTTTAATATCAGCCATATCGGTATAAAAAGGAAATGTTCGTTGTGCTGCAGCATAGGTTAAAGCAACCACACTCGCGTGGTCATTTAATGCATCCATTTTATAAGCAACACTTAGCATTTTATGTAAGGACATTGCAGACACATCAACACCTTTTGCGTAGTAGTCGTAATTCAATTCAGGGTAAGCAATTTTTTTACGAATATTCACACTCATGCCAATGGAATGAAGTACGAAGTCAATTTTACCACCTAAAATTTCTTGAGATTGGGTAAAAAGATTCGTTAATTCCTCAACGCTAGTCGCATCGGCTGGAACAATCTTAGAATTTGTTTTTTCAGCTAACCCATTAATCTCACCCATACGCATAGCGATAGGGGCGTTGGTTAAAACAAAAGTTGCACCTTCTTCATGTGCTTTTTCAGCCACTTTCCAAGCAATGGAATTACTATCAAGTGCACCAGTAATAATTCCTTTCTTTCCTTTCAATAAATTGTATGCCATTTTGATGGTTTATTTAATTGCTGTAAAAATAATTATAATATCCTTTAAAAAGTCAATAATTACCTGAATTGACTAATAAGCTTTCGTTAAAACAAGTGAGTGTTATAAAAAACAAAAATTACAATAAGAATTATGCTAAAATTACGCTCCTAAAAGTTCCTTGGCATTTTCCAAAGCAGATTTGCTTGGTGGATCACCGCCAATCATCAGCGCAATATGTTGTACCCTTTCATTAGCCGATAGCGCCCTTAAAAAAGTGTTGGTACTGGTGCCCTTTTGTTCTTTATATACAAACAAATGCGCATGTCCTTTGGCAGCAATTTGCGGTTGGTGGGTGATGCATAGAACCTGTCTTGCTTGACCTAAGCCTTGTAATAATAAACCTACTTGTTTGGCAGGCTCTCCTGAAATTCCAGTATCAATTTCATCAAAAATCATAGTAGGTAAATCAATGGACTTAGCCACAAGTGATTTTATGCAAAGCATCAAACGACTTAATTCACCACCGCTCGCTACTTTTTTAATAGGTTCAAACTTTTGGGTATTGTTTGCATCAAACAAAAAGTCGATTTTATCTTTTCCGTATGCATTATAAGCAACCTCGTCAATCGTAACTTTTATTTTAGCATTCGGCATACCTACTTGATGTAAAAGTTGGTTTACATTTTTGGTAAACGGAGCGGTTTCCTTATTTCTTTTTTGTGTTAAAGAAATTGCCAACTCCACTACTTGTTTTTCATCCGCTTTCACTTGTTTCGTGAGCTGACTAATTTCCTCATCCAAGCTAAGCACAGCCGTTAAGTCAAGCTCCAATTGTTGTTGGATACTTATGAGTTCATTGGTGCTTTGTACTTTGTGCTTTTTTTGTAAAATATACCCTTCTGATAAACGGTCTTGTATCAAAACCATTTTCTTGTCATCAAAATCTATTTTATCCTGCCAGCTGCTTAGTTCATTGGCAACATCTGCTAGTTCAATTTGTGCAGCTTTTAAACGGTTTAATACATCTGCAAATTCAGGTTTCCATTTTACAATGCTATCTAAATTATTCGAAATTT
>SYEV01000112.1 GCA_005800655.1 Bacteroidota bacterium
CTCTGCCGCTGCTCGTGGTGCTGGTGCTCAGCGCGCTGCTGTTCCTCGGCCTGGCGATTCTTGGGCTCTACCTCGGCATCCTGAAGATCTACACGGATGAGAGAATACTGCATTGTTTGAGTATCTATAATCGGCGATGCATTGTTAAAATTGATTTTAACCGCACTTTTTAATTGTGGTTTAAATGCCGATAATATACTTACCACCTTTGTAGGTGCAGTATCTCTCATAACAGGAATATCAAGAGGTACTTGTTTTACAATATCTTCTATTTTTACTGGCTTATTAATTATTGTAGTAGTTGATTTATTGGAACGGCTTTTTTTTGCTTGTTTCTTTTTGGAAGACTTTTTCTTTTTAATACTTGCCGTTTTTTTCTTTTTTGTGGTATTGGTAATTTTTGCTTTTGTATTCGTTTTCTTTTTTTGCCATGCAAAAACCTGATGCGACGAAATCACAAGAAAAAATGTAATTAATATATAGGTAAATAATTTGGACATGCTTTGTTTATTGATTTTCAACTTTATTTGAGATTTTTTCAGCCGTTTGTGCTAAATTATATTTTTGGCTTGCCTCCTCCTTTAGTGAAGTAATAGTTGCATTATCAGTAACGCTTTTATAGGTCGCCAATGCATTAAACCAATCCTTTTGTGCTGCATAAATATCGCCTAATAAAATATAAGCACTGGTTACCCAGAATTCATGAGAAGCTTGTTTTTTTGTTACATCAAAAGCTGTTTTTTCAGCCAATGCATAATTTTTTTGCAAAAATTGTAAATGGGCTAATTCATAATGCGCTTCGGCAGTGTAAATGGAGGAATTATTTAAGATGATTTTGCTTAATACTGCAATTGCCCCCGATGTATCGTTTTTTAATAATTGCTCATGATACAATACCATATTGGCCATTAAAATATCATCCGACGCAAATGTTTTTTCATCTATAATTTGTTTAGCAATGGGTGCCGCTGCTAACCATTTGCTATTTTTAAATTGACACCTAAGTACCCCTCGCAAAGCTTCCAATACGTTTTCTTTTTGAACAGCGAATTCTTTCAATTTCAAATAATACTTTTCAGCCAATTTGTAATTTTTGAAATTGAAATAATATAACCTGGCCGCTAATAAATTTGCGCGTTCGGCATACCGATTAGGTGATTGATCTGCCACTTTTGAAAAATAATAAGCTGCAGAATCGAATGCTTGACTCGCATAATTCATTTCCCCAACCAAATAATTAGATTCAATTTGATAGTTTCCATTCGGAAATAATGATAAATATTTAATTAACCCTGCTTTTGCATCTGTATAGTTTTTTTCATCATAGCGTAACATGGCAGAACGATAAGTCAGTGAATCTTGTTCATTAATTGCCAAAGGATACCCATTTTCATTCATAAATGATACATATAATTCTGGCTTTTGATCTTCAATAAAAATATTTCTAACAAATTCTAATGCATTTTCTGTTTCTACTGAATTAGGGTATGTTTTTATTAAGGTTTCAAAATTTTCCAAAGCTGGTTCATTCTTATTCATATTAAAATAAGTAACCCCTAACTTATATAAAGCAACAGGATAAAATGAGGCTGCTTTTTTATCAAGTACTACTGCACTTAAAGGTGCAATAGCTAACTTAAAATCTTCTTTAAAAATATAGGTTTCGGCTAATTCCATTCTAGCATCATTCAAATAATTCGAATTCGCATACAGATTGTCGAATTGCTCCAAAATATTAATCTTTTCATTTGTTTTACCCAATCCGCCAAGGATAATTGATTTTTGTAAAGTGGCATAATCTTCCATGGCCCAATGCAAATCAATCACATTTTGATACGCTTGTGTTGCTTGCTTAAATTGCTTCAACATCATTAAACAATCCGCGGATCTGACATAGGCATCTTGTTGAAAATTTTGCTTTGCATTGATTGGATTTACACTACTCACTGCATTAAAATTATTCAATGCCTCCTGATATTCCCCTTTTTTTAAATAGGCAAATCCTAAAGTATATTTAGCGTGTTGTATGGTAATTTCACCTTCATTGATGGGCGCCTTTAAATATTTTGTTAAGGCATCAATTGATTCGTCAATATGACCCAGCTTATACCCTAATTCTCCTAACCAAAAATTAGTTTGACTAATGACATTTTGATTGTTAGCGAGTGTAGTTATTTTATTCAACAAATCATATGCCTTATCAATTTGGCCATCATTTAAATAAATCACACTTCTACCAAATAAGATGATCGGGTAAATTTTTAAAAGTTCTTCATTGGGCGTTTCGATAGATTCGAATGCCGCTAAAGCTTGTACGTAATTATTATTTAAAGCCAATGCTTTAACCCAAAGTTGTTTGGATTCTAATAAATAAGTTGAATTTGGATAGGTATCCATAAATTGGTCTAATGAAACTACTGCTTGGGCATATTCTTTCAATTCCACTGACAATTTTCCGTAATTAAACAAAGAGATTTCCTTTTGAAGTAGATTTTGACTTTGGGTAGAACAAAATAAAAATGCATTTTTTGCACCTTGCTTATCGTCAATTTTAAGATACGAGGTAGCTAATAAATACATACTATTCTGCGCCAAAGAGTCGCTACCATTGTTTAATTGCTTAAACCCGGCAATCGCCTTATCCCATTGTTTGGTTTGAAAATAACAAAAGGACAATTGATATAAATCCTGTGATTGAACTTTTTCTTGCTTTGAAACATAAGTAGCTAAATATGGTAAAGCTTTCTCATATTCGTTTTTATCAAACCACAAGTGCCCTAATAATTGCCTTATTTGTGCATCATAAAACTGATCCTTTGATTGTAATGCACTTGTGCAATATTGGATTGCTTTATTAATATCCCCGATGAAATAATATAATTGACCTATATAGAATGGGACTACATTGGCGTAGTCACTATTATTTGCTGCTAATTCAAAACAGGACAAAGCTAATTTGTAATCTTTATTTTTTAGTGCTAAAAAGCCTGCATAGTAATTTGCGTCCGTATAATACAAGCCTGTTTTAATTTGTCGTAAACTATTTAATAAATTATTTGCCTTTTCCCAATCACCTAATTTAAAATACAAATACCCTAAGTGAAATTTCATTTTTACAATTTCATCATTATTCAAATCTTGAATAGGAACTTTCAAATAGGCATTTATCGCTTTTTCTGCATCTTTTACTTGGTAATAATACTCCCCTAAAAAATATTGAAGTCTTGATTGGTAAATTACATTATTAGTTTGCTGAATCCATTTTTTTGCTAGTGGCTCAGCAAAGGGTTTTTCAAGATGCAATGACAACATTAAATAGTAATAAGTTATTTGATCATCATTGTTTGAAAAACCGTACGCTTGTTCAAATTGTTGAAAAGCGGTTAAGCTATCCCCTAACGTTAGCGATTGCAATCCTTTATTAAAATAAATAGAGGATTGGTCTATGCTCGAAGCAGACTGTGCTCCCCCAGAAAATTGGAGAACTATTGAAAAAAAATTGATCAATAAATATCGATAAAATGACGCCATGGATTCGTTTTATTAGTAACCTAGTAAAAATACAATACCCTATTAAAACGATGTGTTAAATGAGGTTATTGTGGAAAAACAGATTCTATTCGTAAATTTGTCAACAATTATAAAAATATGTACGAATTTAAAAATCAAGTAAGGGTAAGATATGCTGATGCAGACCCCATGAATGTGGTATATTATGGCAATTATGCCCAATATTTTGAAGTAGGTCGTGTTGAAAGTTTGAGGTCATTGGGCATTAGCTATAAAGTAATGGAGGATTTAGGGATTATGCTTCCCGTGGTGGAACTAAATGTTAAATATTTAAGGCCTGCCAGATATGATGATTTATTGACCATAACCACACAATTAAGAGAAATACCTATTGACCACCGAATCACTTTTCACCAAGAAATTCATAACGAGGAAGGCAAACTACTGACCATTGGTACCGTAAAACTATATTTTATGGATAAAAACCTTGGAAATAGAGCTTCCATGCCCCCATACTTAGCTGAAAAACTAAGTTCCTATTTTAGTTAAAGCGCCTATTTTTGATTTACTTTGCAACCTAATTTAACCCTGACCCATGGATCAAAATAAAGCCACTATTATCACTATCGGTGACGAGCTTTTAATTGGGCAAGTCATTGACACAAATAGTGCATTTATAGCTCAATCCTTAAATGCCATTGGCGTCGTTGTAACTAGCAGAATTGCTGTTGGAGATGATAAACAAGCAATTTCAAATGCATTGGATCATGCGATTGAAAAAAATAATATCATTATACTCACTGGAGGCTTGGGCCCAACTTCCGATGACATCACCAAGCCTTTTTTGAGGGAATACTTTGGTGGGAATATGGTGGTGCACCAACCCACACTTGATCATATTACTTACATATTCGAACAGATACATAAGCGCCCCATGATTGATCGCAATCGTAAGCAAGCCGAAGTGCCTGATTCTTGCGAAGTATTATTCAACGAAACAGGTACAGCTCCTGGTATGTTATTCAAAAAAAATGGTGCGTATATATTTTCTCTTCCTGGCGTGCCACATGAAATGAAATGGTTGACAGAAAATAAAGTAATCCCCTATTTACAAAAGCAAATTATATCCAACCATGTTGGCCATAGAACCTTACTTACTGCAGGTATTGGAGAATCTTTCCTTGCTGAAATCATCTTGGATTTTGAAAATAATTTACCAGCAACACTTAAATTAGCCTATCTACCTAATTATGGTATGGTCAGATTAAGATTAACTGGACAAGGCAATGACAGCAATCAATTAAATACATTACTTGATTATCAATTTGATTTATTAAAAATAGCCGTAGCCGAATATTTAGTTACCGATTTAGACGATACCATGGAGGTGGTCGTTGGTAAACTACTAAAATCGAGTGGCAAAACGGTGGCAACGGCGGAAAGTTGCACCGGGGGCTTTATCGGGCATTTATTATCCAAGCACGCTGGATCATCTCAGTTTTATACAGGCGGCATCATTAGCTATGACAACCGAATTAAAACAGAATTTTTAGATGTCCCAACCCACATTTTACAAACCGTAGGTGCTGTAAGTAAAGAAGCGGTTGAACAAATGGCAAAAGCCGTTCGTGAAAAAATGAATACAGATTATGCAGTTTCGGTAAGTGGCATTATGGGGCCAACAGGGAAAACAGACGAAAAACCTCTGGGTATGGTCTGGATTGGTGTTGCTGATAAAGAAAGGGTGTTTTCAAAGGTGTTTTACTTAAGATTTGACAGACAAAGGAATATCGAAATAACAGCTACCCAAGCTATAAATTTACTTAGGTTATTAATAATCAATAAAATTTAGTCTTATTTTTACTAAAATTTACCCTTATGCCAATAGTTGATTTGGTTTTGCCTAAGCTGGGTGAAAGTATCATGGAAGCAACCATTTTAAAATGGCACAAAAGCGTTGGTGATACCGTCCAATTGGACGAAACTTTATTGGACATTGCTACTGATAAAGTAGATAGCGAAATACCTTCAACTGTAGCAGGGAAAGTTGTAGAAATTTTATTTGAACCAAATTCAGTCGTTCCCATTGGAACTGTTATAGCGCGCATTAAATGCGATGATAACAATGTATCAAATATAAATATCGAAGTTGCCACTCAAGCACCATCTCCAGTTATTGAAAAACCAAAAACTGAAAATGTTGCACAAAATGAAAACACTACCAGCCAAAATGTTTCGCCACTTGAAGTTCCATTTATACCATCGCCTAGCCCAATAGCAATCGATACCCAAATAATATCTGTTGGAAAATTTTATTCCCCATTAGTTATGAATATTGCGCAAAATGAGGGCATCCCAATGCAGGAATTACAGCAAATTAAAGGAACAGGTAATCAAGGTCGTGTATCAAAAAAGGATATCTTAAATTACATTGCTGAAAAAAAAAGTTCAAATAACAATAATCAGAATATTGTTAATCAATCATTTATTGATCCCAATAATATGGTTACTGTAAACAGCGCTACTATTACAAATAATGAAGCCATACACCAAAATGATCATATACATACAACAGCAGTTACAGGTAAACTAGCACAACCTGAGGATGTAATCATTACCGGCAACACTGAAATTATTGAAATGGATCGTATGCGCAAGGTAATTGCAAAGCATATGATTGATAGTGTTCAAACTAGCGCTCATGTTACCTCCTATGTAGAAGCTGATGTTACCAATATGGTAGTTTGGAGAGAAAAAGTAAAACAACTATTTGAAAAAAGAGAAGGGGTAAAGTTAACTTTCACCCCTATGTTTATAGAATGTATTGCAACTGTAATGGAAAAATTCCCCATCATCAACAGTAGTTTACAAGGGGATCAAATCATATTCAAAAAAGACATCAATATTGGAATGGCCACCGCCCTATCCAACGGGAACTTAATTGTACCAGTAATTAAAGGCGCCAATCAATTAAGTATAGTAGGTCTAAGTAAAGCGGTAAATAATTTAGCTACTAATGCTAGGTTAAATCAGTTAAAGCCCACAGATACGCAAGGGGGTACTTTTACCGTTACTAATGTGGGTACTTTTGGTAGCATTATGGGAACACCAATAATAAATCAACCACAAGTAGCCATACTCGCATTGGGTGCCATTAAAAAGCGTCCAGTGGTTATTGAAACACCGTCTGGTGACGCTATTTTAGTTAGGCACATGATGTATTTATCCATGAGCTACGATCATCGTATCGTGGATGGTGCCATTGGATCACAATTTTTAGCTGCAGTAGCTAAAGCATTTGAAGCCTGGGATCCCAATCGTCAATGGTTCCAATATTTATAATCATAGTTTAATTCAACCCAAGTGTTCGACCTTTCATCATTGCAGGTACGCCTGAATTCAACCAGGTTGGCATTGGCGCTCCTTTTAAGAAAGAATCAAAAAACTGTTGCTCTCTAATTTGAATGTCCTTCCTATTTTTTCTTTCAACTAAATTATGCGCTTCATTATTGTATACTAAAAGCCAAACTTTTTTATCCAATCTTCTCATGGCAGTAAACATTTCAATTCCTTGATACCAAGGCACCGCATCATCAGCATCATTACTCATAATCACTAAGGGTGTAGTTACTTTGGGTAAATCGAATAAAGGGGAGTTTTTAATATATAAATCAGGGCGCTCCCATAAACTTGCGCCTATTCTACTTTGTGTTTTTTCATATTGGAACTGCCTATTCAAACCTGATCCCCAACGTATGCCACCATACGCACTAGTCATGTTCACAACAGGTGCACCTGCCCAAGCAGCAGCAAATAATTTTGTCTTAGTAATTAAATAAGCAATTTGGTAGCCGCCCCAACTCTGTCCTTGTAAACCAATTTTTGTACTATCCACAAATCCTTTTTGCACCATAGCTCTTGCCCCACTTAAAATATAATCATAAGCGCCTTGACCAGGATAACCTTTGGTATACCAAATATCTGGAACAAAAACGACATACCCCCTACTTGCAAAAAATGGAATATTTAAACGGGATGGTGTTGGTGCTGGTGGTAAATAATTATGCAAGGATTGATTGTTACGCTCATAAAAATAAACAATCATTGGATACTTCTTTTTTGCATCAAAATTTTCCGGCAAATACAAAACACCTTCTGCAGTTTTGCCTGTGTAGGACTTCCATTTCACCAATTGCGAAGTCATCCAATTATAATTATTTTGTTGCGGGTTGATTTGTGTAAGTGCTATCGGGTTTTGTTTCAAAGTATCAAAACTATAATGATACAAATTGGGAGATTGTTTTTCATCTTCTTGCATCACCAATAAATCGTTTGATTTTTTTGCTGCTACAATAGTGGTCAAATGCATTGGCAACTGATTCATAGTAAATAGCTTTTTGGTGCCTAAAGACAAGGAAACCAATCCTTCTGATTTGTCCACCTCATTAAATGTTCTCAATAAAATAACTGCGTCCCCATTTAAAAACTGTCGATCATTGTCTGTTTCAACAAAACGATAACTTATTTTATTTTGACGGCCGTTGGTTAATTTTACAGAAGGCGATTTACCCTCCGCATCCCCAAGCCAAATATCATATTTGTCGTACACTAAAAAATGCTTATTGTCCTGCATCCACTTTGCAATCCCATAAGCATTAGGATCATCAGGCACATCATTTTCCTCATCATATAAGGCCGACGGAATATCTGTTAAAATGTTTTTCGTAACACCTGATACCGCATTAAAAGATTTATATTTTTTTTGATCCTCCACATAATAAACCAAACTTTGACCATCATAGGAAGGGGACAACTGACTTACTTTAACATTTTTTTGAATCAGCTTATTTTTCCCTGTATTATTATCTATGACATACATGTCCCTTTGCGAAAACCCTTGCCATTGCGACGCTATTACGTAATTTGAATCAATTAAAGCATAAGTATAACGACCATCTCCTTCCATAGTTTTTAATAGATCACGGTCTTTAATTTTTCCAAGATAAGTAACCGCATTGTCTGCTGGACGATATAAAAGGGCTTCAGTGCTTTTAAGAGTCGCATCTAAATTTTTTAATTGTACTGTTTGTAGTGTAGGATCTGCATAATGCCAAATATCAACACTTACGCGGTCAAATTCAGGCAATGTAGTATCCTTGACAGGAAGTATGGGCTGAATACCTAAGGAGATAACCTTGCCAGATTTACTAAATGTAATTTTACGATCTCCTCCAATAGTGTATTGTTTTGGAATTTGATCATGGTTTCGATTTATGACAAAATGTGCCGAATCCAATTCATGATTATAATAAGCAAGTGAAAAGTTTTTTTGTAAAGCTTTGTCAGTGCTATCACGTTCAACTAAATAGGCCAATTGTTTTCCTTGTTCATCCCATGTAAAATTAGTTGCGGTATAAAAATGGCTATTTAAAGTGATGGTATTGGTGTCAGCAATTGAACTCAAAAATATTTTAGCTTCTCTTAGTTTGTTTTTAACTTGATACATTATTACCCCTTCCCCTTTCGGATGAATTAAATACTGGGAAATATTATTAAACACCCTTTCTTGACCTGAATTTAAATCTCTTAAATAAAGAGCTGCCCCCTCCTTGTTAAAGTCCCCTTTTGTTTCTTTTAAATAAGCAATTAAACCATTACCAAATTCAGACAGTTGAAAACTTTTTACCGCTGGAATTTTACTAATATTACCATTCGCTATTGTTACAATGACCAAACTATCTTTGGGCATTTCATCAGGCTTTTGTTTATCAATTCTTGCCTTCCTAGTTTCATTAAATGTGGGTTTAATTTTTGCAATTAAATAATTGCCATCTTGAGTAAAAACAGGTTGCGCTCCTCTTGGAATAATGATATTTATTTTTGAGGCAATATTTTTTATAATCAATACAGCATCCCCTTCCTGAGGGTTAATAGTATAACAAATAAACTGACCTTGCGGTTGCCAAATAGTTTCACGGATGGATTCCCATTGATCATATACCGAATGATCCAAGGCTAATTTTTGGGAAAACGAAAGAATTGAAATAAATAATGAAAAAATAGTAAAAAGTTGCTTCATATTATATTATTTGAATTTCTAAGATACATCAACATTTTGGCAAAATAATTGTTATAAATTTACATCCTCATTATTTTTTATATGAAATTCAGATTACTCTTCATTTTGCCCATTTTTTTAGCAATTTTTGCACAAGCCCAAACTACCGGAAAGCTATCAGGATGGGTACTAGATAAAAATACCCAAAAACCTATTGCAGGAGTCAATGTAAAACTGGTCAATACCAATTTTGGGACGGTAACCGATTCGTTGGGTAAATACCAATTTAAAAGCATCCCCACTGGTCAGTACCAAGTAAGCTTTACTTCATTAGGTACTTTACCCTATAGTTTATTTAATGTTATTATCACTGTAGGAAATGAAACCAACAATACGATTGAATTACTCCCTGCAGATAATATTTTAAAAGAAGTGCAAGTAAGCACTACCCGAAAAACAGTTCGAACTGCTACCTTGGAAACCCCATTAAGTGTCCAAAAATTAACTGCTGAAGAAATTAAATCAAATCCAGGAGGCAATTTTGACATTTCCAAAGTTGTGCAGGCATTACCAGGCGTTACCGGTTCGGCAAGTACCGGTGCCGGATTTAGAAATGATATCATTGTAAGAGGTGGCGCACCCAATGAAAACGTGTTTTACCTAGACGGCATTGAAATACCGGTAATCAATCACTTTAGCACCCAAGGAAGTGCAGGTGGCCCACAAGGTATTTTGAATGTATCATTTATAGATGAAGTCAAACTTTCCTCATCGGCATTTGATGCCAAATTTGACAATGCTTTGTCTTCTGTATTTGAATTCAAACAAAAAAGAGGTAACGCTGATAAATTACAAGGAAATGTAAGATTGGGCGCTACAGAATTTGCAACTACTTTAGATGGCCCCTTATCCAAATCAGGCAAAACCACTTTTTTAGCTTCTGTTAGAAGAAGTTATTTACAATTCTTGTTCGAAGTGATTGATTTACCTATTCGACCTAATTTTTGGGATTTTCAATATAAAGTCACGCATGTGATTGACCCAAAAACCACTCTAACATTTTTAGGGGTAGGTGCTATTGACGATTTTAAATTTGCTGCACCAAAAAACGCCACACCTGAAAAAATTTATGCATTAAAAGCAGGACCTTCCATAAACCAATGGAGCTATACTGTAGGTGCCTCATTAAAAAAATTAGTGAACAAAGGCTTTTGGAATTTAGCTATAAGCAGAAACCACCTTAACAACCTTAGCGAAAGATATGAGAATAATTTGGAGCCGATTCAAAGTGAAAAAACTTTTGATTACACCTCCAATGAAATTGGAAATACAGTAAGATGGGATATGACTAAAAGTTTATTAGGATTAAAATGGACTACAGGTGTGAATATTCAAAATGTGGGTTATGACAATAGCACCAATCAATTATTAAAATATACTGCAATTAATACGTTAGGGCCAACACCCACAGCCATCCAAATTAATTATAATTCTGATTTTAACTATAATAAATATGGCGCATTTTTCCAATTAGGGAAAAAAGCATTTAATAATCGATTAGGTATTAGCGCAGGTATTCGTACTGATGGAAATGATTTTACGACTAAAGGAACGCAATTAATGCAACAGCTATCCCCTAGAGTTGGGTTAAGCTGGGTAGTATCAGATAAAGTTAATTGGAATTTCTCCATTGGCAATTATTATAAGTTAGCACCTAATACTGCTTTAGGTTTTAAAAATGCAGCCGGTGCTTATTTAAATCAAGATGCAGACTATATACAAAGCACGCATTATGTCACTGGCTTTGAATATATCCCATCCGAATCAACAAGATTTACTGCCGAAGTTTATTATAAGAAATATAAAAACGTACCAATTAGTGTAGAAAAAGGGACGAGCCTCTCCAACCTTGGTGCCGATTTTAATATATTAGGGAATGAGGATATTTCTACAAACGGATTAGGTAAAAGTTATGGCTTTGAATTATTCGCGCAACAAAAGTTAACCCAAAGGATGTTTGGTGTAGTTAGTTATAGCTTTTTTAGAAGCTCCTACACTAATAACCTTGAAAAATATATTGCAAGCTCCTGGGAAAATATACACTTACTAAGTTTAACTGGTGGTTATAAGCTGAATAGAAACTGGGAAATTGGAATAAAATACAGATACCAAGGTGGTGCACCTTATACACCCTATGATATGAATGCCAGCCGACTAAATTTTGCCACCTTAGGTGTGGGAATATTAGATTATTCAAAATTAAATGCAAATAGGAATAAAGCTTTTCATTCAAGTGATTTGCGGATTGATAAAAAATATAATTACAAAAAAACAACATTGGATTTTTACATAGACATTACAAACTGGTATGGTGCTGCATCTGTTGCCCCTCCTTTTTATGTTTTTTCAGCAAACGACAATGGTGTATTCAAAACAACAGATGGACAAGCATTAAAAAAAGATGGCTCCAATGCAATACCAGAATTATTCGACAATAATTCTGTTTTTATCACTCCTACAATTGGCTTTATATTAGAATTTTAAATTTGCGAACTGGCTTTATTTTGTTTTACAATTCTTAACATTTGTATGAGCACAGATAATGCTATCAAACTAAGTCCAATGTAAAAACTTAGGCCTAATTGCTTTTGTTCCTTAAACAAAACAAAAGCAAGAATGATACCATACACTGGCTCTAAATTCAAACTCACATTCAAAGTAAAGGCACTAATATGTTTCAATGAGGATAACATTAAATGATTGGCCCAAACAGTACACGCGATTGCTAATACAATCAACCAAATCCAATCATTCCAATTGGGCAAAACGAATTGATTTTGATTAAGTCCAACTGATCCTAAAATAACTAAGGTTAAAAAAAATACACCCCCCATCATTTCATAAAATTGTATGGTGAAGGTGTCCACTTTATTGGTGACCCCTTTATTGATGACTGAAAATATAGAAGCCAATAGCGCTGAAAATAACCCAACGATAATCCCAGTTCTAAATTTGGTATCAAAATGGAATATCAATAGTATCCCTATAAAACTAAGTGCCCCAATAAATAAATCATGCCACTTAATTTTTATTTTTTTAGCCAACGGCTCAATGAGGGAAGTAAACATGCTTGTACTAGAAAAACAAACGAGTGCAATAGACACATTGGCTAATTTAATACTTCCATAAAAGCAAACCCAATGAAGGGCAATTATGGCACCAATGCCAATTAATTTAAATTTTGTAGTAAAATTATAATGATGCTTTTGCTGTGTAAAAAAATAAATAAATAATAAAACAATAGAAGCAAGTAACATTCTATAAAAAACCAACATCAATCCATTTAACTGAATTAAAAATCCCAAAGGCCCTGTAAGACCTGCTAAAAAAACGAAAACATGTAATTGAAGTAAAGCCTTTTTAAAAGTTGACACGAATGCGCTTTATTATTTTGATGAATTTACCTGTGCTGGATTGCCATTGCATATTTAAAACGCCAAAAATGGCTTCTTTTATAATACCCTTGGTCATTTTACTAGCCCCTATTTTTCGATCCACAAAATTGATGGGCACTTCCTTGATGATAAATCCTAATTTCCATGCTGCAAACTTCATCTCAATTTGAAATGCGTAGCCTATAAAATTGATGGTACTTAGATTAATGGCATCTAACACTTTTCGTTTATAACAAACAAAACCAGCCGTTGGATCCTTGACCGGAATCCCAGTAATTAACCTCGTATAAGCAGATCCACCAATGGAATAAATTTGACGGTCTAATGGCCAGTTTTCTGTACTTCCCCCTTTAATGTATCTACTTCCTACAGCAACATCTGCACCATTGTTACAAGCCTCTGCTAACCTATCTAAATCATTGGGACTATGAGAGAAATCGGCATCCATCTCAAATATTAAATCATAATCACGTTTTAAAGCCCATAAAAATCCATGAATGTAAGCAGTACCTAGACCTAATTTACCCGCTCTTTTTTCAATAAAAATGCGACCAATATGTTTTGGAATTAAATCTTCCACTATTTGAGCAGTCCCATCTGGAGATCCGTCATCAATCACCAATACATCATATTCAGCTTCAAATCCAACTACTTTTTCAATGATGGAGGCGATATTCTCCTTTTCATTGTAAGTGGGTATGATAACTAATTTTTTCAAATCTGGGGTTTGGATGTAGTAAGTAATTATTTTTTTAAAATACTGCGGTTAAGTATTTCCGTAAGCTTTTGTTTGGTATGTAAAGCAAAGTCACCCTTCATCATCCAATCATAATATTGGGGCTCATCTTTAAGCACCTGGACTACGGATTTACCTTTGTGCTTACCGAAATTAAATATTTCTATCCCATTTTCCATAATAAATCGACCCACAAAGTCCACAATTTGGTCTTCACCAGTGAATTTAACAATACTTTCTACGGTATTTCCAATATTTGCATACTTTTCAACCTGCGCTTCAAGCACTTCCCAGGTGGCCATGGCATCCGCTTCAGCCGAATGCGCATCCTCCAAATTCTTATTACAATAAAACTTATAAGCAGCTGTCAGCGTACGTTGCTCCATTTTATGGAAAACCTTCTGTACATCCAATAATTGCCTACTTTCCATATCTGCTGAAATACCTGATCTTAAAAACTCCTCATTTAACATGGGTATGTCAAAACGATTACTATTATAGCCACCCAAATCAGCGCCCTCTATGAATTGCTTAATTTCATTCGCGATTTGCTTAAAGCTAGGTGCATCTTTTACCATTTCATCTGAAATACCATGAATGGCAGTCACTTGTTCTGGTATATGCATTTCAGGATTAACTAATTTGCGTTTCAATTGTTTTGTACCATCTGGCATGATTTTTACCAGAGCTATTTCCACAATTTTATCCAAGCTCACATTTATTCCAGTTGTTTCAAGATCAATAAAAACAATTGGCTTTGTTAATTGTAAATTCATATATTTTATTATGGCTTAAAGTTAATCAAACTAATGGTGTAATTAGGGGTAAAAATGCAGTAATATAACTGATGGAAATTAAGTAAATTTGTGGTGCAAAACTTAAAATTATGATGAACTGGATACCGTTAACCGACCTAAATCAGCTGGAAACTATAAAAGATTTATCCTTTTCAACACCACAAGTTATACTCAAACATAGCACCACCTGCAGCATTAGCAAAATGGCTTTGGCAAGAATGGAAAGATCAGAAGCCCCTGACTCTATCCAATTTTACTATTTAGACTTGTTGAATTACAGACCCATCTCCAATGCAATTGCTGAAAAATTTAGTGTTTACCATGAATCACCACAAATTTTATTAATCAAAAATGGCGAATGCACTTATGATGAAAGCCATGGTGGTATTCAAATAGAAGAAATTCTAGAACAAGCGGCGGGCTAAAAAACTAGCAACTTTCAATCACCATTGCGCTTGCGCCTCCACCCCCATTGCAGATAGCCGCTGCACCATATTGCGCTTTATTTTTTTGTAAAATATGAATTAGCGTAACCAATATGCGCGTACCACTACATCCTAATGGATGACCTAAGGATACTGCACCTCCATGCACATTCACTTTAGTTGGATCTATTTTTAATATGGAAGTATTCACCAACCCTACTACTGAAAAGGCTTCATTAAATTCAAAATAAGAAATTGCCTCTTTTTCAATGCCGGTTTTCGCCAATGCTTTTGGTAAAGCCAAGGCAGGACTTGTTGTAAATAATCGAGGGTCTTGTTCCGCATCAGCAAAACCTTTAATAATTGCAATTGGTTTTAATCCTAATTCATTTGCTTTCTTTTTACTCATCAACAATAATGCGGCAGCGCCATCATTCATGGTGGATGCATTTGCAGCAGTTACTGTTCCCTCTTTACTAAATGCAGGATTTAATTGTACAATTTTTTCAAAATTTACTTTATAAGGTTCTTCGTCCTTATCAATAACAATAGCATCCCCTTTTTTTTGTGGAATGACTATCGGGATTATTTCCTGCTTAAAAAAACCTTGCTCCGATGCTGCTTGTGATTTTTTATAACTTTGAATCGCAAAATTATCTTGCTC
>SYEV01000113.1 GCA_005800655.1 Bacteroidota bacterium
AATGTTGATCAATATGCCTACTGTCGTTTCATAGGAGGTATTGGCTTGGCAGGGGAACTGGGTGCAGGGATCACGCTTGTTTCAGAGATGCTTCCTAAAAATAAAAGAGGCATTGGCACTTCCATGGTTGCAGGCATTGGTTTGTTTGGTGCGGTGTTTGCTTATTTCACATTTAAGTATACCGATGATTGGCGTTTGTGTTATCAAATAGGAGGTGTACTTGGATTTTTACTTTTGATATTACGTGTTAAAGTAGCGGAGTCGTTTATGTTTGAATCAGTCATGTTGTCAAAGTTAGCTAAAGGCAATTTTTTTATGTTTTTTCAAAATAAGAAAAGATTTGTAAAATATATTACAGCTATTTTAATAGGACTTCCTACTTGGTTTGTGATTGGTGTATTAATTAACTATAGTAATAAATTTGCTAGTTCCTTGTATGGAATTAATTTAATTGATTCAGGGAGATCAATTATGCTAGCTTATGTAGGTATTGCTACTGGTGATTTGTTAATTGGCTATGTGAGTCAATATTTTAAAAGTCGAAAAAAGGCTTTGCTGCTTTTTTATATTTTAAACATTATCGGAATGATATTGTTTTTCAGTCCATTTAATAACAATGATGGCCGAATGTACCTTATATGTGCTTTTTTGGGCTTTAGTACTGGCTACTGGGCTATCTTTAATCAAATGGCAGCCGAACAGTTTGGTACTAATTTGCGTGCCACTGCTGCAACGACCATACCCAATATGGTACGCGGCGCTTTACCCTTAATTAATTTTTTATTCTTAGATATATTACAAAAAAAATTAGGTTGGGATATTTTGCAAAGTGGCATGTTAACGGGATCTATAGTAATGGTGATTACCTTAATTGCTTATTTCTTTACGGAAGAAACTTATCATAAGGATTTGGATTATATGGAACACGACAATCCACTTCCTTAGTTTTAAACCTGTATGCGTTTATTATTTATTCGTTTTTCGTCCATTGGGGACATTGTATTAACTACACCGGTGATACGTTGTGTAAAACAACAAATTCCCGGGGTTGAAATACATTTTTTGACCAAGCTTTCCATGAAGGAAGTGACTGAAGCGAATCCGTATATTGATCATTTTCATTATTTGGATCAAGATATTAATGCCCTTATTCCAATTTTAAAAAAGCAGTCCTTTGATGCAGTGATTGATTTGCATCACAATCAACGTACTTGGAGAATAAAGCGGGCGTTGGGGGTAAAAGCCTTTAGCTATAAAAAATTAAGTATTCAGAAAATCATTCTCACTACTTTGGGTATTGATTTACTCAAAAAAGAACATATCACGAAGCGTTATATGGATACAGTTACATCATTGGGCGTTATGGATGATGGAAAGGGGTTGGATTATTTTATTCCACTTCATACCAAATCTGTCATCGATGATTTACCTGAGAATTTTAAATCAGGTTATGTTGGTTTGGTGATTGGCGCTTCGTACTTTAATAAAAAATTACCGTTTGAAAAATTAAGCATCTTAATAGCATCCATTCATTTGCCTATTGTGTTAATCGGCGGTCCAGACGACAAGGAAGTGGGCGTTGCCTTGCAGCAAAATTTTGGGAATCGCGTTTTTAATGCATGCGGGACTTATTGCATTAATGAATCAGCGCTTTTTGTGAAGCATGCCCAATATGTTGTTTCACATGACACTGGTTTTTTACATATTGCATGTGCCTTTAATAAACCAACGGTGACAATATGGGGAGCTACTACGCCTGCATTACAGTTTTCGGCTTTGTATCCTACAAATTCTGATAGCCCTCGCTTTGATGCAATCGTACCCAATTTAAAATGCCAACCTTGTGCAAAGCAAGGATCCAATCATTGTCCCAAAGGGCACTTTAATTGCATGCAACTTCAAAATACTGATTTGATTGCAGCGAAAGTAAATGCTATTCAATAACATACGCGCATAAATACCTATTTCTCGCCTCATCGCTGCAGGAACAGATATTCGTCTCGAAATAGTATTTACGCGCTATTTGTAAATTATTCAGACACATAAATACCTATTTCTCGCCTCATCGCTGCAGGAACAGATATTCGTCTCGAAATAGTATTTACGCGCTATTTGTAAATTATTCAGACACATAAACACCTATTTCTCGTCTCTTCCATTATTTATCGTGCATAAAAAAGCCTTCCACCAGTTATCGGAGGAAGGCTTTTAATTAATTCTTGAACTATTATAAAGTTTTCAAAACGTCGTTCATGTTACGCACAGCGTCTGCGCTTTTGTTGAATGCTGCTTGTTCGTCTGCAGATAAATCCATGGCAATAATCTTTTCCCATCCATTCTTTCCAATCACTACAGGTACACCTAAGCAAATGTCCGATTGGCCATATTCGCCATCTAAGCTTACGCAACAGGTAAATAATTTCTTCTCGTCACGCACAATACTTTCTACTAATGCAGCTCCTGCAGCACCTGGCGCATACCAAGCTGAAGTGCCTAATAATTTTGTAAGTGTAGCACCACCTACCATCGTATCGTTGATGATGGTTTGTTGTTGTGCTTCGTCTAAAAACTTGGTTACAGGAATACTATTCCAAGTGGCATGCTTAATTAAAGGGATCATAGTGGTATCACCGTGACCACCTACCACTAATGCGTTTAAGTCGGAAGGGCTACAATTTAATGTGGTGCTTAATTGGTATTTGAAACGTGCGCTGTCTAAAGTACCGCCCATTCCAATAATTCTATTTTTTGGTAAGCCAGTGGATTGCAATGCTAAGTAAGTCATGGTGTCCATTGGGTTACTAATTACAATAATAACAGTGTTCGGTGAATGCTTTAAAATATTCTCACAAACCCCCTTTACAATACCCGCATTCGTGCCAATTAATTCCTCACGTGTCATACTTGGTTTACGCGGTAAACCAGAAGTTATTACCACCACATCTGAATTAGCAGTTTTTGAATAATCATTCGTTGATCCTGAAATGCGTGTATCAAAACCCAATAAAGCAGCCGTCTGCATCATATCCTGTGCTTTGCCTTCTGCAAATCCTTCTTTAATATCTAATAAAACCAATTCTGTTGCTAATTCTTTACGGGCAATATTATCAGCACATGTAGCACCCACGGCACCTGCACCTACGACTGTAATTTTCATATTTTTTTATTTAAAATAAGTGTTGAATATTTTTTACGCAGCAAAGTTAGTTATTTGCTTTCTATTATTTTTATTAAGTCAAAAATATCTGCCCCTTTTTCGTACACTTTCACCAATTGGTTGTTCTTGTATAATGCTACAAACGGAGTCATTTTAGGGCGAAAAAAGGTAGGGATCATATAACTAGGGTCGCGACCTATGAGTATATTAGGACGGCCCACAAATTTAAATTTATCAGCAAAAGCCTGAATGGCAATCATGTCACGATAGCTGTCCCAAATAAATAAAACGTTTATTAATTTATCCTTGTACTTGTTTATGGTAGCAGCTTCGGTTTCGCAATGAGAACAATCAGGGCTAAAAAAAATGATACAAGTATATTTGTACTTTGGTATCGTTTTATTAGTTACCTCCCTGCCATCAATTAGGTTTAAAGTAAATGCAGGTAAATTTTTATCTTTTAGGTAAGGCGCATTTGGATCAGGCTTGACATCTAAACTTTGTGCTGATGCCTGTCCAATGATCAAAATAGTTAATAGGCTTAGGATAATTTTTTTCATTATAATTATTTTATTGTTGGGTCATACGCATCGATTTTGCGTCTTGTAAAAATTTTGATGCAAATATAAAATTATTTAATAACTCATTTTTGCTGTAGATGATTTCGGCATTCGTCCCTTCCCATTCTTTTTTACCCTGGTGTAAATAGATAATATGGTTACCTATTTCCATCACACTATTCATGTCATGTGTGACTACAATAGTGGTAATGTTAAACTCGGTAGTAATATCTTGAATGAGTTTATCAATGACCATGGATGTTTGAGGATCCAGTCCTGAATTAGGTTCATCGCAAAATAAGTATTTTGGTTTCATGATGATGGCACGTGCCAATGCAACTCTTTTTTTCATTCCTCCACTAATCTCTGCAGGATACTTTTCGTTTACACCAAGCAAGTTCACTCTTGCTAAAGTTTCTGATACTGTTTTATTTTTTTCAGCCAAGCTAAAATCGGTAAACATATCTAAAGGAAAACGTACATTTTCTTCTACTGTTTTTGAATCAAATAAAGCGTTGCCTTGAAAAAGCATTCCTATATTATTGCGCAATTCTTTTCTTTCTTCTTTGGACATGCTGTGTAATTCTTCGCCATCAAAAAATATCTTTCCTTTATCTGCAGCAATTAAATCAACGATGCATTTGGTTAAAACCGTTTTCCCGCTTCCGCTGGTTCCAATAATTAAATTACAAATACCAGGTTTAAATTGCGCAGTTATGTCGTCAATAATTACTTTGCCTTCAAAAGCTTTTGATATATTTTTTACTTCAATCATGCTTATGAGTTCAAGGGTATTTGCAAATTCAATAAATCAGTAAAAGTATCAGCGCGGCTAATTAATTTTGCTTCCTCTTTTTCAAATAAAACCTGCGCTGGTTTGTAGCGTGCATTATAATTACTGGACATTTCGTATCCATAAGCGCCCGCATTATAAAAAACTAAAAAATCACCTTCGGAAATGGCTGGAATAGGGCGGTCCCAAGCAAAGGTATCTGTTTCGCAAATATTACCAACTACTGCATAATTTTTTGTTGCTTGATCAGGATGACTAATATTATCAATATGATGATAGGCGTCATAAAACATAGGTCTGATTAAATGATTGAGGCCTG
The DNA here is from genome assembly GCA_005800655.1 of Bacteroidota bacterium. Classification (GTDB taxonomy): domain Bacteria; phylum Bacteroidota; class Bacteroidia; order Chitinophagales; family Chitinophagaceae; genus Sediminibacterium. Next base: position 4,830 of record SYEV01000113.1, read on the forward strand.
TATTAATACCTGCAAATGTAATTTCACCATTCTCCTTTAATACATTCACTTGTGTAATAAAATAGCCCGCTTCACTTACCAAATATTTCCCTGGTTCAAACCAAGCGATAAGCGGTCGTCCAAATTTTTCAGATATTTTTTTCATCACTTTATTTACCTCGCTTCCTAATAAAGCAATATCCGTTCCTTTTTCATCAGGGGCATAAGGTACTTTGAATCCGCCGCCAAAATCCAACACCTGGACGCTGGGAAATTCACCTAATATACTTTCAAAAACATCAGCTGATTGTAAAAACACACTTACTTCCTTTATTTCACTACCAGTATGGATATGTAATGTGTTAATATTAAGTTGAAATTTTTCTTGAATGGTTTTTAACTCTTTTAATTGTGTAACCGGTATACCAAATTTACTTTTATCATGTCCTGTTGAAATTTTAAGATTCCCGCCAGCCATAATATTGGGGCGAATACGAACGCCTACTGCATATGTGTTTCCAAATTTTGCGCCGAATTTTTCTAAATTAGATAAGCTATCAATATTTACATTAATGCCCAAGGCAACCGCTTCGCAAATTTCATCAAAAGAGACACTATTGCTAGTATATAAAATATTTTTTGGTTCAAATCCAACATGCAAAGCCAACTTCACTTCATTTATGGAGCTGCAGTCAATAGGACAACCTGCATTTTTTACTACTTGTAAAATATGAATATTGGTGAGGGCTTTACATGCATAAAAAAAACGCGTTTGAGTCATATCAAAATTAGTTACCAAATTTTGATATTGTGAAACAATCTTTTCCGCATGATATACATACAAGGGCGTACCAAATTTTTCAGCAGCTTGCTTTAATTGCCCATAAGTTAAACTTGACTTCATGCTACGAAGATACAATTAGAACTGATGTTTTAATACGAAATCAGTCCGGATAATTTTAGAAAATATAAAGGAGGGGAATTTCGCTATTCTGGTTGCTCAGGTGCATTGTCCTCATGATCTGCAGCATCAATAGCGTCTGCATTAAAATCACCTGTTTCTTCTTCGGCATTTGGGGTATCCATATCCGCTTCAGCTTCAATGGCAGCCTCTAATTTAGCAGTTTGATTAAATACACTATTGTCGGTAAAATCTTCTGGTTTAACTATAGTTGCTTCCACAACTTGATCCGCTAAAACCTCTCTAATTTTTGGTAAATCATCAGTAGAATTAATACCGAAATAATCCATGAAATTAACGGAGGTAGCATATACCAATGGCTTACCCGGCATACTTTCATTGCGACCACTTATGGTGATTAATTCTTTCTCTAATAACTTTTGTATCGAGTAATCACTATTCACACCACGAATCGCTTCTACTTCCCCTTTAGTGATGGGTTGCTTGTAAGCAATAATCGCCAATGATTCAAGTGCAGCGTTTGATAAACGTTTTAAAAATTTATCTCCGTTTAATTGTGCAATAGTATTATGAAAATTTGGCTTAGTTAAGAATTGCCAACCGCCACCACTTTGTTTTAATTCAAATGGATAAAATTCCGTTGCATATTTTTCTTGAATACCTTCTAAAGCTGACTCCACTTGGCTCAATGTAATGTGTTCTTCTAAAAATCCAAAAGCGTTGTTAATAAGCTCAGTAATGTCATTTGCATTTAGTGCTTTTTCACTTGCAAAAACTAAGGCTTCAATATGCGGAATGATTTGGCTTATTTCCATAATAGGTTTGTATTCTTATCCGTTTAATGCTGCAGCACCACTTACAATTTCCGTTAATTCGGTTGTAATGGCTGCTTGACGTGCACGGTTGTATGATAATTTCAATGATTTCAATAATTCGTTTGCGTTTTCACTTGCCTTATCCATCGCTGTCATTCTTGCGCCATGCTCACTTGCGTTTGCATCTAGTACTGCTTTGAATAATTGCGTATTCAATATTTTTGGTATTAATTCAGCGACCAACACTTCCTTCTTTGGTTCGAAAATAAAATCTATTTTTTTCTGATTTTCTTTTTTTATAATCTTAGGAACTGGCAAAAATTGCTCCGCTGTAAATACTTGTGTAGCGGCATTTTTAAACTCGCTGTATATAATTTCTATTGCATCAAATTCTTTGTTTGAAAACGCATCCATTGCTGCTTGCGCTGCTAATTGCACATTTGAAAAACTGAGATTTAAAAAGATATCTTTAAAATTCGCATTGGTTGTAAAACCTGCTTTGCTCAAACTTTCATATCCTTTTTTACCAATATTCCAAATGGTCACTTTTTGTTTTGGATATTTTTCGGTGATAGTTGTTTTAGCCAATTTTACCAAGTTCGCATTATATCCTCCGCACAATCCTCTATCTGAAGTAATAACAATCAGTAAAACATGATTCACTGGCCGCGTTTCCGCTAATGCCAAATTCATATCTCCCTCCAAACTGCTTAAAATATTGCCTAACATTTCTTGTAGTTTGCGCGTGTAAGGACGCATCTGTGTAATTGCATCTTGCGCACGACGTAATTTAGCCGCACTCACCATTTTCATTGCTTTTGTAAGCTGCTGGGTAGATTGCGTACTTTTAATCCTATTTCTTACTTCATTCAATTGACCTGCCATAGTAGTAATTTTTCCTATTTTTCCTAATGAATCCCGCTTAAAATTAAGGGGTGCTTAAGGCGAGCAAAGGTATCATTTTTTCGTTCATTTTTCACTTTTCAGGCCCTGCAAGTTAATTTTTATATTCCCAGGCCCATAAAATGGCCAAACTGCCTTCAAATGCTTACCTTTGACACCCCTTGTCTAGCGGTCAAACTGTCATTGGCATACTGATTGCTAATAAGGGATTATATATAATTTATCATAGGACTATGTTGCAATTTATAAGTAAAATATTCGGCGGATCTAAAAGTGAGAAAGATGTTAAAAAGATAGCACATTTAGTGCCTATTATTAATGGACATTTTACGTCCTACCAACAACTTTCTAATGATGCTTTGCGTGGTAAAACCACCGAATTTAAAGAGCGTATCACAGCGCATTTGTCATCTATTGATGAAACTATTCAGGCGGAACAAGCCAAAGCGGAAGCGCTTCCAATGAGTGAGTTTATGGGGCGAGATTCGATTTATCAAAATATAGATGCATTAAAAAAAGATCGTGATAAAGCATTGGAGATCATTTTAATGGATTTATTGCCAGAAGCTTTTGCGGTAGTGAAGGAAGCAGCGCGTCGTTTTACTAATAATACGGAATTAGTGTCAACAGCTACTGAATTAGACCGTCAGTTTTCTGTGAAAAAGGAATATGTAAGCATCAAGGGCGCGGATTCGGTTTTCCAAACAACCTGGAAAGCAGCGGGGATGCCGATTACTTGGAATATGGTTCATTATGATGTGCAGTTGATTGGTGGAATTGTTTTACATGAAGGAAAAATTGCCGAGATGTCCACGGGTGAGGGTAAAACTTTGGTTTCCACTTTGCCTGCCTATTTAAATGCATTGTCGGGTGAAGGGGTGCATATTGTAACAGTTAATGATTACTTAGCTAAAAGAGATAGCGAGTGGAATGGAACTTTATTTGAATGGTTGGGTTTAACGGTAGATTGTATCGACAAGCATCAGCCTAATTCAGAAGAGCGTCGTGATGCTTATCGTGCAGATATCACTTACGGAACCAACAATGAATTTGGATTTGATTACTTGCGTGATAATATGGTGCATACTCCGGAGGAAATGGTACAACGCAAACATCATTTTGCGATGGTGGATGAGGTGGATAGTGTATTGATTGATGATGCGCGTACCCCTCTAATTATATCTGGTCCAATTGGGCATCCCACAGGCGAGCAACAGTTTTTTGAATTAAAACCAAGAATTGAAAAGTTAGTAGATATTCAGAAAAAAGTGGTGAATCAATTTTTAATTGAAGCCAAGAAAAAAATAGCAGAAGGGAATGATGATGTGAAAGATGGCGGATTGGCTTTGTATCGTGCATTCAGAGGCTTGCCTAAAAACGGCGCCATCATTAAATATTTAAGTGAGCCAGGGATTCGTGTAAAATTACAAAAAGCAGAAAATCATTATTTGGCGGATCAACAACGTGAGATGCCAGCAGTGGATGCGGAGTTGTATTTCCATATTGATGAAAAAAATAATTCAGTAGAATTGACTGAAAAGGGTTTACAGTTAATTACAAAATCAGGGGAGGATCCCAACTTCTTTTTATTGCCAGATATTAGCATTGCACTAAATGCGATTGATCAAAATGCAGCAATTAGTGCAGAGGAAAAATTACAACAAAAGGAAGTCATCATTAATGACTATAGCATTAAGTCCGATCGTATACATACGGTGAATCAATTATTAAAAGCCTACACTTTATTTGATAATGATGTGGAGTATGTGGTGATTGAAGGGCAAGTAAAAATTGTAGATGAGCAAACAGGTCGTATCATGGAAGGTCGCCGTTATTCTGATGGCTTACACCAAGCGATTGAAGCAAAAGAAAACGTAAAAATTGAAGCGGCGAGTCAAACCTATGCCACTATTACTTTGCAAAACTTTTTCAGAATGTACCATAAGTTGGCGGGTATGACAGGTACTGCGGAAACTGAGGCTTCTGAGTTTTGGAGCATTTATAAATTAGATGTAGTTTCTATACCAACAAATATTCCAGCAATACGTATTGATGATCAGGATTTGGTGTACAAAACCAAGCGTGAAAAATTTGGTGCGGTCATTGATGCCATTGTGGACTTGCGTGAAAAAGGACGTCCAGTTTTATGTGGTACAACTTCAGTAGAAGTAAGTGAATTGTTGAGTAGAATGTTGCGTCAAAAAAATATTCCACACAATGTATTGAATGCGAAACAACATGCACGTGAGGCGCAAGTGGTTGCAGAAGCTGGTTTAACGGGTGCTGTTACAATTGCTACGAACATGGCAGGTCGTGGAACGGATATTAAATTAAGTCCCGAAGTAAAAGCGGCGGGTGGTTTAGCTATATTAGGTACAGAAAGGCATGAGTCGCGTCGTGTAGACAGACAGTTACGTGGTCGTGCGGGTCGTCAAGGGGATCCAGGATCTTCTTTATTCTTTGTTTCATTGGAAGATGATTTGATGCGCATGTTTGGTAGCGAAAGAATTGCAAAAATCATGGACTTTGCTGGATACAAGGAAGGAGAAGTAATTCAGCACAGCATGATTACAAAATCAATTGAGCGTGCACAGAAAAAAGTAGAGGAAAATAACTTTGGTATTCGTAAGCGTTTGTTGGAATATGATGATGTGATGAACAAACAAAGATCCGTGATTTATAAAAAGAGAAGTCATGCCTTGTTTGGAGAAAGATTGGCCTTGGATTTAGACAACGCTTTTTATCAAGTAGTAGAAGGGTTGGTGGCGAATCATAAAACAATGAATGATTATGAAGCATTCAAGTTGGGACTTATTGTACAGTTTGGATTAGATAGTAAAATTTCATTGGAACAATTTACTTCCGCCAAAGAAAATGATTTAATTGAATTAGTATATCAGGAAACGATTGGGCATTACGAGTACCGTAAAAAGGAAATGATGCAAAATAGTATTCCGGTATTTAAAAATATCAGATTACAACAAGGCAATCATATTGAAAATGTGATCGTACCTGTGAGTGATGGAAAAACAGCATTTAATGTGCTCGTTAATTTAGATAAAAATATTGCAACAAGTGGCGATGCTTTAGCTGTTCAATCTGAAAGGTCCATTGCATTGAGCTTAGTAGATGATGCATGGAAGGAACATTTGCGCGCGATGGATGATTTAAAACAATCCGTACAAACGGCTACCTATGAGCAAAAGGATCCATTGGTTATTTATAAAATGGAAGCCTTTGAGTTATTTAGAAGAATGGATTTAGAGATAAATCATAAGTTGGTACAATTTTTATGTCATGCACATATACCGATGGAAACCAGTGCTGTTAAGGAAGGACGTAAATTAAAAACCGATTTAAGCAAATTAAGTGCGAATAGATCAGAAGAGGTGGATGGTGAAAAAACATACAATGATCCAAGTGAGCAAAAGCAAGCACCGGTTCAGGTAGGTCCAAAAATTGGTCGCAATGATGCATGTCCTTGTGGAAGTGGAAAAAAATACAAAGCATGTCATGGAAAAGATGCCGCTTAATAAATACATTGATCATACCATATTAAAACCAACTTGTTTGGTTTCTGATATTGAAAAATTATGTGCAGAAGCGAAGCAATATGATTTTGCTGCGGTTTGTGTGCCACCCAATTTTGTAAAACTAGCGAAGGGATTTGTGGAAGGTAGTCAAGTAAAAGTGGCAACGGTAATTGGATTTCCTTTTGGTTTTAGCGCCACCGAAGCAAAAATTGCTGAAATTATTTTAGCGATGGTGGATGGTGCTAATGAATTAGACGTAGTTGCAAATATATCTGCCATAAAAAATGGAGATTGGACAGCCATTGCAGATGAAATAAATCATATCCTACCTATCATTCGATCTAAAGGCAAAGTGATCAAAATAATTATTGAATCAGGCGTATTAACGAATGAAGAAATTATTGCGTGTTGTGATATTTATGGTGCTGCTGGCATTGATTATTTAAAAACATCCACAGGGTATGCTGAAAAAGGAGCAAGTGTGGAAGCGGTTCAATTATTCAGAAAACATTTACCGGAGTCGGTGCATATAAAAGCTTCGGGTGGAATTCGTGATTATGAAACAGCAAAACAAATGATTGAAGCTGGAGCCACGCGCATTGGTTGTAGTGCTGGTGTAGCCATCGTGTCGGGTGCAAAAACAGATCAGGTGAAAAGTAACTATTAATTGCTAACTTTAATTAGTATAAGCAAACGAATCATCGATAATAAACATTTTCAGCATGAGCTTACTTGAAAAGATAAAAAAATTAGCAAAGCAAAATCAATCGGACAATATCGCTACGCGAAGGTATTTGCATGCGCATCCTGAATTAAGTTATCAGGAATTTGAAACAAGTAAATTTATTCAAGCGGAATTAGCAAAAATCGGGATTCCATTTACAGTGATTGCAACAACCGGGGTACTTGGTATCATTGAAGGAAAAAACCCAACAAAGCGAGTGGTTGCTTTAAGGGGGGACATGGATGCGCTTCCAATTATTGAAGAAAATAAAGTGGATTATATTTCAACCAAGGAAGGAGTGATGCATGCATGTGGTCATGATGTGCATACCACTATATTATTAGGAGCTGCAAAAATTTTATGGAGTTTGCGTGATGAGTTTGAAGGCACCATTAAATTATTGTTTCAACCAGGGGAGGAAAAAAATCCAGGCGGTGCGAGTTACATGATACGTGATGGCGCTTTGCAAAACCCAATACCACAAGGAATTGTGGCATTACATGTGCATCCGGGATTGAATTTAGGAAAATTAAGTTTTAGAAAAGGACGCGTCATGGCAAGTGCGGATGAATTATATATTTCCATTAAAGGGCCAGGTGGACATGCGGCAACACCCCACCAAACAGTTGATACTATTTTAGTTGCTTCACAATTAATTACCAGCTTACAAACAATCATATCTCGCAATCGAAATCCACAAAATCCATCTGTATTATCTATCTGTTCTATTCATGGTGGTAACACCACCAATGTAATACCGAGTGAAGTAAAACTGATGGGTACTTTTAGGGCAATGGACGAAAAATGGCGATTTGAGGCACACGCATTAATGTTGCAACAAGCCAAAGGTTTGGCAATAGCAACGGGTGCTGAAATTGATTTCAGGGTGGATGTGGGATATCCAACCGTGGATAATGAACCGATGATTACCGAAGCGGCTTGGAAATTAGCCGATCAATATATGGGTTCGGAAAATGTGGAAGAAACCGAAAAAAGAATGGGTGCCGAGGATTTTGGTTACTATTCGCAAATAATACCTGGTTGCTTTTTCAGGTTAGGTGTCAGAAATGAGGCAAAGGGAATCATACATAATGTACATACACCTCATTTTAATATTGATGAGTCGGCTATTGAACAAGGAGTAGGGATGATGTGCTATTTGGGGGTTAATTTATATGCCTAGGTAGGTAAAAACCCGTTTTAAATTAATTCACTAACTTTGAACTTCAAAACTAACATTCGTTATAAACCTATTTCATGTCAAAAAAAGATAATTTAAGAAGGGAACAGGCATTAGAATATCACGCTTCGGGAAGACCAGGTAAAATTGAAGTGGTACCCACCAAGGAGGCAAAAACCCAAAAGGACTTATCCTTGGCCTATAGCCCAGGCGTGGCAATACCTTGTACCGAAATTAAAAACAATCCTAGTGACGTATATAAATACACAGCCAAAGGAAATTTAGTGGGGGTGATTACCAATGGAACTGCAGTGTTGGGTTTGGGAAATATAGGACCATTGGCGAGTAAGCCGGTGATGGAAGGGAAGGCGGTATTGTTTAAAATATTTGCAGACATTGATGTATTTGATATTGAAATCAATGAAACAGATCCAGATAAATTTATTGAAATTGTAAAAGCGTTAGAGCCCACATTTGGGGGAATTAATCTAGAGGACATTAAAGCGCCTGAATGCTTTTATATTGAACAACAGCTGAGGGAAAAAATGAATATCCCTGTAATGCATGATGATCAACATGGTACTGCCATTATTAGTAGTGCGGCTTTGTTAAATGCGTTAGAGTTGCAAAAAAAGAGAATTGAAAAAGCAAAATTTGTGGTGAATGGTGCTGGTGCTGCTGCCATGGCTTGTATTAAATTATATGTTGCACTTGGTGCTAGTTATGAAAATTTTATTTTATTTGATAAGGATGGTGTGTTACATCAAGGTCGTACTGATTTAGGCGTTGATCGAAAACCATTCGCAATAAAATCCAACAATATTACTTTACCTCAAGCCATGAAAACGGCGGATGTGTTTTTAGGCTTAAGTGTGGGTAATGTTGTCACCCCTGAGATGGTTTTATCCATGCCTAAAAATCCAATCGTATTTGCATTAGCGAATCCTGATCCTGAAATTGATTATGAAGCAGCAACTGCGGTGCGTAAGGATATTATTATGGCAACCGGCAGATCCGATTTTCCTAATCAAGTTAATAATGTGTTAGGGTTTCCTTATATATTCCGTGGCGCATTAGATGTCCGAGCAAAATCAATCAATGAAGCGATGAAGTTAGCAGCCGTAAAAGCGCTAGCGGAACTAGCAAAATCGGCGGTGCCTGATTTAGTGAACATGGCTTATAACCAACAAAGCTTAAGTTTTGGATCAGAATATATCATTCCAAAGCCATTAGATCCAAGATTGTTAAGCACCTTAGCACCTGCTGTAGCGAAAGCGGCAGTGGCGTCGGGCGTTGCACAACAAATCATCACCAATTGGGAGGAGTATGAAGTACAATTAAACAAGCGACTTGGTTTAGATAATCAATTAATGCGTATCATTAGTAACAAGGCGCGCCGCGATCCAAAACGATTGGTTTTCTCAGATGCAGAAAATATTAAAATATTAAAAGCGGCAAGTATTATATATGATGATGGCATTGCTTATCCAATTTTATTAGGAAATGAAACCCGCATAAAAAATATTGCAGCTGAAAATAATATTGATATTACTGATTTGCCCATCATTGATATACGTAGTGACGAGATGGAAGCGAAGAGAGAATTCTTTGGATCTATCTTATTTCAAAAAAGACAAAGAAAGGGAATCAATAAATATGAGAGCTTAAAGTTAATGCGCACACAAAATTATTTTGGTGCCATGATGGTGGAAACCGGCGAAGCTGATGCAATGCTTTCAGGATTAACCCGAAATTATGCTGAAGGAATACGACCTGCGGTACAAATTATAGGAACTGAGGAAGGTGTTAAAAAAATTGCTGGGATGTATTTGTTGTTAACTAAAAAGGGTCCTTTGTTTTTAGCAGATACCACTGTGAACATTAAGCCGACAGCAGAGGAAATTGCAGATATTACTTTAATGGTCGCAAAGGAAGTGCGTAATTTTAATATAGAACCACGTATTGCTATGTTAAGCTATTCTAATTTTGGTAGTAGTGATACTGAGGAAGCAAAAATGATGGCGGAAGCAACAAAAATTGTAAAGCAACGCAACCCATCCTTAATTGTGGATGGTGAAATGCAAGGGATGCTGGCTTTTAATAAAGATATTTTAAAGGAGAATTATCCATTTAGTGAATTAGTGGATGTGGATGTAAATGTGTTGATCTTCCCTAATTTAACTGCTGGAAATGTAGCTTACCATTTATTAAAAGAAATTGGTGGGGTAGATATTATTGGACCTATTTTGTTGGGATTGAAAAAGCCAGTGAATGTTTTACAATTAGGATCAGGGGTTCGAAATATCATTAATATGGCAACGGTTGCCGTAGTGGACGCGCAATTAAAATCGCGTGTGGATACAAATACAGAAGTACAAAGATCAAGTTGGTGGAAGCGATTAAAGAAAAGAAAAAAGTAGTATGAATTATTTCACCCATTTTGGTAAATATCTTTTGATGTTAAAGGGTATGTTTACTGCCACCGAAAATAAATTGATGTTTTGGCGGGAGTACATCAAACAATGTGTCGATATTGGGTTAGGGTCCTTACCAATTGTTGTTATTATTTCCTTTTTTTTAGGTGCGGTGATGACCGTGCAAACTGCAGCACAATTAGTGAGTCCCTTGGTGCCATTAAGCACCATTGGCATTATTGTGCGTGATGGTATGTTGTTGGAATTTGCACCTACTTTTTTAAGCATTGTATTAGCAGGGGTAGTTGGGAGCAAGATTGCCAGTGAGTTAGGCAATATGCGCATTTCTGAGCAGATAGACGCATTAGAAATCATGGGTATCAATACCAAAAACTATTTAATCTTACCGAAAATTTTAGGTGCTTTTACCATGGTGCCATTGTTAGTAAGTATTTCTGCAGTTATTGGTATTTGGGGCGGATACTTAGTAGGCAATTGGACAGGTTCGGTACCTGCAGAAGTTTTTTTAACTGGAATTAGAAAAGGAGTGGATACGCATTATATAAACATAGCATTTTACAAATCGTTTATTTTCTCATTTATCATAAGTACGGTGCCTTGTTATTTCGGCTATAATGTAAAAGGAGGCGCACTAGAAATTGGTAAAGCCGGAACCCAGTCGGTGGTGGTAAGTTGTATATTAATTTTAATTGCAGATTATATAGTGGCGGCCATTGCTTTATAGTTTAACTTAGTAGTATAAATTATAGCAATGAAAATAAGCTTTCATGGCGCAGCGCGCACAGTAACAGGTTCAAAGCATTTAGTTCAATTGGATAACAACGAAACATTTTTGTTGGATTGTGGTTTATTTCAAGGAATGGGCAGAGATACAGATTCCTTAAATGCAAAATTTGGATTTGATGCAGCCAAGGTTGATTATGTAATTTTATCTCATGCACATATTGATCATAGCGGGTTACTTCCAAAATTAGTAAAGGAGGGATTTACGGGTACGATTTATTGTACGCCTGGTACCAGAGCACTCGCTGAAATTTTATTAGAAGATTCTGCAATGATTCAACGTGATGATGCTAAATATGGCAATAAGCGTCGCGCCAGACAAGGACTACCGCCCATTGAGCCCTTATATGATATTGATGATGTGAACCTGACGATACCTTTATTTAAGGCAGTTGATTATAATACTCCAACAAAAATTTCTGATTCAGTTGAGGTGTTGTTTACTGATGCTGGCCATATTATTGGAAGCGCTGCAGTTAGTTTAAAAATAAAAAATGGTGAAAATAGAGAGTCACTCACTTTTAGTGGTGACATTGGAAGGTACCGAGACATGATTCTTCGTTCACCTTCTGAATTCCCGCATGCTGATTATATTATTATAGAAAGTACCTACGGGGACAAGCTGCATGATTTAATACATACTACGCCAGATGATTTATTAAAGTGGATTGAGTCCACTTGTGTTGAACAAAAAGGAAATTTAATTATACCAGCATTTAGTGTAGGACGTACACAGGAAATTTTATTTGAACTAAATCAATTGTCACTAGAAAAAAGATTACCCCATATACCAATATATGTGGACAGCCCTTTGAGCATGGAGGCGACAGAAGTGTTAAAGAAGTTTCCTAAATATTTTAATAAAAAAATTCAAAAGATATTGGAAGTGGATGATGATCCATTTGATTTTGAAGGATTACGTTATATAAAATCAGTCGAGGAAAGTAAAGCATTGAATGAGGATTTACATCCCAAGGTGATTATATCGGCATCAGGTATGGCAGATGCGGGTAGGGTAAAGCACCACATTAAAAACAATATCAGCAATTCAAAAAACACCATTTTATTAGTGGGTTATTGTGAGCCACATTCATTGGGTGGGCGATTAATGAATGGTGCCAAGGAAGTGAAAATATACAGTGAGTTATATGATGTGGTGGCCAAAGTTGGGTCCATTCGAAGTATGAGTGCGCATGGCGATTATGAGGACTTAATGCAATTTTTATCTTGCCAAACCCCGGATTTGGTAAAGCAAGTTTTTGTAGTACATGGTGAGGCTGAAGTACAGGACCATTTTGCGGAAAGATTACGCAAAAAAGGATTCAAGGAAGTTCATGCCCCTGAAATGCATGAAACATTTGAGTTAAAATAGTTTAAAACAAACTTTGTGGCGTAAAAATTTTATATTCAAATTTTTCGCAAGGATTGTTGCTTTGCTGAAAACTTTTTGCAACCGTATGGGCGCTCATTTTATTCGTATCAAACTGGGTAGCGGCAATTTCGGTAATCTGTTTTTCGTTCAAATTTTCATTAACCCAACTATTTGCCAAATCATCATTTAAAATTGTGGGCATTCGGTTTTTTATATTGTGCACTTTTCGCATCAATTCGTTGGCCTCGGTAGTAATTATTCCAAAGCTGTTTTTCATTTCACCCGTTTGATGGTTGGTCCAAGTATTCCAAACCCCTGCCATATAAAAAATGGGTGCATCGTTAACTGAAATGCAATGCGGGTATTTTTCTTTATTGAGTTCCTGCTATTCAAAAAAATGGGAGGCTAGTACCAGGCATCTATTTGTATATATTGTTGCTGCTGCTACTTTATTGGTAAGTAGGGTTTCCGACTTAATATTGAGGGTGGTGTATTTTTTTCTTGATTCAATCAATTCCTTTTCATTACCTACCCAATTGGGGATTAATTCCCAATGCATTAAGCCGGGTCTTAAATTTGGCTGGGTTACATTACCGCTTGGGTCATTGTATATAACTGGCCATTGGTCATAAGCAAACCCAGATTGAACTGGAATATCTAGGGCATCCAAGTCCAATAATTTGTCGCCTATTTTTATAGTTTGCTTTTTAGGAATTTTGATGCCAATGACGTAACACATGGTTTAAAAATAACGATAAATTTGTTTGCATTTTAGTGAACCAAAGATAAAATGTATATGTTATATAAATAAAGAAATCCATGAAATCACTATCCATAATATTACTTCTTGCTGCTATCTACTTTGTATTTCAATCATTTATCTCTAAATATGTGATTGATACTGAAAAGCAGGTATATCGGGTTGTCAAAAAAGAGGCTGATTTTGAAATCAGGTATTACCCCGAAGCTTTAATGGCAACCGTTTATTCAAAGGGGAGCAATTATAAATCAGTTTCCAGTTCGGGTTTTAATAAATTAGCTAAATATATATTTGGCGGAAATCAGCAAAAGGAAAGTATTTCGATGACTGCTCCAGTGAGAATGAGTATTTCAGAAAATGGATCAAGTATGAGTTTTGTTATGCCTCAAAAATATAATAATCAATCTCTACCCACCCCCAATGATCCAAATATCGAAATAAAAAAATCGCTACCAGAATATGTAGCAGTTATTAGTTTTGGGGGGTATGCGACAGATGAAAAAATTGCCGTTGCTTATCAAAACCTAGTTAAAATTTTATCCGAGAAAAAAATTATTACTAAAGGTGGGTACAAGCTTTTAGGATATAATGCACCCTATCAATTTATGGGTAGGACCAACGAGGTAATCATACCTATAGAATGGATAGAATAGCTTTAATTTTTCCTATTCAATATTGGGTATCATTTAGGTAAATTTCAAACAATTATACCGCTCATTTGTTAAACATGTAAACGAAGACTTTATGCAACTGGAAGTTGAAAATTTAAAAGAAAAAATCAATGATGCAAGGGCTCAGTTGCTATTACATCCGGTGTATGCAAAGATTAATAATTTAGACGGGCTAAAAAATTTCACTCAATTTCATGTATTTGCTGTTTGGGACTTTATGAGTTTATTAAAGTCACTTCAAATTGGTTTGACATGTGTTACGCTGCCTTGGGTGCCGGTGGGTTCCGCCAATACAAGATACTTAATCAATGAAATTGTTCTAGGAGAGGAGTCTGATGTGGATGAGCATGATAATAGAATCAGCCATTTTGAATTGTATTTAAACGCAATGCGTCAAATGGGAGCGCCAACAAATTTGATTGATGCTTTAATCAATGAAATTAATCATGGACATTCCATTGAACAGGCCATTCAACTTGCACCATTACCTGATAAAGTGAAAATGTTTTTGTTGTTTACTTTTGAAATAGCTCAAAATGCGCCATTGCATGTTAAAGCGGCGGTATTTACATTTGGTAGGGAGGACTTAATTCCAGATATGTTTACTGCGATTTTAAATAAAATTTATAAGGATCATCCCTATCAAGTAGCCACTTTCAAATATTATATTGAAAGACATATTGAAGTGGATGGCGGTCATCATAGCCAATTAGCGCTTGAAATGGTTGCTGAACTGTGCGGAAATGACGCTGCAAAATGGGAACAGGCAACCAGCGCATCCATGAAGGCTTTGGAAATGAGGGCGCAATTGTGGGATGCAATTACTGAAAACAAAGCGCAATAGTTATTTTTCAATACTCGAAAAAACCAAGTCATTAAGAAAAGTGATAATTTGATCTTCATTTTTTGATTTACTAAAATCAGTTAGAGAAGGAAGATTGTTCATAAAGAAGTTCTGCAAATGCGCTACTTCAATAATAGTCGATGCGAGTGAGTGAGGATATTTGTATTTTGAATTACATTCTAAAATGATGCCTCCAACCGTATTACACAATTCCTTATAAGGTTTAAAGTATTCTTGCTTGTTGTCTTGACTTACTTGTTTGGTTAAATAGGCCTTTGAACCTTCTGAAATTAAAATTTGGTGTAAAATGGATTCATCTACATGTCCGGTCATTATATCATCCTCCACAGTGGTTGCTAATATGGTAATTACTTTTTTTAGTTTGGACACCGGATTCGTTACGTTTTTAGTTTGGTATCCGATTTGAAATTCCAACCATCCCCAATACCAGGAAATAATGTAAACCAATAACTTATGTTTGTTTTCAAAGTATCTATATACTCCCGCTTCGGTAGTTCCTATTGCTTCTGCTAATTTTTTGAAGGTAAAGGCCTCAAAACCATGCTTATGTATTAGCTCAATGCTAAATTTGATGATATTTTTACCTAATTCGGACTGTTCCGGGTCTCTTAAGTATAAAGACGCGTTCATTTTAATCTGCACTTCTAATTTCATAAGGTAGGGTATTCCCCATTTTTTACAAAAGTAGTAAAAAAAATTTTACAATTATTTATGATAGTAATACTATTATTTAAAATATTATTACTATTTTTGACCCATCAACTTAAAATTCTACCAAAATGAGTCTATTTAAACACATTAAAAACGATTTACCAGCAAGCATCGTGGTATTTTTTGTCGCTGTTCCACTATGTTTAGGAATTGCACTTGCTTCTGGCGCCCCATTATTCGCAGGCATTATCGCAGGAATTGTTGGGGGTATTGTTGTAGGAATTGCTAGTGGCTCTCCTTTAGGAGTTAGCGGCCCTGCAGCTGGACTAGCGGTAATAGTATTAACTGCAATTGGAACTCTTGGCGGGTCCTATCAAGCATTTTTAACCGCAGTGGTAATTTCCGGTGTGATACAATTAGCATTGGGTTATGCTAAGGCAGGGTTTATTGCTTACTTTTTTCCAAGTTCCGTGATTAAAGGCATGTTATCGGGTATTGGCTTATTAATTATATTGAAACAAATACCCCATGCGCTTGGTTGGGATAAGGACGCTGTAGGGGATGATGCTTTTTTACAAGCAGATGGTCAAAATACTTTTTCTGAAATAGCTAGAGCATTTGAATTTATCACACCGGGTGCGCTATTAATCGCTGGTGTATCTCTTGCTATATTAATTTTATGGGATACGGTGCTTACCAAAAAACATAAAATTTTTCAACTCATTCAAGGACCAATTGTAGTGGTGGTATTGGGTATATTTTTTAACCTTGCTTATACCAATGGACTTTTGCCATTTAGCTTGAATGACAAACAAATTGTATCTGTTCCTGTTCCAAATTCAATGGCTGATTTTATTGGTCAGTTTACATTTCCTGATTTTTCAGCAATCACTAATTTAGAGGTCTGGAAAATTGCGATTGTTTTGGCAATTGTAGCTAGTTTAGAAACTTTATTATGTGTAGAAGCAACAGATAAATTGGATCCAGATAAAAGAATTACCCCTACCAATAGAGAATTAAAAGCACAAGGATTGGGAAATATTGTATCAGGACTAATTGGTGGTTTACCAGTGACGCAAGTGATTGTTAGAAGTTCAGCAAATATTAATTTTGGTGGTAAAACTAAAATGTCTGCCATTTTACATGGCGTATTTTTATTAATCAGTGCGATATTTATTGCAAGCTTATTAAATTTAATTCCATTAGCTTCCTTAGCTGCTATATTATTAATGGTGGGTTATAAGCTAGCAAAGCCAGATTTATTCAAACAAATGTATAAACTTGGTTGGGAGCAATTTATTCCATTTACGGCAACTATTGTTGCGATTCTTGCAACTGATTTATTAAAAGGGATAACCGTGGGTATCTTATTTGGAATATTTTATACCCTAAGACATAGTTACCGTAACTCACACCATATTAAGGATAATGTAAGCGACCAAAATGGCAAAACTGTGCATCACATGGTACTTGCGGAAGAGGTATCCTTTTTCAACAAGGCAAGTTTGTTAAATACTTTTGATTCTATTCCTAATAATAGTAAGGTAATCATTGATTGTACTAACTCTAAATCAATTGCTTATGATGTGATAGAGATCATTAAAGATTTTGAACATAACGCAAAAACAAAATCAATTGAAGTAGAGAAAATAAATTTTAAGCCATAGTATGACACTGTTAAAGCGGACTATATTATTGCTGGGGTTTATTGGTGTGCTGAATAATTCAGTCATTGGTCAGTCGAATAATGTAGGAACTTGGTTTGTTTATTTTGGAAATCAAAAAATTAATGATAAATGGAATATACAATCTGATTTTCAGTATCGTGATTATCGATTTTTAGGTCAAAGAAACCAATTTTTAGCTAGGGCGGGGTTGGGTTATAATTTAAAACCGCAAAATCATAATTTGCTTTTAGGCTATGCCTATATTGCCACTGATGCATATGATGAATTTGATAATAATACAAGTACAAAAATTGAACATAGAATTTATCAGCAGTATTTGTATAAAAATAAGATAGGTGCAAATTCATTAACACATCGATTCCGTTTGGAGGAACGGTTTTTTCCTAATGAATTTGGTTTAAGAGCAAGGTATTTTATTTCATTACAAAAGCCTTTGGGAAGTAAAACTATCGCTAAAGGAAATACATACTTATCTGCTTATAATGAATTATTTGTTGATATAAAAGATCCAAAATTTGATCGAAACCGATTATATGGAGGTCTCGGATATGGTATAACAGAATCTTTAAGAATAGAAACTGGGTTTATGATTCAGGCACAAAAAAATATTACAAGGGGTCAACTGCAACTGATAATAGTTAACAATTTACCTTTTAAAACAAAACATAAAAAAATATAAAATAATTAATATGAAAACATTAACCAAAGAAATGCAGAATGCAATAACGCCTTCATTCGCATTGGATTTATTAAAAGATGGAAATAAACGATTTGTAAGTAATCTTAAAATTAACAGAAACCTTTTACAGCAAGCGAATGAAACATCTGATGGTCAGCATCCATTTGCCGTAATCCTAAGCTGTATCGATAGTAGAACATCGGCGGAATTAATTTTTGACCAAGGGTTAGGGGATGTATTCAGCGTAAGGATAGCAGGTAATATTGTAAATGAGGACATTTTAGGAAGTATGGAGTTTGGTTGTAAAGTGGCTGGCGCTAAAATTATCGTAGTACTAGGTCATACTAAATGTGGTGCGGTTAAAGGCGCATGTGATAATGTTGCATTGGGCAACTTAACTGGATTGATTGCTAAGATTAAACCAGCCGTTGATGAAGAATCAGTTACTTCAGAAAATAGAAATTCAAGCAACAGTGTTTTTGTTGAAAATGTAGCAGAATTAAATGTGAGCTTATCAGTTAAAAATATTTTGTTAAAAAGTCCAATCATCGCCGATATGGTGAAAAACGGCGACATTGGAATTGTTGGGGGCATACATGATATCTCAACAGGCGAAGTGAAATTTTTTGAGTAAAGGTTGGTTTAGTTTAATGCATTTTTTAATGCGACACGGGCCATCATTCTTGATGGCCCTTTTTTTTAATCTAACCTCATACTAGTTTAGATATAAATTATTGGTGTCAACGCAATTTTAGAATTCTATTTTGAAAGAAAAGTTAACCGCTCTACCCATGGCATAAACACCAGATCCATGCGTTTTGTATTGTATATTGGAAATGTTTATTAAACTTGTATTTAAACTTATGTTTTTTACTTGCCATCCTGCATCAATATTAAATATATTCCATCCTGGCGTTCCTGATTTACCTATTCTATTATCGTCCTTATCTCCTTGGGCAAGCCTATCTTGTTTTCCCGCATATTGATGCGTAATAGCCAATGATTTATTTTTTTTAACGAAGGATATTTGATTTTGACCGAATAGGGGAGGTATTCTCCTCATCGGTTCATTTTTGGTTACATTTTGTCCGTAGGTATAAGTTGCATTGGTATACCAAGTTAAAAATTTACTTAATAAATAGGTGTAATTGACTTCTGCACCATTGATATAGGAGGATTCTATATTTTTTTTATTATAAACATTATACCCATTTATCACTTTCCCATCCACCAGAAGCCTTGCAATAATATCCTTTAACTTCATTTTAAATACTGCAATTGAAAAATCAATTTTATTTGAGCGGTATTTATAACCTATTTCTGTATTTAATGATTTTTCTGGTCGTAAATCATAACTTGGAATTTCATACCTAAAATCAACAATACCCAAACTACCTAAATCATCAATATTGGGTGCCCTATATCCAGTTGTAATAGAACCAAACAAAAAACTGTGTTGGTTAACTTGGTAGTTGATGCCGTAATTGGATACTAAGGCAGAGGGTTTTATTGCTATTTCGCCTAACGTAAGTTCATTCATTTGAATATGTAAAAAATTATAACGTAGCCCTGCAACTATATTAAATTTATTGAAATTTAAATTATGTATATTAAATAAGGAGCTGTTTTTATATATCGATCCATTGGGATACAATCCTCTTTTAAATACTTGGGTATTTAATTCGCTACTTGTTTCAATGGCTTCGCTAAAAATCTGATCTTTATAATAATCAAAACCACTATTCATGGTCCAGTTTTTATTTGGCTTTGATACTATTTCTGCTGTTAAGCCAATATTTTTGACAGTATCAGCTTCATTTCTAAATATACTTGAATTGTTTTTTTGAATAGATCGCTGTTCAATTGATCTTTGTGTAGAAACATTTATAATTATTTCGGAGACCCATTTCTTATTACTAATATACTTATATTTTAAATAGTTTAAATAGCGAACTTGATAATCTATATGGTTTGTTTTATAATTTTCTAAAGCTATTTTGTGATAAATAGGTACATTTTTTTGAATGGTGTTTTGACTTGAATAAATAAGTTCACTTTGGTTATTTATTTTTATTTTTGTTTTTAAATCATAATTAATTTCATTGTATCCCGTAGGAGTTTGTTTCCCTATATTTCCACCACCTACTAAATCACCATATTTTTTTAAAGAAATCCCGCCTAAAAAATCCCATTTATTTGTAGCATATTGAATAGCTGTTCTATTTGTTTTTTCCATATCATTTGAAATAAATTTGCTCGTATTATTTAAGCTTATTTTATTCAATTCTTTCGAAGCATTTTCTTTGGTTTTTACATGTATTACACCACCCATTGCGTCAGATCCATATTCTACCGCACCGAAACCTTTTAGCACATCAATTTTATCAACGGTAAACATATCGATAGTATTCAGGTATTGGTTGGGCCCATATCTATAAATTGCGTTATTCAGTCTTATTCCATCTAATACAATAAGTGTTTGATTCCCTGTAAGGCCTCTTATAAAAGCGGAGCCACCGCCATGGTTTGTTTTCTGAATAAAAACACCAGATACGCCCATTAAGGCTTCTGGAGCTGTTCTTGCACCCTTTTCAATTATTTGATGATTTGTAATTGAACTTATTACTAATGGATTTTTAGTATTCAAAATTTTTATGGACCTGCTGGTAACTATAGCGGAGTCAAGATTGATAAAAGAAGAATCTTCTTTTTGTGCAGAAACGTTAATTGAAAAAATAAGGGAAAGTAAAAAATAATACTTCTTCATACTTTCGCAAATTTATTGTTAATCTTCTATAATTGTTTCTTATGTTTTATGCCGCCAGGATTGCCGGCTACACTTTCTTTCGCCGTCATCCCAAGAGGGCTCCTTACCCAAAGCCTTTCAAAAGCAAACTTCGTTTGCTTTTTGCTTTTCTCATTCTCGCCAGCTTACACAAGCGAGCTTGTGACGCTGCCTTAAATGAAAAAAGCCTATCACTTTGTGATAGGCTTTGTAGAGCGTACGGGATTCGAACCCGTATTACCTCCGTGAAAGGGAGGTGACCTAACCCTTAGTCGAACGCTCCAAGTCCACTATGTTATTAGGGTCGCAAAAATAGGTCTCAAACGCTTTACTGCCAAAAGATTTTTGCTTTTTTTAATGAATATCAATACAGTAGGGGATTTGAATTAGTGCCAATGCGGATTTGGGTAAACGGCCGATACCGGTCAATACGATCAGTTGTTTGTTTAAAATCCTTGATTTTGTTGATTTATTCTTACTTATTTAGCCCTTATTTTTTAAAAAGATGGTACCTTTGCATCTTCTATTCAATTAAAATCGATAAAAATGAGTTCAGTTAAAGTAGCAATCAATGGATTTGGCCGAATTGGTCGTCTGGTTTTCCGCCAAATTTATAACATGGAAGGTATCGAGGTAGTCGCGATCAATGACCTTACTTCTCCCGCGGTTTTGGCACATTTATTAAAGTATGATAGTGCACAAGGTCGTTTTGATGCGGATGTGAAATCAACAGAAGATGCTGTAGTGGTGAATGGCCACGCGGTAAAAATATGTGCACAACGTGATCCAGCGCAAATTCCTTGGGGCGCACATAATGTAGATGTAGTAATTGAATCAACTGGATTCTTTACAGATAAAGAAAAAGCAGAATTGCATATTAAAGCAGGTGCAAAGAGAGTCGTGATTTCTGCGCCAGCAACTGGTGATATGAAAACAGTGGTATTTAATACCAACCATGAAATTTTAGATGGTACGGAAACAGTGATCTCCGGTGCATCTTGTACCACGAACTGTTTAGCGCCAATGGCGAAAGTATTA
>SYEV01000114.1 GCA_005800655.1 Bacteroidota bacterium
CCAGCAAGTGCGGGCGCGCTGAGCACAATCGCCACTACACTACTGATAAGAATCACGCTAAAACCTGCAAACACGCTCATGGTGCCCATGACCGCAACCACTAGCCATCCTGCAATTTCAATCCATAAAGGATATTTGAATTGTTTGAGTATCGGTAATTTTCTTCCAGCGATTAACATGATGGATAATGCAAATGGTAAAATGAATCCGTTCACTAATCCTGCTAATAATAATAACTCTTTGGGTTTGCCCGTGATCACAAAAATGGATGTTGAGATAATGATAAAACAACTAATGATTAATCTTTCATTTTGTAAATAACGTGCTTTTAAGTTTTTAATAAACGAATAGGAAGTGTAGGAAGCGCCAATCACGGAGGATATGGCAGCGCTCCATAAAACAATACCAAAAATAAATAAGCCCCATCTGCCGCCGGCAGTTTCAAAAATGGTCGCTGCAGGATTATTTTTATCTAAATGTATTCCTTGTGAAACAACACCCACTGCAGCTAAAAATAAAATGTAGCGCATGAAGGATGAAATGATAATTCCAGTGGTTGCACTCTTGGTTACAAATTTTATATGTTCACTTCCAGAAATGCCTGCATCTATTAAACGGTGTGCACCTGAAAAAGTAATGTATCCGCCAACCGTTCCACCCACAATAGTGACGATGGCGATGAGTGATATTTTTTCAGGAATAAAAGTGTGATGGACTGCTTCTAAAATTGGCGGGTGTGCAGCGTAAACAATAAATAAAGTAAGTCCAATTTTTAGGATGCCTAAAAATTTGGTTAATTGGTCTAAGGTTTTTCCAATTTCATTGATCCAGAAAATGAGGATAGCAACTATGCCACTAATTATTGCACCATTTGCAAATGAAATGCCACTTAATATATTTAATGCTAAGCCACATCCGGCTATATTGCCAATATTAAATGCAAATCCACCTAGTACCACAAGTAGTGAAAGGATATGTCCTAAGCCAGGTACTAATTCATTGGCAATTTCCTGCGCGCGCATGCCACTTAAAGTAATGGCACGCCAAATATTTATTTGCGCACCAAAATCTAAAATAATTGAAATGATAATTACAAATCCAAAACTGGTAATTAATTGTTCTGTATAAAAGGAAGTTTGTGTTAAAAATCCTGGACCAATAGATGAATTGGCCATCAAAAATGCAGCGCCCAAACTCAAGCCTGTCATTGATTTTAAAACAGGATTGGAATTAGGTGTATTTGATTTCAATATTATTTTGTTTTAATATTTCATGCAGTTTTGTGGCAATAGGAATAGCATTTAATCCATCCCCATGTATACAAATGGTGTCTGCTATTATTGAAATATCCTCCTCGTGAATCGTGGACACCTTTTTTTCAAAAATTATTTTTAATGCTTGTGCACTTGCAATTTCTGGATCGTATATGAGTGCATTGTCCAAGTATCTTGGGGTGAGTTGCCCATTATTTTGATAAGTGCGATCTGCAAATACTTCGTTGGCAAAAGGCTGTCCAAAGTTTTTTGCTTGTTGTATGGTATGGCTGCCACTTAATCCATAAACGATTAAATCTGGGTTGATGGCTTGAATGGTTTGTATAAAAATTTTACTTAATCCTGCATCCTTTGCACAATCATTATATAAAGCGCCATGTAATTTAATATGGTGTAAAGAAAGTCCCATGGGGATGGAAACTTTTTCAAATAAGTATAATTGATCGGAAATCAATTCTGCTAATTCAAGTAAGGAAACGAAATGTGATTGTCTGCCAAAATTTATTCTATCATCATAACTCGGGTGCACGCCAATAGCAACATGGTGTTCCAATGCCAAATCGATGGTACGCTTAATGCTATCTTCATCACCTGCGTGAAAACCACATGCAATATTTGCGCTACTAATAAATGGCATGAGCTCAGCTTCATTGTGAAACCCTTCGCCCATATCGCAGTTAATATCAATATGCTTTTTTATATCGTGCAAGGAATTAGGCATTGTTATATTTAATATTAGCTAAAGCATTTTTGCATTTGTTTGTATTCCGAATGTGCTGTTTCAACATTAGTGATGCTAAAACGGAATGGGGTATCGCTTTTGTGCTGTACTAATTTAGGTAAATCTACCAAAATTATTTGACCAATATTTGCATAGCCTCCAATGGTCTGGTGATTTGCCATTAATACAATCACTTCCCCATTGGGTAGTAACTGCATCGTGCCCCTGGTTACCGTGCTTGATAAATAGCTTTTTTGTTCAATTAATTGCAGGGAAGGTCCTTTTAAGGTATAACCCATGCGATTGGAATTCAAACTTGTATTAAAGGGTTGCTTTAAAATAGTTGAAATAGATTCATTGGTTAAATCATTCCACTGTGGCCCTGGAATAAATCTTATTTCATTTGAATTAAAAATATGTTTTTGAATTTCATTTATATTGCATTGTTGACTTTCTTGTTCCTCGGTTTTGTCACTATTTATTTTATTGTCTCCATCCCATGCGATTATATTAAATTGGTCATTGGTTTTTAATTGGGAAGAAAAATCACTTTTACTATTTAACCATGAACTGCTATCTATATTTCCTTTGATGGATAAGTAACTTGTTTTACCCAGCAAGGGTTGCATAAAATGTAATGTATCATTTTTGCAAACTTGAATTGGGGTATTCAACGCAATGCTTTTGTCATTTAATACTGGAACAAAGTTTGCACCTGAAATACAAATGGTATGTGCCTCGTTAAAAATAAAACTGCTTGCAGGAAAATGTAATTCAAAAATGGGTGCCTCTATTCGATTGCCAACAATTACATTTGCAAGCTGTGCTGATAAGTAATCCAAATAGCCACAAGGCGGGATGCCGATATGCTGAAAGCCATATCTGCCCTTATCTTGAAGGGTATCCATGATACCTTGTTTTATAATTTGGATGGACATTTGTGAATAATTATTAAAGTTCGTTTTGATTTAATGATTCAAATTCAGCTCGCGTGATGGGATAAAATTTTATAGCATCTCCCATCTTGAATTTGGATAAAATAGCAGGATTCTTGTCAAAAATTTTCAAGGGTGTTCGTCCAATAATTTGCCAGCCCCCTGGCGAATGTATCGGATAAATTCCTGTTTGTGCACCTGCGATACCTACACTGCCGGCGGATACATTTTTTCTTGGTTGCGGATGTCTTGCTATTTGTATTTTCGAATTCACATCACCCATATAAGCAAAGCCTGGCATAAAACCCAAGCAATACACTTGATAAATATTTTCAGTGTGAATTTTTATTATTTCGTTAATGGATAAATTTAATTTTGTTGACATACTTATTAAGTCAATACCAAAATTTTCATCATAACAAACAGGGACTTCAATAATTTTATTTACCTCCTTATTAGGTAAGTCGATTTCACGCTGACTTTTATATCTTTCAAATAAATCATTTGCAAATTCTATTGGTTCATGCATTAGTTCAATATCATAAATCAAAGTAAGGGTATGGTAGGAGGGAATGATGTCTTTTATTTCCTTAAGCTTTAGTGAAAAAATAAAATCATGAAAATATTTTATTTCACCAATCATGGCTGGATCCATTTTTTCTGGTAGGTAAAACTGAATGGCATGATCACCTAAGGCCTGTACTTTCCAGTTAAAATTTGAAATTTTCTTAGTCATAGTTTTGATATGCTGAAACATTAAAAGTAGCTTTTTTAGCGGGTGCTCGAGATGATCATAAGTGATTTTCACTTTCGGGCTTAAAAATTTACTTATTTAGCCTAGAATTATTTCGAATTCTAGTATTCAAATTATATTATATATAATTGTAAATCAAGTATTTACGTATTTTTTCCACAAATATTCATGACAAATATTGGTAAAAAAGGGCCTATTTTTTTGTTAACGTAGTCATAAAGCCGTAATATTATAATACGATTGAGACATTTTTAAACAAAATTTTTTAACCTTAATGAGGCGGTTCAATTGATTTTTGAGATTACCATTATTTCAATATCACTTTAACTTCTTTCTTAAACAGACCAAACATCATTCTTATGAAAAGTATGCTTTTAGTTTTTTGTAGTGTTCTGTGCATGTTCTCCGCAACATTCGCACAAACAAGACAAGTTACCGGTAAGGTAACAGGCTCTGACAATCAGGCCGTAGCATCTGCTACAATCAAGGTCAAGGGTAGCAACGCTGCTACTACAACCAATGCTGATGGAACATTTAGTTTGAAAGCACCAGCGGGTAGCTTTGTATTACAAGTCTCTTCATTGGGATTTGAAGCCAAAGAAGTTACTGTAGGCGCTTCTCAATCAACAGCTAATGTTTCTTTAACAAGTGCATCAAGTGACTTATCTGAAGTCGTTGTAACTGCATTAGGTATTAAGCGTGAAAAGAAATCTTTAACTTATGCATCACAACAAGTGGGTGGTGATGAGCTTAGAAGAGCTGCTGGTCCAAACTTTATGGAAGGACTAAGTGGTAAAGCTGCTGGTATCGATATTAAAATCAGTGGATCAGGTGCTGGTGGATCTACTAAAGCAGTCTTAAGAGGTGCAAGATCACTTATTGGAACAAGTGAAGCTCTTTTTGTTATTGACGGGGTTCCAATGGTGAATAACAAAGGTGCTCAACCAGGTTCATATGGTGGAAACGACCGTGGTGATGGATTATCTGCTATCAACCCTGCTGATATCGAAAATATCAGTGTATTAAGAGGCGCAAACGCATCTATCCTTTATGGTAGCCAAGGTGCGAATGGTGTTATCTTAATTACAACTAAAAAAGGTAAAGCAGGTAAAACTGTCGTTGATTTCAATTCAAGTACTGTATTTGAGCAAGTAACAGGAATTCCTGAAATGCAATTTATGTATGGTACTGCAGGTGGTGATCTTAACTGGTCTAAAGTGAAAGGAAATTATCAAAAAGATTATGTTAAAGATTTCTTCCAAACTGGTATCACTGCAACAAACTCTTTGAATGTGAGTGGTGGAAATAATCAAACAACTGCTTATTTCTCTTTCTCAAATATTACAGCGAAAGGAGCAATGCCTACGAATACTTATGATAAGAATACAATTACATTAAACCAATCAACTAAATTGTTTAATGATAAAATTACTTTAAGTTCAAATGTAATTTTTTCTAAAGAAAAATCATACAATCGTCCAGGTGCAGGTTATTACAATAACCCATTGACTGGTTTGTACACTTTTGCGCGTGAAAAAGATTTTGCTGCTTACAAAAAAGATTACCAAATTTTTGATCCAGCTAGAAACCTTTACAAACAAAGCTGGTATTCAACTTATGAGTTTCAAAACAACCCTTATTTTGAACTTAACAATAACTCAAAGTTGGCTACAAACAATCGTGTAATTGCCAATGTGAAATTATCATATGATATCGCTAAACACCTTAAGTTTGAAACAAGAGGTAACATCGATTACAATGATGTTTTATATGATAACAGATATGTTGCTGGTGGAAACTCGGTGAGCGTAAGTCCTAATGGAACTTGGAACTACACTAAATATAAAGATCAGTCTATGTATGCGGACGGAATCTTAAGTTACAATAATAATTTTGGTGATTTTAGTGTTACAGGATTATTGGGAGCTAGTTATCAAAAAAACACCTACAACGATGGTATGAGTGTGAATAATGGAACTATTCCTTTACAATATCCTAACTTCTTCTCTTTCTCTAATATACCTTACAATGTCATCTTTAATTCAACTTTGGAAAGAACAATTAAGCAAGGTGCATTTGCAAGTGCAAATATTGGTTACAAGGATATGATATATTTAGACGTTTCAGCGCGTAATGACTGGGCATCTACTTTAGCATTAACTGGAAACCAATCTTATTTATATCCTGCATTTGGTATATCTGCAATTATAAGTCAAATGGTTGAATTACCTGAAGTAATTTCTTACTTAAAACTAAGAGCTTCTCGTTCTGAAACTGGTAATGAGGTTCCTTTCAACGTGGTTAATCCATATAATTCAATTGGTGGTGCAGGTGGTCCTGCTGGTATCGGTGGAATTAATCGTAACTCACAGGTTCCTTTCACTAATTTAAATGCTGAGATTATTAAAAGTGATGAAGTAGGTGCTGAAATTAGATTCTTGAAAGGCAGATTAGGACTTGATCTAACTTATTACAATTCAGTAAGTACAAATCAATTCCTTAGATTACCTGCACCTTCTGGATCAGGTTTTTCTACCTATTATGTAAACGCAGGTAAAATTGTTAACAAAGGTTTTGAGATGACCATCGATGCTGAACCTATTAGAACTAACAATTTTAATTGGAAAACAAATATTAACTTGTCTACAAATCAAAATGAAATAGTGGAGTTAATTGCTTCCAATCCAAATTACCAAATCGGAGGTCAAGATGAAGGTTTTGAATCAATTATCAAAGCAGGTGGTTCATTTCTTGATTTATATATTTTTAAATTTGCGAGAAATGCGGGTGGTCAAATTATCTTAAGTGCTGCAGGTGTTCCAACAAAAGCCGCACAAAGTGAAAAAGTGGGTAACGTTAATCCTGATTTAATTGCAGGTTGGAATAACAACTTTACTTACAAAGATTTCTTCGCTAGTATACTTATCAATGGTAAGTTTGGTGGTGTAGCTTTCTCTAAAACTGAAGCATTCTTAGATTCTTATGGTGTAAGTCAAAGAACAGCTGATGCAAGAGCAGGTGAAACTATTCCAATTAATGCAGTGTCAAGCACAGGTGCTGCTGTTACTTCTATTGATCCTGCAAAATATTATTCAGCAATTGGAGATAGAAATGGAATTATGGAACCGTATGTATTTTCTAGAACAAACATTAGATTAGGTCAATTAGCTTTAGGTTATACTTTAAAAGTAAAAAATGCTAACTTACCATTCAAAGATGCTTCATTCTCTTTAGTAGGAAGAAACTTATTCTTCTTCTTTAAGGAAGCGCCATTTGATCCTGAACAATCTATGAGTACTGGAAATGGAATGCAATCAAATGATGTATTTAGCATGCCTTCTACAAGATCAGTTGGATTTAACATCAAGTTAACTTTCTAAAAAAACAAAATTAATTTATATGAAAAAAATACTAATTGCGTCATTAATGTTGATTGCTATGGTGTCTTGTACTAAAGATTTCGAAAGTACAAACCAAAATCCCAATCAAATTTCTGATCAGCTACTTAAGCAAGACTTTAACCTGGTAGGTTCGCCTTTCTCAGGTATGTTGTTAAACCTTTTCGGAGGTCAAATTGAAGAGGATCTTTTACATGATTCTTGGATGGGGTATATGAATACGCCTACGCCATTTGTTGGTAATGTAAACAATACTACCTATTACATTCGATGGAACTCCTATTGGGGTCGCTCTTATAATAATGTAATGTCACCTTCCAGACAGGTAATAAGATTAGCTGGAGAAAACAAATTGCCATTATTTGCAACATGGGCAAAATTAATACGCGTAATGTCAATGTCTAAAACATCGGCTTATCATGGACCAGTAATCTATTCAAACTATGGTGCAACTACTCCAGTTATCAATTATGATAAAGAGTCTGATTTGTACAATACTTTCTTCTTACAATTAGATTCAATCCAAGCTGATTTTGCTGCTAATAAAACTTATGCAGGTTTCGCTAAGTTTGACCCTAGCTACAAAGGAAGTATTCCTGCTTGGCAAAAATTGGTGAATTCTATGAGATTAAGATTAGCGATGCGTTTGTCTAAAGTTGCTCCAAGTGTTGCTAAAACACAAGGTGAAAAAGCAATGGCTGATCCAGCAGGCTTAATAAACACAAATGCTGAAAACTTCTTAGTTTCATTGATGGGTAATATTATGCCAGTAGCACAAATTTGTTTCCAATGGGATGATACTCGTATGGGTAGCGTTATGGAATCATTTTTAGTTGGATTGAAAGATAATCGTATATCAAAATTCTATTCACCAGTAACAGATCCTGCATTATATGCTGATCATCCTACCGTTCCTTACAAAGGAATCCGTAATGGTGCATATTGTGAAGCAAAAGCAGATAAAGTTCCTTACTCTAAGGTTTCTAACGACTTTAACAATGCACAAACAAGACGGGCATTTACTGCATCTGAAGTTGCATTCTTAAAAGCAGAAGCTGCTTTAAGAGGTTGGGCTGGTGCTGGTAGTGCAAAAACAAACTACGAGAATGGTGTTAAATTATCATTCGAAGATTGGGGAGCAGGTGGCGTTGACGCGTATTTAGCAGATGCTACTAGTAAGCCAATTGATTATGTAGATCCTAAGGATGCACGTAATAGCAATAAAGCTGCTTCAACAATTACTATAGCTTGGAAAGATGCTGACAATAATGAGTTGAAATTAGAAAAAATACTTACACAAAAGTATCTCAACACATTTACTAATACTATGGAAGCATGGGTTGATTTCAGAAGAACTGGCTACCCTAAGATTCCTAACGTAGCTAAGAATGATTCTAGCCCTGATTGGGGAGTTATTCCAGCAAAAGAGTGGATTAAGAGAATGCCTTTCATCAATGGTGAAAGAACTGGTAACACTGCAGGTGTTGCTGCTGCTGTTGCAACAATGGGTGCAGGTGGAAAAGATGATATCGCAACTCGTTTGTGGTGGGATACTGGTGTTGCTACAAACTTCTAACCAAGTTTAAAGTAATATATTAAAAGCCTCCTTTCGAGAAATCGGAAGGAGGCTTTTTCGTGTAGGGGGGTGTGTAATAATTGGATAATTTATATCGTTTCCATTTGCGAACAATGAATAAGTGTATTAACTTTAAGTATAATCATTATATATTTTAACATAGATACATATGTCGAAAATTTATTAAAATAACAGAAAAAAATATCCTATGTCAACAAATGCAAATACCTATGATGCCATTGTTATTGGATCTGGAATAAGTGGTGGCTGGGCTGCAAAAGAATTATGTGAGAAAGGATTAAAAACATTGGTGCTGGAGCGAGGTCGAGAT
Source organism: Bacteroidota bacterium (assembly GCA_005800655.1). Taxonomy (GTDB): domain Bacteria; phylum Bacteroidota; class Bacteroidia; order Chitinophagales; family Chitinophagaceae; genus Sediminibacterium. Next base: position 8,990 of record SYEV01000114.1, read on the forward strand.
GTAGTCCATTTAAAAGATTATCCAACAGCTACAAAAAATCCTTGGGATTTTTCCCATCGAGGTAAAAAAACAAATGCATTAACCAAGGACAATCCAGTGGTTAGTAAGTGTTATGCGTATAATGAAACTTCAGAACACTTTTTTGTTAAGGATGCGGAGCATCCTTATATACAAGAGAAGCCCTATGATTGGATCAGAGGTTATCAAGTAGGCGGTAAGTCCTTATTATGGGCAAGGCAAACACAACGCTGGAGTAAATTTGATTTTGAAGGACCAGCGCGTGATGGTTTTGGAAATTGGCCCATCAGTTATAATGAATTAGCACCTTGGTATACGCATGTGGAAATATTTGCAGGCATTAGTGGTAATTATGATAAGCTAGAAACTTTACCAGATGGGTCTTTTTTGCCCGCATGGGAAATGAACTGTGTTGAAAAAGATATGCAGGCCAGTATTCATAAAAAATTTACGAATCGTCATGTCATACAAGGGCGTTGTGCGCATTTAACCGTGCCGCAACCTATACATATTGAACAGGGTAGGCAACAATGTCAAGCAAGGTCCTTATGTGAAAGAGGCTGTCCCTTTGGTGGTTATTTTAGTTCAAACGCATCCACCATTCCTTGGGCACAAAAAACGGGGAATTTAACATTGCAAGTAAATTCAGTGGTGCATTCTATTATTTATGATGAAGCAAGTCAAAAAGCATCAGGCGTAAGATTGATTGATAGTGAGACAAAAAAAGTAACAGAGTATTATGCTAAAATTATTTTTTTAAATGCTGCCACTCTCAATACCAATTTAATTTTATTGAACTCTACCTCAAAGCGATTCCCGAATGGTTTAGGAAATGACAACGGCTTGTTAGGAAAGTATGTGGCCTTTCATAATTATCGTGGTGGCTTAGCTGCAAATATTGATGGGCCATTAGATCAATATTATTATGGTTGTCGTCCCACACAACCCATGATGCCTAATTTTAGAAATGTCCATAAACAAGAAACTGATTTTCAAAGAGGCTATATGGTATTTTTTGGTGCAGCTCGTGGCCTTGCATCTGCACAAGGCGTTGGTGCTGAATTTAAGGAACAAGCAACTGAATTAGGCGGATGGCATGTATCTATGATGATGCAAGGGGAAACTGTCCCTAAAAAAACCAATCATGTTCGATTAAGCGCGGATAAAAAAGATGCATGGGGCATCCCGCAATTAATTACAAGTATCGACTATGATGCCAATGATGAACTATTATTAAAAGATTTTTTACAAACAGGTAGTGAGTTACTAGATGCTGCAGGTTGCAAGGATATACATTCCTGGGACACCAAACAAAATCCGGGCTTAGATATTCATGAAATGGGGGGTGTACGTATGGGCAAGGATCCTGAAACCTCCTTATTGAATGAATGGAATCAAATGCACCATTGTAAAAATGTTTTTGTGACCGATGGCGCTTGTATGGTTAGTACGGGTACCCAAAATCCATCACTTACTTTTATGGCTTTAACTGCACGTGCTGCTAATTATGCAGTGGAGCAAATGAAGAAAAATAATTTATAATAGTATACTTGAATTTATTTTAATCATGGATGAAATTTAAATAACCATACTTTGAAAAAACATTTTTTACAAATAGTCGTTACTTCGTTTTGTTTATTTATATTTTCCTTCACACAAGGACAGCAAAAAATAGGCAAGCCTAATATCATTTATATTTATGCAGATGATTTGGGGTATGGAGAATTAGGCTCCTACGGACAAAAGAAAATTAAAACGCCTAACTTGGATCAAATGGCCAGGGAGGGAATGCGCTTTACCCAACATTATAGTAGTGCGCCAGTATGTGCACCATCCCGTTGTATGTTGATGACAGGTAAAAATCCCGGACATACTTATATTAGAGGTAATTATGAATTAGGTGGTTTTGCAGATAATGAAGAAGGGGGACAAATGCCTTTGCATAAAGGTGCATATACCATGGCAAAAATGTTGAAAGAAAGAGGGTATGCAACTGCGCTCGTTGGAAAGTGGGGTTTAGGTGTAACTGGAACTACCGGCACGCCATTAAAGCAAGGCTTTGATTATTATTATGGCTATTTGGATCAAAAGCAAGCGCATAATTATTACCCTACTCATTTATGGGAGAATGATCATTGGGATACTTTAAATAATCCTTTTATCAATGTGCATTCGGCCATCAATCCTGCCACTGCGACCGATGCTGATTTTGAAAAATACCGTGGCAAGGATTATGCACCAGCAAAAATGACGCAAAAGGCTTTAGGTTTTATTGAAAAAAATAAAAGCAATGCATTTTTTCTTTACCTGCCTTATACCATTCCGCATTTATCATTACAAGCACCTGCTGAATATGTACAAAAGTATATTGGACAATTTGATGAGCAGCCTTATTATGGCGATAAAGGGTATGCGCCTAATAAATATCCATTAAGTACTTATGCCGCAATGATTAGTTTTTTGGATGCGCAAGTGGGTATCATCATGAAAAAGATAAAGTCCTTGGGTTTAGATGAGAATACCATTATTATGTTTTCAAGCGATAATGGCGCTACTTTTTCAGCTGGAGTAGATGCAAAGTTCTTTAATAGTGTCAGTGGCTTTAGGGGCCTTAAAATGGAACTTTATGAGGGAGGCATTCGTGTTCCCTTCATTGCAAGATGGCCAGGTAAAATAAAGGGAAATACAACATCTGATTTGTTGTCAGTGCAATATGATATTATGCCCACATTGGCTGAGTTAACGGGTAAGCTATTGAAGGATATGGATGGTGTATCCATATTGCCTACCTTATTAAGTAAGCAAGTGTCACAAACAAAACATGCATTCATGTATTTTGAATACCCTGAAAATGGGGGACAAATTGCAGTGCGCATTGGCAACTGGAAAGGCGTTCAAATGAATGTGCGAAAAAATCCAACCGGAAATTGGGAACTGTATGATATAGCGAATGACCCGTTTGAAAAAAATAATATTGCACTGGCTAATCCAATAATTATTGATCAAATGAAATTAATTGCCAAGCAACAGCATATGCATCCGCAGATATTAGAATGGGAATTTATAGATCCTAAAATTAAAAAGGCGAATTCGAAATAAAAAAAACACCCTATACTTGCGCAAAGGGTGTTTGAAATATATGTTGTCAACAGAAATTTAATAGGCTTAATGTAAAGCTTATTATGACACTTAATTTATCGTTTGCTCCGTAATTTTTCCGGTAGCTTTATTTTTTAATATTAATTTTTTTGCACCATAGTGGGTCATTTCTTCTTTCACTAAATAATGCTCAGCATCATATTCCACCAAATGACTTTCCTTAGTTAATCCAGTTTTGCCTCTCCAAATATCTAATTGAACAGGTTCCCATAATTTTGTTTTCGCTGATTTGTAAGCGGCATCCAAAATTGCATTCACCACATACCCATCATAAAAAGTTTCCTTAGGTGCAACCCCTTTTTCCATGGAGTTAAACATATCCATAAACATATGGTTGTAACCTAATTCATTTAATTCATCACCCACAGGGAATAACCAGCCACTATTGCTTTCAGACTTTTCTGAAATATAATCACCGCCTTTACCTGTCGTGAACATTTCAAAACCTGTTCTTAAAAAACTATTGATCCAAATAGTACCTTCTGTACCCATTACTTCATCTCTTAAGTCCAAGCCACCCCTAAAGGTCCAGCTTACTTCAAATTGACCAATGGCACCATTTTCATATTTTACTAAGCCAATCGCATGATCCTCGGCGTCAATAGGTTTTACTTGCGTATCTGCCCAGCACATTACTTCAATAGGTTTGATATCCTTACCAATATAACTACGTGAAATTTCCACGCAATGGCATCCTAAATCTAAAATACAACCACCACCTGCTTGCTCAATATCCCAAAACCAATCACTGTGGGGGCCAGGGTGGGTTTCGCGGGACTTCGCCCATAAAATACGTCCTACTGAGCCTTCCTTTACACTTTGTTGCGCTTTAATAAATTTAGGGGTATACACTAAGTCCTCTAAGTAGCCGTTAAAAATACCTGCTTCTTCCACTGCAATCAACATTCTTTTAGCTTCCTCACTATTGCGACCTAATGGCTTTGTGGTCATCACTGCTTTTTTATGTTTGCAACAAAGCATCACCGCAATTTCATGTATATTATTTGGTAGTGCAATACATACCACATCCACATCCGGATGGCTGATCGCGGCTTCCATATCGGTGGTCCAATGAGCACAATTGTAATCGGCAGCAAATTTAGTAGCCGACTCCTCGCGTCGTGCATAAATACTTACTACCTTGTCCTTACTACGGTATCCTTGTAAAGCATCAGCATAAAATCTGCCAATAAATCCTGCACCTAACATTGCAATTCTCATCTTAAATCTGTTTTTATATGATTAATTTATTTTTCTTTCTTTTTCTTTAATTCTTTATTTGTGACTTTAAAAAATCACTATTTATTTATTACCATAATTTAGTTGGTGACGCTTGCTTCCTTTTTCTCATTAAAAAATAAAATAAAAGCAATTAATACTGCACCAGCGATAGCTGCAGGGATGAGCCAAATGGTTGTCCAATTATGTTGAGCCGCACCTGTAACCGCATCCGTTATTTTATTTTGATCCACTACAAAACCACTGTATTTAGTTCCTATAAACATACCAACGCCATAGGTAGCAAAGGTAAATAATCCTTGTGCAGCATTTTTAATTTTTTCTCCTGCTTTTTTCTCGGTATACATATAACCGGTTACAAAAAAGAAATCATAACATATGCCGTGTAAAATAATTCCAGCATACAACATCCAAGTGGTATTCATATTCCCATAAGCAAAAAATACATAACGCAATAACCAAGCCGTGACTCCTAATATCAACATATTTTTTACCCCAATACGATTAAACATAAATGGTATCGCTAAAATGAATATGGCTTCGGATACCTGACCTAAAGTCATTTTTCCTGCAGCGTTTTCTAATCCAATTTCATTTAAAAATGGATTAGCAAATCCATAATAAAAAGATAAGGGAATACATATTAAAATAGCTGAAATGAAAAAGATTGAAAAGGACCATGTTTTAAATAATACAAAAGCATCGGTGCCTAGTATAGCCAAGGCATTTACTTTTTCACCTTTCCCTTTGGGTGGGGTGTTAGTTAATGCAAAACTTAATAAACCTAGCACAATAGATACGCCAGCAGCCACTTGAAAAGTACCTGCTGTTTTTTCAATACCTAATTGACTAATGATTAATCCTGCGGCAATCCAACCCAATGTTCCAAATACACGAATCCAAGGGAATTGTTTTCCTGCGTCTGTCATTTGAGCAAATGCCACGCTATTACTTAAAGCAATGGTAGGCATATACAATAAGGAGTAAACTAAAATAACCCAATAAAAACTATCGTTGTTTACTTGTGTTGCATAGTAGAGTAGAGCAGCACCTAGTAAATGCAATACACCCATAATCTTTTGTGCTGCAAAAAAACGATCTGCAATCATGCCAACAAAAAAGGGACTGATGATGGTTGCAATGGCACCTGCACTATAGGCGGCGCCAATATTCATTCCTGATGACTTTAATACCTCCCCCATATAAGTTCCCATGGTTACATACCATGCACCCCAGATATAATATTGTAAAAACATCATGGAAGATAATAAGAAACTAATTTTTGTTTTCATAGGTTGGTTTTAAGCGAATTCAATATACAAAAAATTAGCAATTTAAAGGAGGGAAATGACTAAAAATAAGTAACAAATAAGCCTACTCATGTGAATAGAGTAGGCTTATCGAATTAATTGGATAAATAATAAGTTTGCGTTCCTATTTATAGGAAAATTTATTTAACATGCAGCAAGTGCTTGTAAAATATCCGCTAAAATATCTTCTCTATGTTCTAGACCCGCAGATATACGAATTAAGCCTGGTGTAATACTCACTGCTTGGCGTTCTGCTTCTGATAATTTGGCGTGTGTGGTACTTGCAGGGTGAGATGCAATACTACGTGTATCACCAAGGTTGGCCGTTAGTGATAACATTTTTAATGTATTAAGAAATGTTCTGCCAGCTTCAATGCCTCCTTTTAATTCAAAGCATACAATACCGCCACCACTTTTCATTTGCTTTTTTGCAATAGCAACATGTGGATGGGAATTTAAGAAAGGATATTTTACAAAATTGATTTTACTATTTCCTTCTAACTCTTCTGCAATAAATAAAGCGTTGCTTGCGTGTCTTTCCATTCTCACTTCCAAAGTTTCTAAACTCTTACTTAATACCCATGCATTAAATGGAGATAGGGAAGGTCCTGTGGAACGACAAAATAAATAAATGTCATGAATCAAATCTTTTCGACCAACAACAGCACCGCCTAATACGCGTCCCTGTCCATCAATCCATTTGGTTGCAGAGTGTACCACTAGGTCCGCACCTAAATCAATGGGTGTTTGCCCGATGGGTGTTGCAAAACAATTATCTACATTTAAAATTATATTGTGTTTTTTAGCAATCGCACTGATCATACTAATATCCACCACATCCAATCCGGGATTGGTAGGTGTTTCTAAATAAATCATTTTAGTTTGCGGAGTTATCGCAGCTTCCCACTCGGCTGCTGAAGCATTAGCGCCTACATAACTATAATCAATGCCATATTTGGGTAAATATTTTGAAATCACTGTATGCGTACTTCCGAAAATTGAATTGCAGGATAATAAATGATCTTCTTTTTTTAATAAGGCCATAAAAGAACCAAAAACCGCACTCATGCCACTCGCTGTTGCAAAACCATCCTCCGCATTTTCTAAAACACATAAACGATCTACAAATTCTTGAACGCTTGGATTAGAAAAACGACTATAAATATTTGCATCTGTTTCATCTGCAAACGCAGCACGCATATCTTCCGCATTATCAAAAGTAAAACTACTAGTTAAAAACAAGGGGGAGGAATGTTCATGTTCATTAGTTTGAGGAACCCTGGTTCTGATTAATTTTGATTGATTATGTTTCATGCTACTTATATTAAATGTGATCTTACTTTATTTGATTTTTGCTTGTTGAAAAATAGTGTTACAACATTTCAACG
>SYEV01000115.1 GCA_005800655.1 Bacteroidota bacterium
GAGCTTTTTTCCTGTATCAATAATGTCTTCCAAAATAATTACGTGTCGGTCATTTAAATTGGTATCCAAGCCAATGGCTGTAATTACATTGCCAGTGGAGCTTACTCCTTTATAGGAAGCTAGCTTTACAAAACATACCTCTGCTTCAAAATCAAGATACTTAAATAAGTCTGCGGTAAATAAAAACGACCCATTCAAAATGGACAAGAACAAAGGTTTTTTTTCACCGTAATCCTTTTTTAATTGTTGTGCGAGTAGTTGAATTTTTTCCTGAATTTCTTGGTCAGTTATATAAGGCGTAAATTCTTTGTCGTGTATTTTAATCGTAGACATATGTGATGAACTTTTATATTGAATAACTTTATAAGTTACTTATTTTTTAAGTAACAGTTTTGTTTTTTGCTCTTTTGGTTTTACTAATATAAGCTGTGTACCTGCTGCAGGATTATCGATAATACCAGGGTTGTATTCCTTTAATTTTTTTAATTGAATGCCTTCTTTTTGACTAATTTCATAAAGGCTTTCACCAGCGACAACTAAATGAAAACTTTTATCACCTTCTGATTTTTTGTTTCCTAAAAATAATAATTGGTCTTGTGCTAATAAATCGGATTCCTTTAAATCATTAAATACAAAAACCTTGTATAGGGGAATGCTATGCTCGGTTGCGATTTGTAAAAGTGAAGCGCCAGCTTTGGCCCATATCACTGCAACCTGATTAATTTTAAAGGGTTTATCAGGGTAAAGGCTGCTTGGCTTTTTGGAAGTATTTAAAGTGTCCGATTTTGTAACAGATACATTCTTTGCAATAACTTTAGTGATTGTATCATTTATAGGTGTTGGATAGGATGCGCTTACAGGGATGATTGGTTTTGTAACTTCCGTTGTATCCTTGCCAATACTATTCATTTTTATTTCGGTAACTGTTGCACTGTTTTTACTTGGTTCAATGCCTTTAATTTTATTAATATGCAAACTTGCTTGATTTATAAAATTGCTAGTGGTATCCTTTACTACCTTTACATCAATGGTGCTATCCTTTTTCACTGCGATAGCGGTATCCTTTTTTTCTACAATAGCTATACTTAGTTCTTTAGGTACTTCCGATACTAAATTTGCACTAGTTTCTTTTTTATCAATGGTTGTTTTTTTTGCAACTACTTCTTTTGTAACAACTGTTGGTTTTTCAATGACTTCAGTTGATTCTGAAGTTGCTGTATCGTTTTCATCATTTAACTCTGGAAAATTGAATTGCGACAATTCGTAATCATCAATCACTTTCATCAATTTATTCGCATAGTCACTTGCAGTTGCATATCCAGCCTTTTTTAAACCAATCGCCCATGCAGAATCATCTACGGGATCTAATTGGAAAAGTGGTGCGTAATTGGGTCTTGTTTTGATAAAATTGGAGTGATCAATAAAAGAGGCGTTGGCATTTGGATATGCCCTAAAGCACTCTTGTTTTGTATCATCATCCTGATAGGTAGTTTCCCCTTTCCAATCAGTTTTACATTTGATACCAAAGTGATTATTAAAATTCAATGCTAAATTACTTTCGCCGCTATTGGATTCAACTATTCCTTGAGCTAGTGTAATAGAAGCTGGAATACCGGTTCGTTTCATTTCCTTAATGGCAATATCCTTGTATTGGTCAATATAAATGAGTGTGGCTGTTTTTTGCGCAGCTAATGTTATGCAAAAAATAGGAAGGAGTAATAATATAGTAAACGTAAATTTCATGCTTATTTTTTTCTGATTAAACTTAATCCATCTCTAACCGTTAATAACACCGTGTCTGCCAATTGGTCCGACATAATCATTTCATTAAATGCATGTATCGCCTTTGCGTTTTTGCCTTTTAATGTTTCGTTGAATACTTCCCCATGAAACAACACATTGTCCGCAATAATTAAACCATTTGTTTTTACCTGCGGAAAAATCATTTGGTAATACTTGGCGTAATTCACTTTATCAGCATCTATGAATACAATATCCCATGGAGCAATTAAATTCTGTAAAGTTTCAACAGCATCACCCACATGAATTTTTATTTTATCTTTATGTGGACTTTGATTGATATTATTTTGTGCGTTAACGCCATCGGCTTCCCTTAATTCAAGCGTATGTAATTGACCGTCATTCACTAAGCCTTCGGCCAAGCACATGGCGCTAAAGCCAGAGAAAGTACCTAGTTCCAAAATATACTTGGGTTGCAATAATTTGCTGATCAAGCTTAAAACCCCCCCTTGGGTCCAGCTGCTTTGCATATCGGCATGCGGATGGTTTGCTAAGGTACTTTCGTATACCTCCTTTAAATAAGCAGGGGTTGCATTGCTATATTGCGCTGCATATTCATTGGCTAAAGGGTGTATAAAATCCATTAGTCAAAGTTCTATTTTTTTTCGCTATTTGGCGATGAAATTAAAAACAATCCTAAAAATGTAAATAAGCCATTTATGATTAGCAATTCCTGACCAATTCTAAAACTGGTAGGGGCTGAGCCAAAAAAGTAGGGTTGTAAGTAGTCGAGCAATAAACATAAAAGGGGTGCAACAAAGCAAGGTAAAAATGCCCAATTATCCTTAATGTTTCTTTTGGTTAAAATACCAAATGCAAATAAGCCTAATAATGGGCCATAGGTATAGGAAGCAATCTTTAATAATAAATCAATAATACTTTTATTATCAATCCATTTGAATACCAATACGATGATTAAAAATAGAAAAGCAAAACCTAAATGAATTCGTTGACGAATTTTTTTCTTTTTGCCTTCATCCCATTGGTTGTTTCTTTGCATCCCTACGATGTCAATACAAAAACTAGAAGTAAGTGCGGTAATGGCGCCATCGGCACTTGGAAATAAAGCCGATATGAGTGCTAAAATAAAAATAATGGATAAATAGGGTGGCATATGTTGTAAGGCCAAGGTAGGGAATAAATCATCGCCTACTGCGGTTACATTTAATTGCGCAGCATATAAATGAAGTAAACCGCCTAAAAACAAAAACAAACTAATCACAAATAACATGGTGAATCCAATCGTGATCATGTTTTTCTGCGCATCTTTCAAGTTTTTAACAGAAATATTCTTTTGCATCATTTCTTGGTCTAATCCA
>SYEV01000116.1 GCA_005800655.1 Bacteroidota bacterium
GTATCCAGCTTTTAGATCCGTTGATATCCTTTCCTAAAACAAAAGTAGCCAGCATTAATAATATTCCAAGAACATATAAAACATTGGAAAGTGCAGTAAATACCTTGCTATCCATGAGTAAGATAAAAATGGCTGTAAATGCGCAAAAAATGGCAAAATAAATTTGCTTACTATAATTTGTCTTCGCTGTTAAAAAAGAGTTACTCCAATTCAAATTTGGATTATACTCCACCATGAAAATGCATAAAATACCAATAGCAACCATTATTACATATAATAATATTACCGCAAAGTCGGTTCCTTTAGAAAAGTTATTATTGTTATAGTTTACCATTTTTGTTCTTCGTTACTTTTTTCTTTTTTTGTAATGGATCAATTGCGGTTTCTTTGTTTACCTTACTTGAAGGGGCTGGCTTGGATGGGGGTGTTACAGGTAAGGTATCTATTTTTTTTGGCGTGTCCAATGCTAGTTTTGTTGGGGCAATTTCAGATAACATTTCCATATCCCATACATCTGCAAGTTCATCATTGTTGTATTCAAGTGGGGTTAGCATTTCCGTTTTGTTGTTGCGTACATACCAGCTTTTAATGGCGGCAGGCATTAAGTCCACATTAGATAAATTTTCTGCTTTTAACTTACTTTCAGTGGTTAAAGTATCATTTAGATACTTTTCCATCATGAGCCCCGCAATTGGACCCGCCCAAGTGGAACCATAGCCCGCATTTTCCACCACGACTGCTACCGCAATTGTGGGATTTTCTTTTGGAGCAAAACAAACAAATAAAGAGTGATTTTTTCCATGTGGGTTTTGGGCTGTACCAGTTTTAGCGCAAAAATCATGTCCAGGTACTTTGATAAATGCAGCAGTACCAATCACTGTAACATCATGCATGCCTTCTTTTATAACATCAAAATATTGTTTTGCAATTTTAGTTACTTCAATTTTAGTTCTATATTTTTCAAGCATCAACTTATCTTCTTCATCTTCGTTTTCGATACTATCCACAAAATGGGGTGTGTAATAAAATCCCGAATTCGCTAGATAGGCCATTGCATTGGCTAATTGAAGTGGGGTTGCTGTCATTCGATCCTGTCCAATACCCAAGGTGAGCATATAACAGCTGTTCCAATATTTGGCACCACCAAAATCTCGATTGTATTGTGCAGTATCAGGGATATTGGCTCTGTTTTCACTTGGTAAATCCACGCCTAACTTTTTACCAAAGCCAAATGCATTCATATATTCTTTCCATTTCAAATATCCCTTTTTTGGATTGTGGTATTGAGGATTATCAATTGCCATTCTAAATACTTGTAAAAAGTAAGAATTACAAGAGTAGGCTAATGCTAATTGTAAATTGGCTGCATGACCAGGATTGTGGTGTTCACATTTGCGCGGATCGCCGCAGGCGCCATAGGATCCACGGCAATTATATCCATAAGCGGGTGTAATTAAACCCTCATCTAATGCAATCAAAGCGCCTAAAGGTTTAAAGGTGGAGCCTGGTGGATATTGCCCTTTAATTGCACGATTATATATGGGGCGGGCTGTATCTAATAATAATCTACCAATTGTCTTACGACGTTGGTTTCCTGTTAATAAATTTGGATTATACCCTGGGCTGGACGCCATGGCAATAATACCGCCTGTTTTTGGATTGATGGCAACAGCGCTCCCAATTTTATGTTGTAGTAATTTTTCAGCTAATTGTTGTACTTCCACATCCATGCTCGTGAAAATATTTCTACCCGCAATAGCTAGGGTATCATAAATACCTTTTTCGTATGCACCTTGAATCTTTCCTTTGTTGTCTCGTAAAAAACGAGTTACACCTCTTTGGCCCATTAAAATAGGTTCATAAAATCGCTCTAGTCCGGTCATCCCAGCATAATCTCCCATTTCATATCCTTCAGCTGCATGTTTTTGCAAAAAGTTTACATCTACTTCTGCTACATAACCTAAAACATGTGCTGCCGTATTGTAAGGATAGGATCGGATGCTACGTTCAGATAAAGTAAAACCAGGAAAGCGATATAGGTTTTCATTTAATTGTGCATATGTTTCAGCAGATAAAAAAGGTTCAAAGGCGCTTGCCTTAACCCGTGTATTTTTTATAATCGCTTCAATAATTCTTTTTGAATAGGTTGCTTTGTCAATTTTTAAAATTTGGCAAAGCATATTGGTGTCAACGCCTTTAGCTTCATTAGGTATAACCACTAAGTCATAACTAATGGTATTTTCCAACATTGCCCTTTTTTTGCGATCATAAATGATGCCACGATCCGGGTAAATGATTTTTCGATATATCGCGTTATTATCTGCAGCTAATTTATATTTTGATGAAAAAATTTGCAAGCTGATAAGTTGCACAATAAGAATAGTAAATATAATCCCAATAATAATTTGAATAATACCACCCCTGTTTTGATTATATACGGACATGCACTATCTTTTTAGTTTTCGTCGGTTCATTAAAAGTTCAACTAAAAAAATCAAAACAACACTCATGATGCTTGTGATAATTACTTTTCCTAAAAAATATCCGAAACTGCCAAATTGCAACCATTCTAGCAGTACTAAATAAAAATGATGAATAAAAGTTAATACAAATACATAAAATAAATAGGGTCCCCAACCCATAGTGCCGATACTCGGTTCTTTATTCACTTCCTCGGAGGCCTCTTGTGCTAATAATAAATTTAATATGCTTGGTCTTACATATGCCATTAATCCGCAAGCCGCAGCATGTAAACCTGGCGTGCTTGAAAATAAGTCCAAAATGAAACCAATCAAAAAACCTAAAAAGGTAATAGACAATCGACTTGTACCAAAGGGCATCCACAAAATAAATATAAAATATAAATAGGGTGTTATGTATTGATGAATCGGGGGCACTTCTTTTAGAACGACTACTTGAACGAGTAGAAATAATGCAAAACGGATACTATTTTTAATAAAACTATTCATTGGGTGTTTTATTTTTTTCTACCTCTAATTGCTCATTCATTCTTTTATTTTCAACCAAGTAGATAAATTCTAAATTGTAAAAATTTGTTGCTGATTTTAATTCTAATGTTAAAAAATTACTTGAAGGATCCACCACTACTTTTGTAACACGACCAAGCATTAATTGCGCAGGGAAACTTGCTGAATAAGGGCTCGTTAAAACTGAATCACCTATTTTAGGCGCAGCACTTTTTGAAATATTTTTTAAAGTTAAAATATCAGGGTTACTTCCATCCCATTCTACAGTACCCGCTACCTTATCGCGTTTTAACATGGCACTCACTTTACTATTGCGATGAAGCAAACTCATTATTTTGCTGTAATTATCGTTCACTTCAATCACAATACCCACAATACTTCCATCTGGACTTATGGCAGCCATTTCTTTTTTAACGCCCTGCAAGGCACCGCGCTCAATAGTAATATAATTTTTTTGTAGCGTAAATGTGTTACCTACTACTTTTGCTGGGTAGTAATAAAATTTTCTAGTTTTTTCAAGACTGTCCTTGCGTAAAATGAGCGTGCCCAATTTTTTTGTAGTATCAAATGGAATAAAATTTTGTGCTAATTGATTACGAAGCGCAACATTTTCAGCAGCCAGTAAAGTGTTCGTCTTTTTTAATCTAAAAAAATAAGACCAATTATTATATCTGGTATTGATATCGCCAATTACTTGGTTGGTCATGCCGCCAAAAAATGTTTGGTGTGATTTGCTATAGAAAGATAACATCACTAATGACACAATTTGTAGTATCAAAAAAGTAAAAAAAGTAAAATTCTGTCTTATGA
>SYEV01000014.1 GCA_005800655.1 Bacteroidota bacterium
ACATCGTATTACTTGTGGGCACAAGGCCAATATTATGAAATTAACAGATGGCTTATTTCTTGAAGTTTTTAAAGAAGTTGCCAAAGAATATCCTGAATTAAAATCGGATGATGTGATTGTGGATGACTTATGTATGAAATTAGTAAGTCGCCCTGACTTGTTTGATGTAATTGTTTTAACCAATTTGCAAGGAGATATTGTAAGCGACTTATGTGCTGGATTGGTGGGTGGACTTGGTTTTGCGCCTTCTGCAAACATTGGTGATCATATTTCAATTTTTGAAGCTGTACATGGTACCGCGCCAGATATTGCCGGAAAAAATATTGCCAATCCTACTTCCTTATTATTAAGTGGATTAAGTATGCTGCGTCATTTAGGATTAATGGAACAAGCAGTGGTTATTGAAAATGCGTTATTATATACCTTGTAATCAGGCGTACATACAGGAGATTTTGGCGATAAGAATATTCCTTCCGTAAACACCACTGTATTTGCGCAAGCGATTATTGATAATTTTGGTAAACAACCCAAACATAATTCCAAACCCTTCTTGCCCAATTTTTATGTAACACCTACCAATTTTAAATTGGAACATAACCCAATGTTGCAAAGTGATTTAAGGGACCAACATAAAATAGTTGGCGTAGATTTTTTTATTGAAAGTGCGGATCAACCAAAAGTGATTGCAGATAAATGTTTAACACATGCGAGTGAAACTTTGACGCTGGTCACCATTACCAATCGAGGTACCCAGGTATGGCCATCCGGTTCAGTGTTTACTAATTTGGTGAATCAATTTTATTGTCGTTTTGAGACGCTGAATGAAGCGCCACTGTCACAGGATCAGGTCATTGATTTGTACCGATCTTTGGCCAAGGATTTTAAAATTTGTTCCCTAGAAGTACTTAACATGTGGGCAGATAAAAAAGCGTATAGTTTGGCCCAAGGCCAGTAGTTACATAAGATTTAAAGCTTTCGCCTTTAAATTGCCTGTTTTTACTATAAATTTCCCTTTTCCGGCTTGAAAAAAACCATTTTTAGTGTAATTTCACCACTCATTTACAAAATAGTCTTTACCTATGGCTGAAGTTATCTTAATGCCCCGTTTGAGTGATACAATGACTGAAGGAGTTATTGCTGCATGGCATAAAAAAGTGGGGGATACTGTTAAAAAAGGAGATTTATTAGCCGAAATTGAAACGGATAAAGCAACCATGGAATTGGAAAGCTATCAACAAGGTGTTTTATTACATGTAGGCACACCACGTGGTGGTAAATTGCAAGTCAATGATTTATTAGCAATTATTGGAACTGCTGGAGAAGATGTTTCTGCATTAGTTGCACAAAATATCAATACAGGTTCTGAAACACAAGCAGCGCCAGAAAATACAAAAGTGGAAACACCTGCTGCTCCTATACTAGCAAGCGTGGATACTATTGATTTAAGTAAAATGGATGAAGTGGTTTTAATGCCGCGCTTAAGTGATACAATGACGGAGGGGGTGATTGCGGCATGGCAAAAAAAGGTAGGAGATGCCGTAAAGAAAGGAGAAATTTTAGCGGACATTGAAACGGATAAGGCAACCATGGAATTAGAATCATATAAAGATGGGATTTTATTATATCAAGGCGCGCAAGCAGGAGAGAAAATTTTAGTGAATCAATTATTATGTATCATCGGTCAACCAGGGTTGGATATTGATGCGATAGTAAAATCGGTAAAAAATTCATCAGATACGCCTACTGCTGCCGCGCCAGTCGTTGAAGAGCCGAAAGCAACACCTGCGCCCACAGCTAGCCCAGTAGTTGCAGCAACTGCTGCACCAACTGTAACTGTTGTAAATGAAGGAAGAATTTTCGCATCCCCGCTTGCTAAAAAAATAGCCAAAGAAAAAGGGGTGGATTTAAAATTTGTCAAAGGATCTGGTGAGCATGGAAGAATTACAAAAACTGATTTAGACAACTACACACCAGCAAGTGCAAATACTTATACAGCATCAGCGCCTATTGGGCAAGTAAGTTTTGAGGATACACCAGTATCACAAATGCGTAAAGTAATTGCAAAGCGTTTAAGTGAAAGTTTATTTACTGCGCCTCATTTTTATTTGACGATGAAAATAAATATGGACGCGGTAGTTGAAGCACGTGCAATGGTCAATGAAAATTCTCCAGTTAAAATAAGCTTCAATGATTTTATCGTTAAAGCAGTAGCACTTTCATTGAAGCAACATCCAAAAGTAAACAGCAGTTGGTTGGGTGATGTGATTCGCACCAATCATCATGTAAATATTGGTATTGCAGTAGCAGTAGAGGAAGGCTTGTTGGTTCCTGTACTTCGTTTTGCAGATGGTTTAAGTTTAACGCAAATCAGCGTTTCTGTTAAGGAGTTCGCGAAAAAAGCAAAAGATAAAAAATTACAACCAGCCGATTGGGAAGGAAGCACTTTCACTATTTCTAATTTAGGTATGTTTGGTATAGATCAATTTACGGCGATTATTAATCCGCCAGACGCTTGTATATTAGCTGTTGGTGGTATTGCACAAGAACCTATTGTAAAAAATGGTCAAATTGTACCTGGTAATGTTATGAATGTGACCTTAAGCTGTGATCACCGTGTGGTAGATGGCGCAACAGGATCTGCATTTTTACAAACATTAAAGAGCTATTTAGAAGGACCAATTAAAATGTTTATTTAAAATATATCAAGTAGTAAACGCTTGAAAATTATCAAAAGGCTCCGTTATAATAAAATTAACGGAGCCTTTTTGTTTAAATTAAAAATCTATTAAATGAAAAAATTATTGCAAGTTTTAAATGATTTTGAAAAGCAAGCGCCGCTTTATTTAAATAACAATAATATGGTATCCGAAGCAAATGTTGGATGGCATATCATGCATAGCTGCTTGGTGATTACTTCAATTACAAAAGCAATCATAGCATCGGACCCTGCACTATATAAAAAGAAGTTTAGTTGGAAAGCTTTTTTGGTATTGCTTTTGAATAAAATTCCTAGAGGAAAAGCAAAAGCACCTTCTTTTACTCAGCCTGCTAACGAAGTTTCGATGGAGATGGTACTGCAGCAAATAACAGAAGCTAGAAAAAGCGTTGAATTACTTTTGACTGCAGATAAAAATAAATATTTTACACACCCAATATTTGGGGATCTTCAATTGCCAATTGCGATTAAATTTTTATACGTACATAGCTATCATCATGAAAAAATAATAAAAGATATTTTACAATAAGATGATTAAAAAATCCCCGCTCGATGCATCGAGCGGGGATTTTTAGTTTGCGACTTTGCTAATTACCTATTAGTCTAAATCGCAACCAATAGGTGCCCCTGGCGCAATAGTTACTGGTTTTGACAAAATCACTTTATCAGGGCTCTTAATTCTTTCTATGGCATATTGATAATGTTCAGTATGCAATGGATCCGATTTAGTGAGTGTTTCTAACTTAGCCTTTAATTGTTTTAATCTTTGTTGGGTGATGCTGCGCACTTCATAGTTTGCATCCGTACTTTGACTTATCCCAAGCAACCAATGGAGTGTTTGCTGTTGTGTTTGTTGTTGAATACTTCCAGCCAAACCACTAGGTATTTTTATATACCAGGTGTTTTCAAGTATTTGGTCAAGTACATCATCCCAACCTATCACACTAGCTCTTGCTTTATTTTGTACCAATCGATTTGCGCGCTCCACATTAAATAAAAATCCTAGTTCAAAATCAGCTAAAGCTTCAGCGGCACTTAATGCATCAAAGCTCATACCCATTCTTTTTTCAAAAAGTTCACCAACGCCATAATATAAAGGAGGATGTGGTGGAATTAATTGTAAAATATTTTCAGGTAAGGTTAAAGCTTCTGCGCTCAAGCATTTTAGTGCTGCTTTTAAAGCTTTTTGTTGCACTTCATTTGATAAAATCGTTGGTTTTATTTGATTTACATCTCCACGAACGCTATAGGTATAGTTTATGCCCCCTATCACTTTGGTCACTGCTTCATATTGGTAACGGTGGTAATTATACAATGG
>SYEV01000015.1 GCA_005800655.1 Bacteroidota bacterium
ATAATATCGTAAAGCTCCTCCGAATTCCTTTTCTCAAATCCCTTTTTAAAAAGCTTTGCATAATTAGGTTTGTTTTTTATCATGAATGATTTTGTAGGTGAATTATCAATATCCTCATACCCCTCTAATATGGGTTTCATATCTGCTTTCTTTTCTGTTGATTCCACTTTA
Source organism: Bacteroidota bacterium (assembly GCA_005800655.1). Classification (GTDB taxonomy): domain Bacteria; phylum Bacteroidota; class Bacteroidia; order Chitinophagales; family Chitinophagaceae; genus Sediminibacterium. The sequence goes on from SYEV01000015.1 coordinate 172, forward strand.
TCCAAACTTGCAGGATCTCCTGCTGGCCATCGATCTGTTTTAATATTTTCAATATATAAATAGTTATTCGTACGTATTGCCCTAGCTGGATAACCAACATTGTCAGGCCTTGCATGTGAATGCCTTTCCCTGCCTGTTAAAATGAATGACCTTGAAGTATCAATGAATCCTGATTTACTACTAGAAAATATAGGTACCAATGATTTGCCACTAATACCTTCAAAATGTTTTACACCTGCCATATCCAAAAAGGTTGGTGCTAAATCAATTAAACTAACTAAATCATTGACCTTTCTTTGCTTGCCATTAATACCAGGGCCACTGATGGCTAAAGGTACATGCACTCCATATTCCTGTAAATTCGCTTTTGCATATGGAAATGCCATTCCGTTATCAGCAGTGACAACGATAATAGTATTGTCCAATTCACCAGCAGCTGCCAACATTTTAATGATCTTATCTAATTGCTTATCGAACCACTCAATTTCAAGCGCATAGTCGAGCATATCATTTTTTACAACTTCAGTATTGGGTAAAAATGAAGGCACAGATACACCATTAACGTCAAGCCCTGATTTTGCGCCAGAACCTTCCTCATAATCTCGATGTGGTTCCTTGGATCCATACCAAAAGAAAAATGGTTGATCCGCAGGTTTCTGTGATAAAAATTCCTCAAAATTAGAAGCATAATCTGTCTTACTTATTCCTGTTGTTGGTACTGTTGTAAATTCTTTCCGATTATATTCAGGTCCTACTGGGTTTTGCTTCCAACCTGCATCAATAAAATTACCTGGATCCCAAGGTTTACCAGTGAAACCAATAAAATAACCAGACGCTTCCAATGCAGTTGTAAATACAGGGAATTTATTGGGAAAATAACTTGCATGCGTTCCAGCTTCTTCTAATTGCCAGATTTGTCTGCCCGTTAATATCGCAGCCCTGGATGGACTACATTGTGGCGCAGCAACAAATGCGTTATTAAAAAGTATACCATTCGCTGCAACACGATCAAACGCAGGTGTATGGTATATTTTTTGACCATAAATGGAACTATGTGGGTAGGACTGATCATCAGCAATCGCAAATAAAATATTGGGAGGTCGTTTGCTCGTTTTTTTTGTTTGCGCAGTAATTTCATTGGTTTGAAATAAGGACAAAATAACCAAGGCCAAAAAGCAAAGTAAATTATTCATTTTCATACCCATTAAATTAAACATTATATAAATAAACAGCAAAAGATACCCCTTCTATTTTAGCTTTTGCATGATAAAAATTAAGACGCTATGATGTGGATGAATAATTGAACTAAATCCGATGGCATTTTAATAAAATTGAATATCTTGTTAGTAGTAATTAATGAAATAACGCATGATGAAATTTAATAATCTATATAAGAGGCTCTTGCTTCCCATTTGCATTTTGGCAATAACTACTTCCTATGCACAACAGCGACCAAATGTTATTGTAATTTACTCTGATGATCAGGGTGCAATTGATTTAAATTGCTATGGAGCGAAAGATTTATTAACGCCAAATATTGACAAATTCGCTGCAAGCGGAACCATGTTCACCCAATTTTACGCTTCTCCTGTTTGCTCTCCTTCCAGGGCTTCCCTACTTACTGGCTTAAATCCACAACGTGCAGGCCTTCCTGGAAATGCTTCTGAAACAAATGGCGATGTTGGTTTACCCAATGACCGCTATACCCTAGCTGAACTTTTTAAAAGTATGGGATACAATACGGCACATATCGGTAAATGGCATTTGGGTTATAAAACTGAAATGCGCCCTAATGCGCAAGGCTTTGACTATTCATTTGGGCACATGGTTGGATGTATTGACAACTATTCACATTATTTTTATTGGAATGGTCCAAACAAACATGATTTATACAGAAATGGGAAAGAAGTATTTTACCAAGGCCAATACTTCCCAGACTTAATGGTGAAAGAAGCTGGTGAATTCATGGAGAAATCACAGCGAGATCCATTTTTTATATACTTCGCAATAAATATGCCGCATTATCCTTATCAAGGAGATCCAAAATGGTTGGAATACTATAATAAAAAAGGCGTTCCCTATCCACGTAATTTGTATGCCGCATTCATGACCAGCTTAGATGATAAAATTGGCGACTTATTAAAAAAAGTGAATGCACTTGGACTTACTAATAATACCATTATTATTTTTCAATCCGACAATGGCTATTCAACTGAAGAGCGTGCACATTTTGGGGGCGGTAGTGCAGGAATATATCGTGGTGCGAAAGCAAGTTTATTTGAAGGAGGTATTCGTGTTCCTTCTATTATTAGTTGGCCTGGTAAAGTTCCAAAAGGACAAGTTCGTAATCAATTTGCTGTTAATACAGATTGGTTCCCTACCCTTGCTGAATATTGTAATATCAAATTACCGCGCAACGATTTAGATGGGAAAAGTTTGGTATCTGTCATCAATAGTGCAGCTGCTGAAACAATGCATCCAGAAGGATACTGCTGGGAATTTAAAAAAATGTGGGCGGCAAGAAAAGGAAAATGGAAATTGATGGGTAATCCAGTGGACACTTCAAATAAAGGAACATTGAACGATACCGATATTTTATTTTTAGTTGATTTAGAAGCTGACCCTTCAGAATCGACCAATGTCGCAACAAGTCACCCTGATATTGTCAACCAATTAAAAACACAATACCAAAATTGGGGAAAGACTAATAAAAATAAATAAGCTTAGTTCACTAAATATTTTATAAAAGGATCCTTATATTCTTTAGCCCAAGACAATAATTGTGCCCTGCAATTTTTTAATGCACTTGTGTATTTAGGGTCGTCAATTAAATTAACCATCTCTCCCGGATCGTTTACAATATCGTATAATACTTCAGACTTTTCTCCATAATTATAAATCCAATATTTAAATTGCTTATTTCTAAGCATTCTGCCTTCTGGATTTAATGGTTGCCCATTCATGGGTGCACCTTGTGATAATTTATCAGAAACAACAATAAAATCACGATTGGGTACTTGACTCAATTGCTTAAAAGCACTCGCTAAGCTTTTCCCTTTCGAAGTCACAGGAATAGGGATACCCGCAAAGTCACAAATAGTGGGTAATACATCAATGCCTGATTGCACAAACACCTCCGATTTTAATTGCTTGCCATTATTAAAACTCATGATGAAAGGCACTTTGGAAGCCTCTTCATAAAAAACTGTTTTTTGATTCCAACGGTGCGCACCCTGTAAATCACCATGATCACTTGTAAACACAATCAAGGTATTTTTATCTAACCCTTCTTGACGCATGATATTTAAAACCTTCCCTATTTCTGCATCCACTTTTTCAACCAATCGGTAATAGGACCAAATATATTCCCGCCATTTTTGATCCGAAAAATCACCAACAGGAAATGCAGGATTTGCTTGAATTAACTTGCGCATCATCGCCATAAATTCAGTCTCATTTTTCGAAGGCAATGCATTCGCCCTTAATGGTGGCAATTGATCCTGACTTGGTGGATTTCCAATGTCACCATCAGGTAAATACTCTCCTCTTGCCCATTGACAAATATTATGTGGATTTAAAAAAGACATGACTAATAAAAATGGCTTCTCCCTTTTTAATTCAAAAAAATATTTGGCATAATTAGGTAATAAACTATCTGTGCCATTTCCTTTTTTATTGGACAAATAACTGAAGCCATGCGTTTCGGCTTTGTTACGATAATAGGGTAAATGCCATTTGCCAATATACCCGGTTTCATAACCTGCATTTTTAAATATTGTTCCCATGGAAGGAAAAGTAACTGGATCTATTAAAGTATCATTATTATTTTGAATGCCTAACTCATGTGGATACCTTCCAGTAAATATGGAACTTCGCGAAGGCACACATAAAGGATTTGCACAATAGGCATTGGTAAAGCGTACACCATGACTTGCTAAGTAATCGATATTGGGCGTATTAATATATTTTGTCCCTAAATTAATACTCATGGTTTCAGCAGACAACTCATCAGTCATGATAAAAAGCACATTAGGCTTTTGTTGTGCAAAAACAGTTACGGAAAAAAATACCAATAAATTAATAATTACAACACTAATTAAAAATTTTAAACGCATACACTCTTTATTTAAATTAATTACAACAAAAATTATAAATCATCATCGTCTTCCCCTTTTTTCTTCTTTACTTTAATTACAGGTTTTGCTACTAATTCAGGTCGTACCATTTGCTTAAATACCCCTCTAAAAATGGCCATGAGTTTTTGTTGTTCTGGATGCAACTCTTTTTCTAGAATTTTATTTTTTTCTAGAGGGTCTTTGAGCACATTATATATTTCTCCAGTTTCGTACAATTTCCATTCTTTATTATGTACAAATCTTGCACTTGGGAAATCGCCTTTTTTAGGATCATAATGCGAAAACAACCAATCCCTGGGTGTATATTTTTCACCTAAAAGTTGTGGCATTAAACTGACACCATCAGTGATAAACCCATTAGGCAAAGCAATATTTGCGGCATCCGCCATGGTTGGTAAAAAATCGGTGAAGTCCACTAAATTTTTATTGATTTGGCTTGGCTTAATTTTACCTGGCCAATAGGCGACCATCGGAACATGAATGCCATATTCATTCGTATAACCTTTATTGCCTGGTATTTCACGACCATCCGCCATTTTGGATGTTATACCAACGCCTGTTCCATTATCACCAGTGAAAAGGATTAAAGTGTTTTCTAAAAGCCCCAAAGATTTTACTTTATCTAATATTTCACCTACATTTTTATCTAAGTAGGCCATTTCATCATTAAAATGAATATTATCAGCTTTACCACCACCGGGCTCCCCCCTTGCAACCACTTTGAAATCCTGATATGCTTTTTGATTTAAAGGCGTTGGTACAAATGGCTTATGTGATAAAACCATGGGGTAATACACAAAAAATGGAACGTCTTTTTTTCGCTCCATAAAATTATTAATAAAGTTGACAAACAATTCTGGCCCATACTCCCCATTGTTGTACTTTTTCATCACTCCATTCTCAATCAGTTTGGGATCCTTGTACCGCTCATTGTAGGTGGAACTGGTATCCATTAAATTCCACAACAAGTATTCATCAAAACCTGATTTATAGGGCGCATATTCATCCCCCTTTAATTGCCACTTACCAGCAATACAAGTAGCATATCCATGGGATTTAAATAAATGTGCAAAAGTGGTTTCATTCTGATCCAAGTAACCCCACTTTTCATAATTTCTAAAATTGGATTTACCTGTCATTATTTGAATACGTGATGGCGAACAAAGTGGCTGCGCATAACACTGCTCAAATAAAACACCCTGTTTGGCCATCGCATCAATTCTGGGTGTATTATAAGTAACACTCCCATAAGCACTTATTGTTTCAAAACCAATATCATCTCCTAAGATTAAAATAATATTTGGCTGCTTTTCAGTTTTATTTTTTACACCTTGTGCAATAGTTGCATTTGAAATTACAAACATTAAACAACACAAATAAATACAACTGCTTTTTATTTTCATGTGTAAAAATTAATATTCAATGAAAATTATTTATAAGGTTATTTTCCATTCATTGTTCATTGGCCTTCCTAATAATGCACTTGCCTCTGCGTCATTCAAAATGGTTTCTTTTTTTGGATTCCATTTTAATGAACGGTTCAAACGATAAGCGATATTTCCAAGGTTACACACCGTTGCAGTACGATGCCCAATTTCAACATCACATACAGGCTTTTTGCGCGTGCGCATTGCACTTAAGAAATCCTTATAGTGATTCGTACTATTGTAAACACGCTTATCCGTATCCGTGAAAATTTTGTCCTTCAAACTGACAGGACTTGTTTCAAGCTTACCTCTTTGTACTTTTATTTCTCCTTCGGTACCAAAAAAGTGAATTGCATTATTCCACTCCCACTTTTCATGCGTCATTGTAATTCCATTAGCATAACGATACGTTAAATAAATATTCTCTTTTCCATCAGGCGCAATAACTTCTACCGGGCCTGAATGATCCATATCCAATGCCCATTGTACAATATCATACATATGTGCCCCCCAATCTGTAACGCCGCCGCCACCAAATTCTCTATACTTTCTCCAATTTGGAAATACATCTTTGGTGATGGGTGGCGATAATTCTGCATTAAAGTTGGCAAATTCATTCGGTCCTAACCATTTGCTCCAATCCAAACCTTGAGGCATTGGTTCTGCAGGTAAATCGTATGCAACTGGCGCTGGTCCTACATTCACTTTAATTTGCTTTATTTCACCAATAGTTCCAGTCCGAACTAACTCTGCTGCTTGTCTAAATTCATTCCAAGAACGTTGCATGCTTCCTGTTTGGAACACACGATCATATTTACGTGTTGCTTGCACCATTGCTCTTCCTTCTTTCACTGTTAATGAAAGTGGTTTTTCACAATAGATATCTTTACCCGCCGCAGCGGATCTAACTGCCATTGCCGCATGCCAATGATCAGGTGTTGAAATAACAACCGCATCCACATCTTTACGTTCTAATAATTCCCTAAAATCAGTATACACGGGTATATCTGAATACACCCCCAATGTTGGATTTTTTAAATAGGTTGCTTTTATTTTATCCATGGTTGCTTCCGCTTTACCAGGATACACTTCACTTAATGCAACTATGCGCGCTTCACCGGTATTTATAAAAGACCCAGCTAAACTCTTTGCTTGTTTACCTGCGCCTATAAAACCTAATGTAATCATATCACTTGGTGCAGTATAGGGAACACCATGTACATTTTTACCGCCCAATACAAATCGAGGAACGAACATAAAAGCTGCTGCAGCCTTGGTTGATTGACCTACAAATGAACGTCGGTTGATATTGTTTTTTGATGACTGTTTCATATCATTATTTTTTTTGAAATTGTGTTATTAGAAATGCTTTTGTAATTTACTCTTTTTATTGGGTAATTGAATAAGGAAAATTCACAGGTAATATCCCCCTTTTAAAGTTCGGCTTCACCCCCATGTTAAAAATCAGCTTGCCTCCCTTTAGTAATTCATCATGGGTGATATAATTATTATTAAAAGGCTTTCCGCGCAAGCTAGCTGATTGAATGTAAACATTTCGATCACTGTTGGCAGGCGCTTCAATGCTTAACTTTTTGCCATTATCTAAATTCAAAGTGATTTTTTTGAACAAGGGCGAACCAATTACATATTCTTGTGATCCAGGACAAACTGAATAAAATCCCATGGCGCTAAAAACATACCAAGCACTTGTTTGTCCGTTATCTTCATCCCCACAATAACCATCTGGTGTTGGGCGATATAATTTATTCATAGCATCTCTCACATGGAACTGAGTTTTCCAAGGAGCCCCACAATAATTATAAATATAAATCAAGTGCTGGATAGGTTGATTACCATGTGCATATTGGCCCATATTCATCACTTGCATTTCGGTCATTTCATGAATAACACCCCCTTTGTATGCAGACCCATCAAACACGGGTGGTTGATCAAATACACTATCCAACATGGATTCCATGACCTTATTTCCTCCCATTAAATTAGACAAGCCCTTGAAATCCTGAAACACACTCCAACTATAATGCCAAGCATTTCCTTCGACAAATTCACCACCCCATTTTAATGGGTTGAAATTATTTTGAAAACTTCCATCCGTATTTCTCCCACGCATCAAATTATGTTTGGGGTCAAAAATATTTTTATAATTCAACGCACGTTGTTCAAATTTTTTAATTTGATCTTCTGGTTTTTTTAATAAGGTAGATAAATTGCGTAAACAAAAGTCAGCATACGCATACTCCAAAGTTTTTGCAGCACTTCCTCCATATTTATCAACGGGCACATAGCCCAATGTATTGTATTCTTTTACCCCGTTACGACCTAATGTATTGAGTGGGCCTTGCTGTTCTGTATTTTTCATTAAAGCCTCATATAAAGTATTGATATCAAACCCTCTTATCCCTTTCGTGTAAGCATCAGTAATTACCGAAGCTGAATTACTACCAATCATGGTAGCTCTATGTCCAGGGGTCGCCCACTCAGGCAGCCAGCCACTTTCCTTATAGGTATTCACCATCCCTTGCATCATTTGACGATCCATTTCAGGATACATTAATGTTAAGAAAGGAAAAAGACTACGAAAAGTATCCCAGAATCCAGTATCCGTAAACAAAATCCCATCTTCCACTTTGCCATTGAATGGACTGTAATGAACCATTTTTTGATTTGCATCAAACTCGTAAAACTTGCGCGGAAATTGCAGCATGCGATACAAACAAGAATAAAATGTTTTTATTTGATCAGGTGTTCCGCCTTCTACAACCACCTTACTTAATTCCTGGTGCCATGCTTGTTTTGCTTTGCTTTTTATTTGTGGCAAAGTTTGCTTACCTATTTCTCTGTGTAAATTAAGTTCCGCTTGTTCATAGGAAATAAAAGAAGAGGCTACTCTTAAATGCACCACCTCACCTTTTTCTGTACTAAATCCAATAGCTGCTTGCGCATGTGCACTTGTAACCTCCAAACTATTTGACTTCACAATAGAATCACTCGCTGTGTAAGTTAAATTAAATGGCTTATTAGATTCAATAATGAAATAATTTCTAAAGTTAGCAGGCACGCCTCCTCTGTTTCGAGTGGTATAACCAATAATTTTATTTTCACCAGGGATAATTTTGATATAAGATCCGCGATCAAATGCGTCAACTAAACTAAATGAACTATCCGATTTAGGAAAAGTAAATTGGAATATAGCACTTCGCTCTGTTGGGGCAATTTCAGTAACAATATCATAATCAGCTAAATAAACACTATAATAATAGGGATTTGAAATTTCAGCTTTATGTGAAAACCAACTGGCTCTTTTTTCTTCATTAAATTCGAGCTTTCGCGTCATCGGCATAATTGAAAATTGTCCATAGTCTCCCATCCAAGGAGAAGGCTGGTGTGTTTGTTTGAACCCTCTGATTTTATCAGCAGCATATACATACTGCCAACCATATCCATTGGTGCCCGTTTGAGGTGTCCAACAATTCATACCCCAAGGCATAGTGATTGCGGGATAAGTATTTCCATTGGAAAATGAATATTTTGAATCCGTTCCCATTAATGGGTTCACTAATTCCTCAGGTTTAAATGTGGTTTGTGCCCAATGCAACATTGGAACTAAAAGAAACAAAACAATGATTCTACATTTCATTTGCAACATTTTATTCATCTCTTTTTATTAATCTTTATTTTATTCACTAACGCTTTAGAACTACTCCTTAAAAAATTTATACAATTACTTTTTATTTATAATGACCACACTTGGATTCACTGGATAACGTCCAAAATCTGCACCATAAATTGCCATACCACCTTCTCCTTGTGTTTGAATTTTTAAAGTGACAAAACCTTGTGCCTTTGCAGCTTTTAATTCCGCACTTGATAAAGGCAACTTCACTAAATAACCATAGGATCCAGCTTCTCTTAATTTACGATCCTGTGGCTGGCTGTTCCAAGATAATACACCTCTGTGATCAGCTGGATCATCAGATAAAGTAACAGTTTTGGATTTATATCCATTTACAAAAACATCAATAGTTGATGGAAATAAAGTTTCATCAGTCATTGGATAAGAATTTGGATTTTTATGCGGTGAAACTTTTGCACCCAACATATAGTCCTGATTTTTATTAAAAGCTTCTCCTTTGTCTTTATCAAACAATTGCTTTGCAGATGCTTCAAATAAAATATACGCTTCTTGTACATTGCCTAAAGAAAGTTCATTTGAAAATGGAATATTGTATTCAAAAAATCCTTTACCTGCACCATTTACCTTTAGTCCATCCAATACATTCCATTGCATTTGAGACCAAGTCGCTTTCGTGAATTTTGAAGGTGCCACTTCCAAAATAGTAGTTTTATCCTTATTCAAATCACTCTTAACTACAAAGTGCATGAAGTTGGTATGCAAAACATTTCCTGATGCATCTTTTAATTTAAATTTAATCATACCCAATCCAGCAAATGCAGGCACTTTAAATTCAAAAGAAGGTAATTGCTTTTGCATCCATGGCTGATAATCAAACTTCATGGTATTGATGTAATATGGCGTTGTCACACCTGTCTTATCCATAAATTCAACATCGAATTCAATAAACAACTGTCCCCCTTCTATTTTCTTTCCAGACATCACTGATATAAACAAAGGCATGTTTAACACTTCATTGCCTTTTAAAGTTTTACTTATTTCGTTACCTGTTGACAAGTAAAATTCTGAATGAAAATCTTTATCCGTCATCCCTTTTGCAATATCAGATAACCCTGTGTATTTCATAGTACGATCAAAGCGCCAGTATCCATTCCACTCATTAATTACGTCATGATGTTCGGTATATAACCATCCAGCTACTTTTGGGTATTTACGGAAAGTATTGATCATTCTATGATAATCCCAACTCCAATCCACATCACCTGTACTTCCATCATAACCCCATACATTGCCACATTCTGAATTGATATTTGGTTGGCCACCTTGTTTAAATCCTTTTTCAAAATGGTAGGTACTTCCCTCGAATGTATTTTTTACAATTGTACTTAAATGATTTTCCCATTCATTACCTGGCAAATATTCATGCCATGAATTAATATCTGTTTCTGTATGTCCAGCGCCGCAACAAATGGAATTATCCTCCACTAATCTTGTCGGGTCTAATGATTTTGTCAAATAATACATGGAGGCAACCCAATTTTGCGTGCTCGGCAAATATTTAGTAACAGCTTTCCCATTTTTGTTTGTTTCTACTTGTTTGGTTTTTAAACCCCAGGTTTCGTTAAATGTAATCCAGGAAAATATGGCAGGGTGATTGTAATCCCTTTTAATCATTTCTCTTAAAGTATATTCAGATGCGGCTTGCGCTTCTGCATTTGGTTCACCCCAAGCATTAGGCAAATCCGACATCACTAATAAACCTAGTTTATCAGCCCAATATAATTTACGAGGCACATCCACTTTAATATGTGTACGAATACCATTTAATCCAAGATCCTTACAAAGTTGTATCTCATTTTTCATGAAAGCATCTGTGGGAAAAGTATAAAACCCTTCAGGATGATAGGATTGATCTAAAGTTAATTGTAAATAAATGGGCTCATTATTCAATGCGATATAAGGAATGTCAGTATTGGGTAAATTAACTACCGAAATTTTACGCATTCCAAAGTAGGTTTTTACGATGTCCTGATTTAATTGCACACTGGTTTCATATAAAAAAGGATCTTGTAAATTCCACAACCTTGGATTTGGTATATCCACTAAAAAGCTACCTGATTTTGTATTTTTTGCTATTTTATTTTTTGCCACTATAACTGATTCGGGACTTTTAATATTCAATATTAACTCCCCATCATTTGCAGCTTCATCTGATAAAATATATGCTACCCTAACTGTCTTATCATCAATATTGGGCGTGAAATGCACTGACTCAATAAAATTTTGTTCCCTGCCTTCTAAATAAACAGTTTGCCAAATACCTCTTGCATCCCCATAACCTTGTTTACCATATAAAGCATAATCTCTGCGTTTATCATCTACCTTAATCACCAATTGCTGAGGGGTGTTAAATTTAACCTGCTCTGTTAATTCAAATGAGAACGGCGTATACCCACCTTCATGTTTACCCACCATCACTCCATTGAACCAAACTGTAGTTTCAAAATCAGATGCACCAATAGTAATAAATACTCTTTGCTTACCCCAGCTCGCTGGCACAGTAATTGTTTTTTTATACCAGGCAAAATCTGCTTCATTTTTCACCCCTGACAACGGAGATCCCCATGGAAATGGTACTTGTATTTTTTTTGAAAATTTCGCAGCTCCTTTATGCCATTGATTCGCGACTCCTTTATTTAAACTATCAAATTCGAAATCCCATTGTCCATTTAAATTGATCCAATTGGAACGTTCAAAATCGGGCCTTGGATGTTCAGGCAAAGGAATTGTTTGCGCAAGCGTACCCATTGTTAAAAAAAAGGTGACGAGCAGCAAACCAATAAATTGTCTTGAATTTCGAAGACAATTATAGATAGAATTTGATAGCATAAAATTAGTTGTTTGTTGAAAAGCAATTTAGAATTTTGGAAATTTATACCCGTTATGATAAGTTGGTTTTATTAATTTATTTGCCATTGAATTGTCAAATTTAGAATTGATTGCATCCCAATGAATTCGATCACCCACTCTTAAGGATAAATTACCCATATGTGCACTTAACGCTACATTAGATCCAACTTCAATGGGACAAGCTAGTTGATCTAGCTTACCAGATTTAATTATATCAATAAAATTTTGTGCATGATAATCCATGCCAATATTTGATTTTTTAATTAAAGGCACTGCTTCTATTTTTGTTTTATCTGGTATTACTTCCCAACCACCTCTGTTGACCACTAAGGTTCCATTCTCACCAATAAATGCGATACCATGCCCACGTCCATACTCACCACTTCCAGTACCCATATAATGCTCCCAAGTGTTGGAGAAATGTCCAAAATCATATGTTACATTGATATAATCTGGGGTTTCTCTAACATCATTCACTAGAATTCTTTTACCTCCTACAGCGGAAACAGATTTGGGCTCTGTTACATTCATTCCCCAAAGCACAATATCAATTAAATGTACGCCCCAATCGGTCATTAATCCACCCCCATAATCCCAAAACCACCTAAAGTCATAATGAAAACGTCTTAAATTAAAAGGGCGCGTTTGAGCAGGGCCCAACCACATCGCATAATCAACACCTGCTGGTACAGGACTATCCGGCACTGGTGTTAGAGGATCGGTACCCCGATACATCCAACATTTGGTGTTGACAATTTTTCCTAATTTACCAGATTGAACATAAGCGACCGCATCCTGAAAATGTTTTTCGCTTCGCTGCCATTGATTCACTTGAACTACTTTACCAGATTTTTGCGTAGCATGCACCATGGCACGCGCTTCCAAAATTGAGTTCGCAATAGGCTTTTCACAATACACATGCTTCCCAGCAGATAATGCATCCGTTAGTTGCAAACAATGCCAATGATCTGGTGTTGCAATTAATACCGCATCTATATCTTTATTTTCTAATAATTTTCTATAATCTTTATAAACAAGCAAATTATTAGCACCCAATTTTGCTAAATCATCTTTGCGTTTATTGATTTGTTCGTCATCAATATCACAAATGGCTAACAGATTTACATCTTTAATTTTTAAAAAGGCGCGAACATTATTAAAGCCTTGATTTTTTAAACCAATTAATCCAATATTGATTTTATCATTCGCCCCTACTTTATTTCTCATTTTAGCATAGATGTCGGAAGGGAAAAATTCCATTAATCCTAAGCCCGCTAGTGTAGCGGATGAATTTTTTATAAAAGATCTTCGAGAATTATTCATAAAAATATATTTAATCTATTTTTCTAATTTTAATATTCTTATAAGAAACGTCATCACCATGATCTTGTAATAAAATTGGTGATACTTTTACTTTTGCAAAATCAGGATTTTTAGCAAACTTACTTTTAGCGATCGCTTCCAAATAAGCAGGGCCATCTTTTGTATATTCTAAAACCTTAAATCCATTCAACCAATGTTCAACCACATTATTTGAATGAACTATAATTTTTCCTTGATTCCACAAACCAATTTTTTGCTGAAATCTTGGATCTAATTTTTTGGCAGTAATAATATCATATAAACTACTTAAAGTTCTATTTCCATTGATGCCTAATTTTGCATCTGGATGTTTTTCATTATCTAATATTTGATACTCTAATCCCAAACCTGATCTTTGTGTTTTATACGGCGTAGTTACAAAATATTTAACCCCCGAATTTGCACCTTCGCTTAATTTAAAATCAAAATTTAATTCATAGCTAGTAAAAGTATTCGATGTTAACAAATCACCATGTTTCACTTTTGAAGCAGTATCACTTTTCATTATACTTAATATACCATCATTGACTACCCAACCTGATGCTGGAGGCGCATCCTCTCCTACCATTTTCCAACCTTCTAAATTTTTACCATTAAATAATAAGGAAAAACCTTGCGCCACTTCTTGTGGAGATAAGGTGTTTAATGTATAGTTAGCCACTGGTGTAGTGTTATCCAATGGACGCGGCTTCATATCCTTTCCTGTTTGAATGCGAATATTTTTCCATGCAATTTGTGCGCCACCATCTCTATCTTTAACCGAATGTACTTGTAAAGCGATAATACCTTTCATTGTTAAATCATCTACCAAATAGGATACAGGCACATCATTTACCCAAGTTCTTATTACAGAACCAATAGCTTCAATGCGGTATTTATTCCAATCATTCTTTTTAAACGCATTTTTGGCAGCTGGATTCATTTCAGTCTGATACATCCATCCACGACGCGCTTCATCATAAATACCTCCTGACCAAGCTCTGTCTGAAGGATCAATC
>SYEV01000016.1 GCA_005800655.1 Bacteroidota bacterium
ATGGTTTCCTTAATGACCCTAGGGCCTGCAAAACCAATTAAAGCGCCAGGTTCCGCAATATTAATATCGCCCAACATGCCAAAGCTTGCTGAAATTCCTCCAAAGGTAGGGTCGGTTAATAATGAGATGAATGGTAGTTTTGCATCACTTAATTGGGATAATTTACCACTTGTTTTTGCTAATTGCATTAAACTAAATGCACTTTCCATCATACGAGCGCCCCCACTTTTGCTGATCACTAAAAAAGGATGTTGGTGTTGTATACAATAATCCACTGCACGACTAAATTTTTCACCCATCACACTGCCTAAGGAACCACCAATAAATTCAAAGTCCATACAAGCGACCACCATTGATTCGTCGTTTACTTTTCCAACGGCAACACGCATGGAATCCTTTAAGTCTGTTTTTGCATGAATTTCATCTAGTCTTTTTTGGTAATTCTTTAAATCAGTAAAATTCAAAGCATCTTTACTTTTGATATTATCAAACAATTCAGTGAATACTGCGTCGTTAAATAAAATATCAAAATATTCATCGCTACCAATGCGGTGATGAAAGTTACACTTGGTACAAATAAATAAATTTTCCTTTAATTCGGAGCTTGTACAAATATGATTACAGGATGGGCATTTTGTCCACAATCCCTCAGGCGTTTCTTTTTTATCGGCTGTGGAAGTAGTAATCCCTTTTCTTATTCTTTTAAACCATCTGGATTTACTAGCATCATTGCCAATCGTTTCCTCCCCAGTTAGGTTTACTTCAATATCTTCTTCTCTGTTTTTCATTGGCATCGATTTAAGATAATATACACGGGCTATAATAGCTGCTATGTTTATGCAATCGGTTTCGTTATTATGAAGTTATAAAAAAATAAACAGCCACCTAATTTTGGTTAGTATGGCTGTGTTAAAATTTTGTTTAAGCGTTACGGTTAATGCAGTTTAAGTCATTAAAAGCAATTTCTAGTCTTGAAATAAAGGATTCTTCCCCTTTTCTCAACCATACTCTAGGATCGTAAAACTTTTTATTGGGTTTGTCTGACCCATCAGGATTTCCTAATTGGGTTTGTAAGTAGGCTTCATTCTTAATATAATATTTCAAAATACCTTCCCAGAAAGCCCATTGCAAATCGGTATCTAAATTCATCTTAATAGCACCATATCCAATGGCTTCTCTAATTTGATTTTGAGGAGAACCAGAACCGCCATGGAAAACAAAGTAAACAGGTTTTGCTTCCGTCTTTAAATGGTTTTGAATATATACCTGACTATTGTTTAAAATATCTGGTCTTAATTCAACATTGCCTGGACTATAAACACCGTGGACATTGCCAAAAGCTGCTGCAACAGTAAACATGTTGCTGATTTTACTTAATTCAGTATATGCGTATGCGACGTGTTCAGGTTGTGTATATAATTTGTCATTTTCAACACCGCTATTATCAACGCCATCTTCTTCACCACCAGTTACCCCTAATTCAATTTCAATACTCATACCTAATGGTGCCATTCTTTTAAAGAAGGTAGCAGATGTTTGAATGTTTTCTTCCAAAGACTCTTCGGATAAATCCAACATGTGTGAACTAAATAAAGGTTGTCCTTTTTCTTTATTGTATTGTTCCCCTGTATCAATTAATGCACTAATCCATGGAAGCCATTTTTTTGATGCGTGATCCGTATGCAATACGACAGGTACATTATAAAATTTAGCTACTTGATGCACATGCAAAGCACCTGCAATCGCACCTTGAATATTGGCTTGTAAATTATCGTTTGGCATGCCTTTTCCAGCGATAAATTGTGCACCTCCGTTTGAGAATTGTATGATAATAGGAGAGTTCACCTTTGCGGCTGTTTCGATAGCTGCATTAATGGTGTCTGTGCCTGTTGTGTTTACTGCTGGAATTGCAAAATTGTTGGTTTTGGCATCGTTGTATAATGCTTCTAATTCTTTGCCAAATAAAACGCCCGAAGGGTACTTACTCATAGTTTACATATTGAGTGGCAAATATACAAATTCTTGTCCAAACAAAGGTTAATCTAATAGGGAGTGGATGAGCTAAGATTCTTTAAAAATAAGGGGAATTGTTGTTTGAATTTTCCAATTGCAGTGAAATCCTTTAGCAGTAATATGGTTATAAAAAGCCCTTAATTTTCATCCATTCGTCATTATATACTTTGCCCACATACCTACTGCCATGATCGTGAAAAATACATACAACAATATCGGTTGGCTTAAGTGTATCTTTTAATTGTAGTAAACCTTGTAAGCAACTTCCCGCACTATAGCCACAAAAAAGTCCTTCTTCTTTGGCTAATCGTCGCGTCATCAAGGCACCGTCCTTATCCGTTACTTGTTCAAAATGATTGATGACGGACATGTCATAATTTTCAGGTATAAAATCTTCTCCAAATCCTTCTGCAATATAAGGGGCTACTTTACTATGATCAATTTCGCCTGTATTAAAATAATGTGTTAATAGAGATCCCACTGGATCAATTGCCCAAATTTGAATGTTCGGATTTTTTTCTTTTAAAAATTTTGCAGTACCTGTAATAGTACCACCGGTTCCAGCAGTACAAACTAAGTGGGTAATTTTTCCTTCCGTTTGTTCCCAAATTTCAGGACCTGTACTTTCATAGTGTGCCAATCGATTTGCTAAATTATCATATTGGTTTACAAAAAATGAATTTGGTATTTCTTCAGCTAATTTTCTTGCAACGGAATAATAACTTTTGGGATCAGTAGGTTCCACATTGGTCGGGCAAACAAATAATTCGGCACCCATGGCTCTTAAAATATCTATTTTTTCTTTACTCTGCTTATCCGTAGTGGTGAATATGCATTTGTATCCTTTAACTATTGCAGCTAACGCCAATCCCATTCCGGTATTACCACTGGTGCATTCGATGATGGTGCCCCCAGGTTTTAATCTTCCATCTGCTTCTGCCACTTCAACCATCTTTAAAGCCATCCTATCTTTTATGGAGTTTCCAGGATTAAAATAATCTACTTTGGCAAGTATGGTCGCAGGGATAGATTCGGTTATTTTATTTAAACGAATTAAAGGAGTCTTGCCAATGGTCTCTAATATATTATTTAACCACATAGGATTTTAAATCAATGATGATATCGTAAAATTAGCGTAAAATTAGAGAAACTAAGAGATGTTAGTAATTACTAGAGATTCGCAAAATTCAAAGTGATAATATCACAGAATTTTGTTACCACTAATTTCTCTCCAAGTGCAATCATGTTGGAAAAGGCTTTTGCATTACTAATGCCATGTCCAATAATGACAGGCTTGTTCACACCCAAAACAGGCGTGCCTCCATAGTTTTCAAAATGAAAACGTCCAAAGAAGGAATCGTTTTCCAAATTTTGATGCTTTGCAGCATCATACATGGCTTCGGCAGTTTTTAGAATGACATTACCTGTAAATCCATCACAAACAATTACATCGGCTTTATCATTAAAAATATCTCGGCCTTCCACATTGCCAATAAATCGAATGGCAGTATTTTCTTTCAACAAAGGGTAGGTGGCTTGCGCTAATGCATTTCCTTTACCTTCCTCTTCGCCCATGTTTAATAATGCAACCGATGGATCGGAAATATTTAAAATATGCTTCGCATACAAATTGCCTAAAATACCAAATTGATTTAATTGTTCAGGTTTACAATCTGCGTTTAAACCTACATCCACTAATATACCTGTATGTCCATCAAGTTTAGGAAGTAAGGTGGCAATAGTGGGCCTTAAAACACCAATGATCGGCTTAATACTAAACATAGCACCGACCAACATGGCTCCGGTATTACCCGCGCTTAAGAATGCATCTATTTCACCGGAAGCCAATAATTTAAATCCAATAGCGATGGAGGAATTGGGTTTTTCTTTTAAAGCCTTTGTGGGATGTTCATGATACCCAATTACTTCAGGGGCATGTACCAAATGCAAAAATGGTGACGAAAAACCATCTTCCTGAAATAATTGTTTCAGTTGTGTTTCGTCACCAATGCAAAATATGTTGTTATCAGAATTGTTTAGATATTGTTTTACGCCTTTTACGGCTTTTAGTGGTGCAAAATCACCACCCATCATATCAATACCGATATTCATTAAATTTTTATTTGAATTACGCTTTTAGTGGCGCTTTTTCAGATACTAATTTACCCTTGTAGTATAATTTACCTTCTTGAACATGTGCGCGATGACGAACATGGATTTCACCAGTTGTGCCATCTTTGCTTAAGGTAACTTCTTGTGCTACGTAGTGAGTTCTTCTTTTAGCACTTCTTTGTTGTGAGTGTCTGCGTTTAGGATTAGGCATCTCTTATGTTTTAATTAGTTTATATTTATTTTTCTTTTCTACTTTCTTTGTTACTTTTGTTTCTCTTTACTTTTTTATTCCTATTTTATTCCCCCAAGTCTTTGAACTTATCTAAATCTTTCCAAATTTTATTGTTTGGAATTTCATTTGGGTTTGATCTAAACTTTTGCAACTGATCAAGTACTTCCTTGTTGCAAGTGGATTCTCCTTTTTCAGTTTCCTTACAAATTTTTTGTAGGGGAATACTTAAATTGATAAATTCAAATATCCAAGCGGCTACTGAAAAATGACTTTCATGTCGATCAATATAAAATATGTCCGGATCCTCTTCATTGCTGTTCATGGTGTCGGGGTCGTCTACTAATTTTACAATTAGATTAAACTCGTCCCATAATTGCACCGTTAGGGGATTGCCACAACGATCGCATATGGTTTCCACCTTGCCATCAACATCAAAATGCAGTTGCATAAAACCTTGGTTCTTCTCTAATTTGAGTTTCACCAATGTGTTACAATTCTCGAAATCCTGCGGTCCGAAACTAGTAAAGAACTTGTCCTCAATACGGTATTCTAACTCGTGTAAACCGGGTATTAAACCCACAAATGCTATTTCGTAAGCCCTGTTTTGGTTCATAACCGTACTTATAAGGGTGGCAAAGTTAGTAAAAACCAACCAAAAGACAAAGTTTATCCTAATTTTACCGCATAATAAGTTCCAAATTGAAAAGTGGTAATCAAATAGTCAAATGGGGTGTAAAATGGATATGGCAAATATCGACTATAGTGCTAGTTATTTGTACTCTTTTCCCTGAATTTGTACAAATGGCCTACACTAAGTTCTTATTTAAATGGGGGGCCATGGGGTTACGGATGATCACTGGAGCCATCCCTTTTGCCATTGGAGAGTATTTGTATTTAATTTTACTTATATTATTGATTTACAATATTATAATAATCTTACATAAATTAAAAAATCAATTTAAATCACCCATTTTTACTTCAAATACGGGGTACTTAATAAGTAAAAAAGTGAGTGTGCTATTTGTGATTTTTGAGCTTATCTGGGGTTTGAATTATCAACAATCTAGCCCAGCAAGGGAATTTAATCTTCAAGTTCCCAAAAGCTACTCAGTGCGAGAAATGGATTCCATAAGCTTGTCTTTTATTAACCAACTCAATAAAACAAGATCGATTATTTCAGATTCCCAATTAATGGCGGTGAAAGTGGACAGCTTGATAAAGCAGACAATTAAGCATTATGGGACCATCTCACAACAATACCCATTTTTAAGCTATGCACACCCCAATATTAAATGGGCGCAATTGCCCAAATTAGGAGATTATGTTGGGTACCTTGCTTTTTATCATCCATTGACTGGTGAGGCCATCATTAGGAATGATTTGCCGATTTTAACGCTGCCATTTACAATCAGTCATGAAATAGCCCATCAATTAGGATATGCCTCTGAAACGGAAGCCAACTTTATCGCATTTGTATTGGCTTCGAATTCAAAGGATCCAATATTTGAATATGCCATGCAGCTACAATTATTAACGTACAGTCAGGACGCGCAATTATTTATGATTGCTAAATCGGGGGACTTTAAAAAATGGGAAGCAGTCGTAAAAAGGAATAAAGCACTTTTATCACCTAAGGTGTTGTCCGATCGTAAAACAATTAGGTCATTCTTTTTAGCCAGACAAAATCAACGTATTCCAGGTTCTGAAAAATTGTACGATCAATTTTTAATTTGGAACAAGCAGGCGAGTGGCATCAATAGTTATAATGATGTATTATTATGGGCGTTGGCCTATCAAAAAAAGCAATATTAAAACTTATTCTTCCACATCATACTTTCAATAGGCTTGTCTGGTTGGCCGCTATATTTGGCATTTGCTTTTTGATTATAGCTCACTTCAATTTCACCATCCACTGGGAAATAAATAAGTTGTCCTATAGGCATGCCTTTGTATATTTTCACAGGTTGCTTTACTGAAATTTCAAGGGTCCAGTTCCCACAAAATCCAACATCACCTTTTCCTGCGGTGGCATGAATATCAATGCCTAATCGGCCGGTAGATGATTTGCCTTCTAAAAATGGAACATGTGCGTGCGTCTCGGTGTATTCCAAGGTCACACCTAAATAAAATCCACTAGGCTCTAACACATAACCTTCATCTGGAATTTCAAAATAGGTAATGGTATTGTGCGCTTTTGCGTCCAAAACATTATTGTCATAAGTAGCCAACCACTTTCCTAAATGCACGTCATAGCTATTGCTGCCTAAATCTTTTCTATCGTAAGGTGTTATTTTTATAGTTCCTTTTTCAATCTCTTCTAAAATGCGCTTATCAGATAAAATCATCTTTGTGTATTTATGTTTAATTTAGCGGTATGAACCGCGGTGCAATCTAACTCAAAGCTTTTTTTTATGCCTTTCTTTTATCAACAAAATATCAACGACACTACCCATTTAGCCATTTGGGCAATACGGGAGCCGCTTTCGTTTTTTGAGGAAGGCATGCAACTACCCATTCCAATACAAAATGAAGAAAGGCGCATCCAGCATTTGGCGGTGCGATTGCTGTTCAAATTAATGATGCCCGAAATTGATTTGGCTGATTTGATACTCGCAGATAATGGAAAACCTTATTTGAAAGGGGTTCCGTTTCATTTTTCATTTTCACATTGTAAAGGATATGCTGCCTGTGCCGTTTGCGACAATCGTCCAATAGGAATTGATATTGAAATAATTCATCCAAGGATATTGAAAGTGGCGCACAAATTTTTGAATGACAAAGAAAAAGATTTATTGGTGGGGTTGACCGAAGAAGCAACCTTACAGCAACTTGCATTTTTTTGGGCAGCCAAAGAAGCCATGTACAAGCAACATGAACAATTGGGTATTGATTTTAGTAGTGATTTTTATATTCCTACTTTAACTACAAATAAGCAGGGGCGTATGTCCGCTTTTGTATTACACAAAGAAGCAAATAAAGAAGTAAACCTAGATTATCATTATGGAGATGACTATGTTTCAGTTACTTGCTATGCAAAGTAATTAGTGTTGTAATTATTCCTCTAATGAAACTTGTTCCTCGTCATCTAGTAAATTCAGATTAATCGCATCAGCGCCTGCAATACCTTCTATAGATCCTTTGATATGCATTGCGTTTAATAAAACTTTTTCTAATTGTTTTTCACGGGACTTCCAAAGCTTTTCCATCGCATCACGTTCTCTTTGTATGCTTTGTCTCATTTGTCTAAATCCTTCACCCACGGCTTTCCATTGTTCGCCAAATTCATTACCAGTAAGATAGTCATACAATAAGCTCATTTTATCACCCTTGTTCACCTGGTTTTTTTTGGTATCATATATTTTTAAAATGGCGTTTCTTAATAGAAGGGCAACACTTTTTACTTCCTGGAAGGAGCAGATATATACACCATCTTTTTCACCGAAACGATCCATGTCTTTTGGAAAGGTTTGCGTTACAATCACTGCGATATCGGCGCCTTGGCTTCGCATGTCCGCTTTTAGCTTTTCAATCCATTCTTGTGAAAATACAGTAGTTCTTTTGCTTTCATAAATTATTTTTCCTGCCTCCTGTCCTAAATTATTTCTAACGGTTTGAATACAATCAGCGCCACGAACTCCTTTGCCAACTTCTGAAATCTGGTCAAAGGGGAAACTTGATTTTAATAATTCTTCTAATAATAATTCTTGCACTTCACCTTGCATTTGCATACTACCTTGTTCTGCTTTGCGGCGCATTTCATCTGCTAGCTTTTGTTGGTCCTCTAATTTCTTTTCAAGTTCTTTTACTTTAAGTGTGTGTTCTTGGTCTTTTAATGATAAGCGTTCCGCCTCTTCTTTTTGAATTTGTGCCTTTAAGCTTTCTCTTTCCGTATTTAATTTTCTTTGTAGTTCAATTTCAAGTTCTGCTTCCTTGGTTTGCATGGCTTGCACTTCTTTTAAAAAAGCCAATTCCTTTTCTTGAAATTCCTTTACTTGCTTTCCCATGTTTTCCTGTCCTTCCTGTGCAAGCTTTAATTTGTGTTCATATTGTTCTGCTAAGCTTTTTTTTAATTGTTCGGATAATTCGTTTTCAATTTTCAATTTTTGATCAGCCAAAAGTTGATTGGTTTCTTCTTCTTTCTTTTTTTGCCAATCGGTCATTTTACCCCTTAATTCTTTTTCCACCTCCTCACGGATAGCATCAGTAGGCTCAAAGCTATGGTAGCATTTGGGGCAGGAAACGGTGTAATTTGACATAGGTGATATTTTACTGTTACAAAGATGCAAAAAAAGAAGGAAACAAATAAGGAAAACTCGTGGGGTACTCAAAGCCAAATTTCATTTGCTTTGTTCGCCTCGGAGATTAGCTCACTTCGTTCGCTTGACTCCGAGTGGGTGCGTACTCAAAGCCTTTTAAAAAATAACGTTTCACGTGATTTTTTGCTTTTGTATGCCATCGCAGTTACGCAAGCAAGCTTGCGACCTGCTCTCGCATACAAAAGCCTATTCAACTTTGTTGAATAGGCTTTGTGCGGAAGAGGAGACTCGAACTCCCACGCCCGGTTTATGAGCGCTACCACCTCAAGGTAGTGCGTCTACCAATTTCGCCACCTCCGCTTGTGTTTTACAAAAATAGTTAAAAAAAATGAGCCTCCGTTAGGAGGCTCATTTAATATAGTTCAAAATATTGGATTATAAACCTGCCAATACTTCATTCGCAGAACGAATATAGTCGTCATTTTTTGCATCGGTCGCTAATTTAATACAAGTAGTTGCACTTTCTTTAGCACCTGCCTTATCACCCAATGCTTTTTGCGCTTTACCTTTTAATAAAAACAACCAATATGCTTTTGCATTTGTTTCAATTGCCTTATTCACATTTGCTAAAGCTTTTGCGTAATCTTTATCCATTTCGAAATAAAAATTAGCAGCAGCTGAATAAGCATTTGAATTTACAGTTGAAGCTGCAAGTGTTGCTTCAACTTGTTTGCGAATGGTTGATTTAATATCTGTAGATACAGGTATATTAACTAGGACTTTGCCCCATTTCAAACCAATCGTAGCCGTTTCGGGCGTGATGTTTCCAACACCAATTGAAAATGTTTCTGTGGTGTTGCTTGTGAATTCAGGCTTAACTGTTAATCTTACCACATCTTCTGCTTCTTTGTATTCAAAGCTTCCCCAACCTTTTGAATTTGTGTTGAAGATGATGGTCCACTCATTCTCACCTGGGATGGTAAATAAACCATAGGCACCCGCTGGTAATACTTTACCACCAATTGTTACCGCATCAGAAAAAGTTACTTTTGTTGCACCATTTGCACCAGTACGCCAAACTTGCCCAAAAGGAGCAAGTAAAGTTCCATTACCAAAAACAGCGCGTCCTTTTAAACTTGGTCTTGAATATACAATTTCAATTTTACCTAAACCAAAATCCTGAATTAATGTTTGTGTTGGGCTAGCAGCGGGCATTTTAACTTGAGCACCTGCAACCAAACTCATAAAAGTCCCAATAATAAAAAGTATTTTTTTCATTGTTATAATTTTAGACAACAAACCTAGATATTTTTAGGGAATTATAGGTTATTTTTTTGAAATGCTGGATGGAATCGATCTAGGGTATCTCTCAAGAATTCCCTGTTTAAATGGGTATATATTTCAGTAGTGGTGATGCTTTCATGGCCCAGCATTTCCTGAACTGCCCTTAAATCGGCACCACCTTCCACCAAATGGGTGGCAAATGAGTGCCGAAAACTATGCGGTGAAATGGACTTGGTAATGCCCGCTTTTCTAATTAAGTCTTTGATGATATAAAAAATCATGACCCGACTCAGCCCTTTGCCGCGGTTGTTTAAAAATAAGATATCCTTGTTGTCCTTAGCAGGTGTTTGATGCACGCGAATGGTATCCTTATATAGTTTAATGAATTTAATAGCATCAGAACCAATTGGGACTAATCTTTCTTTATCTCCTTTGCCAATGACTCTTATAAAGCCAACATCTAGGTATAGGCAGGATATTTTTAAATTGATCGCTTCTGTTACCCTTAATCCTGAACTATACATGGTTTCTAAAATTGCTTTATTGCGACCGCCTTCTGGTTTACTCAAATCTATTTGCGCAATTACTTGTTCAATTTCTTCAAAGCTTAATACATCAGGAAGTTTTCTTCTGGTTTTTGGGGTGGGGAGTAAGGTGGTCGGGTTAATGGTACAAATTTGTTCCAATAAGCAATATTTAAAAAAAGATTTAATGCCAGAAATTATTCTAGCCTGTGAGGTGGGGGCCATCTCCATTTCACCAATACATTGCATAAATGATTGCAAATGTTGTAAGGTAACATCCGCAGGACTAACAGGGGCGTTGATGGATACTAAATAGTCGGATAATTTATCAATATCTCTTAAATATGCATCTACCGAATGATCACTTAATGATTTTTCAAGTTGTAAAAAAGCCTTAAATCCTTTTTTATAGACAGTCCAATGCATGATACTGATATAATAGATTTGATAGTTAAGTTATAATGATTTTATTTCGCGTCTGATTCCTTTTCACATTAAACATTATATGAAAGTAAATTTAAGGTCATTTAAGCAGAAAGTAAGACACAACGGTAAACAATTAAAATCTTTTTTAACTAAAACAAGTAAGCATAATTCAAAAGCATGGGAAGCGAGTGCTGAGAAAATGAATAAAGAGGTTTGGCAGGAGGTAGATTGTTTAAGCTGTGCAAATTGTTGTAAAACAATGACACCTACATTTACACCTACGGATATAAAAAGAATTTCAGCGCATTTAAATACAACACCAAAGGAGTTTAAAGAAAAGTGGCTTCATTATGATAAGAAAGATAAGGATTGGTTAAATAAATTAAATCCATGTCAATTTTTAAATTTGAAAACGCATAATTGTGATATCTATGAAGTCCGTCCTGCGGATTGCGCTGGATTTCCGCATCTAACCAAAAAGAAAATGCCGGATTATGTGCATGTACACAAGCAAAATGTGGAATTATGTCCTGCCACTTATAAGATGGTGGAGAAAATGCAAGCGCTTCTATAATAATTATTCCTTTATTGTCGGCCTTTAAACTCATTCATGGTGGCGTGCATGCCAAACCATTTGCCTACAATGGTATCAAACCATCGCGCAGGTAATATGCCTTTGACAAAATATACCCAATTTACAATCCCCGGCATGCGAACATAAAGCCGATCTTTTTCAATTCCCCTAATTATTTTATCGACTGCGTTTTGGGGTTTCACAATTGGGACAATATTACTTTTGACACCTTCAAACATACCTGTACTAATAAAGAAAGGAGTCACAGTTGTAATTTTTACATTTGTATTTTCTTTTTCCATTTCAAGTCGCAAGGAATCGCTCCAGCCAATCACTGCAAATTTACTTGCCACGTATACACTCAATTTTGGATTACTCACCATGCCCGCAGCAGAAGCAATATTAACAATATGCCCTTGTTTTGTAAGCATCATGTCACTTAAAAATTCTTTAGTGATATGCATTAGCCCATTACAGTTGATACCGATGGTTTTGTCAATTTCATCGTGAGTGTGATCGATGAAATATTTTCCAACGACAATACCGGCATTATTAATTAGTATATCAATTTTTCCCACTTCTTTTTTTACCTGGGCGGCTATATTTATTACTTGAGCAGTATTCATAACATCCACTAAATAGATAAAAACTTCGTATCCCATTTTTTTAAATTCCAGAGCGGTTGATTGAAGTAAGGTTTCATTTACATCCCAAATGACTAAAGTGGAAAGCCCTTTTTGTAATAATTGTAAACCCATTAATTTTCCAATACCGGAAGCGCCACCCGTTATTAATGCGTTTTTTGATTCAATTTTGCTCATAAAATAAAATTTCAGGTGTCTAGAATAAGGCTACTACAATTTAACATTTTATAACTGAGAAAAAAAATCAAAAATAAACATCCGTAATAAAAAGCAAATCCCATTCTTTTGATGGGGATAATAATAATGCTGCCACATCAAACTGAATATATTTCCACTCTGGGTATTCAAATTGGTAATGCGCTGCCGCATTTTTTAAAAACTGCATTTTTTTTGCAGTGATGGCTTGCTCAGGAAAGCCAAATTGGTTGTCTGTTCTGGTTTTAACTTCAACAATATGGAGTATCCCATCTTTAAATGCGATAATATCAATTTCAAGATGTTTATAGCGCCAATTTCTATGTAAAATTTCAAATCCGTTTTGGGTTAGGTATTGTGCGGTTATGTTTTCGCCCAAAAACCCAGTATCTTTGTTATTCATAACAATCGAGTATTAAGCGTAAACATATCGGAATATATTACATGCAAAAAGCGTATAAATTACAAGGAAAGCACAGGCATTATGATTGGGGAGGTACCCAGTTTATTCCTGCTTTAATGGGAGTGGAAAATACAAGCAATGCACCTTATGCGGAATATTGGATGGGCGCGCATCCTGCTGCGGTTGCCGAAATTACAACGGAGCAGGGTGTTGTTTTATTAGATAAAATGTTAGCGGACAATGGGGCAAAGCTATTGGGTGAAAAAACGCTAGCTAATTTTGGTACACTTCCTTATTTATATAAAGTGTTAGATGTGGCTAATATGCTAAGTATTCAAGCACATCCAAACAAACAAAATGCCATCCTTGGTTTTGAAAAGGAGGAGGCTGCAGGCATTGATTTGAATGCAATGGCAAGAAATTATAAAGACAAAAACCACAAACCAGAAGTGATGGTTGCCTTGAGTGATTTTTGGCTATTGCATGGATTTTTAGCACCTGAATTACTTGAAGCAAGACTTAAAGATTTTTTATATTTAAATCCTTTACAAGCTAATTTCAGAGGGGGAGATTACGAAGGGCTGTATCGTTTTTTCATGCAGCTTTCTTCGGAGGATGCGGATTTTATTTTAAAGCCATTAATGATGGATGCAGTGAGTACCGTAAAATGTGGATCAGTAGATAAATCACATCCACATTGGTGGGCGAATAAATATTATAATGGTAAAGTACCAGATAAAAATATTGACAAAGGAATTTTTTCCATCTATATTTTAAACATTGTACAAGTAGCTCAATACGAAGGTGTTTTTCAAGGAGCGGGATTATTACATGCTTATTTAGAAGGACAGAATATCGAGTTGATGGCAAATAGCGATAATGTATTAAGGGGAGGATTAACCACCAAACATGTAGATGTGAATGAGCTCATTCAACAGGTGAAATTCATTCCTACCTATCCCAATGTTTTAAAAGGAGAGGGGTTGAATGAATATGAAACTGCTTATGCATGCCCAGTTCCAGATTTTGGTTTAACAAAAATCACCCTTCTTAAAGGGAAATCTTACACAATCAATACAAGTGGGTTAGAAATGGTGTTGTCGACCCAAGGCGATATTCAGTTGGAGAACATCCAATTGAGAGCAGGTGAAGTGGCTATGTTGCCTGCAGGACAATCGGTTGTATTGACTGCGAATAGCGATTCTATATTGTTTAAGTCATTTGTTCCATAAGGTTATTCACATTTGAGGAAAATGTAAATTCTGCAATGTTAATTTGAATCCTTATTTTTGAAAACCTAATTCAATTAAATCTTAATTGGTGAAGGGTAAACTCACAGAAAAACAACAACGATGAAGTTAAATAAACAAATAATTATTGCCTTAGTGATCATGATTGCAACAAGTGCTTTATATCGTGTAATGCCAGGTCGTCCTTATGGTTTTGCACCACAAATTGCAATTGCATTATTTGGAGGATCTTTGTTTTCTAAACAAAAACAATATGCATTTTTGTTGCCTATCTTATCTATGTTTATTTCAGATTTATTATACCAAGTATTGTTCATTTACCACTTGTCACCAATGGAAGGTTTTTATAGTGGTCAATTATTAAATTATGTTTTAATTGCAGGTACTGCCGTATTTGGTTTTGGATTGCAAAATAATAAAGTGTCCAAATTTGTGCTTGGCTTTTTAGCTGCACCCACTGTATATTTTTTAGTGTCCAACTTTTTAGTTTGGGCGTCAGGAGGTGGATATCATCATGCATTAAATATGACCGGACTCGTGCAAACTATGGTAGATGGCTTGCCATTTTATCCATATAGTGTTGCAGGTACATTAGTATTCGGTGGCGTTTTATTTGGCAGCTTCCGTTTATTAGTACCACAATTTAAAACGGTATAATTCGGAACATTAATTTTCTAAGTTCTCCGAATTCAGTGTACATTTTCCAACTAAGGTAGTTTGTGATTTTCCTTTGTCTTTAATCAACCCTATTTAAGCTTGAGCTGCTTCAAATGCAGCATCAATTTCCCAAGGGCCATTATCGGCAGCTTGGGTCGCCAATTCATCACAGCGATTGTTTAATGGATTATTGGCATGGCCTTTCACCCAATGAAATTTAATGGTAAAAGCCCCCGCTATTTTATGGTACTGTAACCACAAATCTTTGTTTTTTTTACCTCCTTTAAAGTCGGTTTTAATCCAATTGTCCAACCACTTTTTCTCCACCGACTCCACAACGTATTTGCTATCTGTATAAATGTGAATGGGTAATTCTCTTTTTTTTATTGAAAGTAGGGCTTTAATTACGCCTAATAATTCCATGCGATTATTAGTGGTTTTACGATAAGCTCCTGAAAGTTCTTTCATTTTTTCCCCCCACATTAAAAGTGCGCCATACCCCCCAGGTCCTGGATTTCCCCTAGAGGAACCATCTGTATATATTACAATTTTGTCCATTTATTTACCCTAAGCGCTTGATAATAAGCAATATACCAATTATTGGCCTTGATTATATAAATTCTATCAAGTTTTTACTTTAATGTGTTCGTTTTACACACTATTTTTTTATCTTTATGGCGCTTGATACAAATTAAGACCAAACGATTGAATTGCAAAATAGATTGATATGCAGCCTGTGGAATATGACAAGTCGGATTTGAAAATAACTTTAGACAATATTTATATTTTAAAGAAGGTTAGTTTTCATTTAAAATATCAAACAACCTATGGGCAGGTAATATATGTTTATGGAGATCATCCACTTTTAGGAAATAATCAGATTGAAAAGGCAATTCCACTCACATTTTTAAACGATACTTATTGGGGGTTACATTTGGATTTTAGTGATTATCAAGCATTTGATAAAATCACCTACCATTATTTTATTTTAAATCCAGATGGAACTAGGGTATATGATTGGGGAAATGACAAGGTATTTAACCCCAATAGGGTAACCACTAGCAGTTTGGTATTAATGGATGCCTGGAATTATACAGGTTACATAGAGAATGTTTTTTATACAGAGCCGTTTATTAATGTTTTGCTACCACCTACATTAAAGCAAAAGCCATCCAATGGTATTCAAAAAAACACCACACATATTTTTAGAGTTAAGGCGCCATTAATTGAAACAAATCAAACTTTGTGTATTGTTGGGGCTTCCAAGGAATTAGGAAAATGGGAGATAAAAAATCCAATTTTACTCACTAAAATTATGGAAGCTCCTTATTTTGAAGTGAGTATGGATTTAGAGAAGGCAGCATTCCCATTTGAATATAAATATGGCGTTTTTGATATTTCGAAAAATGAATTTGTTTGTTTTGAAGATGGAACAAATAGGGTTTTGCCAAAATCAATCACAAAAGATCAGTTGGTAATTGTTAATGATGGATTTGCGCAATTATCAAATACACAATGGAAAGGAACAGGCGTTGCAATTCCTGTTTTTTCATTACGTTCAAATCAAAGTGCGGGTATTGGAGAGTTTTCTGATTTGAAATATTTAGTGGATTGGTCTAAGAAAATCGGGTTAAAACTAATTCAACTTTTGCCGCTGAACGATACTACTGCCACTCATTCTTGGTTGGATTCATATCCTTATGCAGCCATTTCTGCTTTTGCTTTACATCCCATGTATTTAAGGTTACAAGAGGTGATTAAAAAAGACCAAACGAATTTAATTGCCCCCTTTAAAAAACAAATGGATGCATTGAATGTATTGCCTGAGATTGATTATGATGGGGTGATGCAATTAAAATGGCAATTGCTAAAATTAATTTATGAGGAGAATGGAAAAAAGGATTTAGCCACTGCGGGGTTTAAAAAATTTTTTAAACAAAATGAGCACTGGTTGGTTTCTTATAGTGCATTTTCCTATTTAAGGGATTTGCATGGGACTGTCGATTTTAATTCTTGGCCAACGTATTCAAAATTCGATCAAAAAGAAGTTGATCAATTGACAGGGGCAAAATCCAAGACATATCATGATATTGCTTTTTTCTATTTTGTACAATATCATTTACATGTACAATTGAGCGAGAGTGCAAAATATGCCCATGAAAATGGGGTCGTATTAAAAGGAGATATCCCAATTGGTGTTTACCGTTATGGTGCTGATGCATGGCAACATCCTGATTTATTTCATATGGACATGCAAGCAGGCGCACCGCCAGATGATTTTGCAGTGAAAGGACAAAACTGGGGATTCCCAACCTACAATTGGGAAGTAATGGCATCCAATGATTATAGTTGGTGGAAATTACGCTTTGAGCAAATGAGTTTTTATTTTGATGCTTTTAGGATTGATCATATTCTTGGATTTTTTAGAATTTGGAGTATTCCTATGAATCAAGTTGAGGGCATCATGGGAAGATTTGTTCCAGCAATTCCAATTGCGCAGCAGGAGCTAGATAAAAAAGGAATTTCAGCAGATATGGATAGATATACAAAGCCATTCATTAATGAATCCGTTTTGTTTACCTATTTTGGATATGATAAAGATTATGCAAAACAACATTTTGTTATTGCATTGCAGGAAGGAAAGTATGAACTTTCCCCAAATTTCCAAACGCAGAGAGCAGTGGAAGCTTTTTTCAAAACTTTACCCAATGATAAGTGGCATTTGAAAATGCAACAAGGTTTATATAATTTAATTAGTAATGTAGTATTGTTCAATGGGGATGAACCACATGCCTATCATTTTAGATTTAATATGGAGGGGACTTTGTCCTTTCAAAATTTAGATGAAAAATCAAAGAATGCTTTACGTGATTTGTATGTAAATTATTTTTTTGTACGTCAAGATAAAGCATGGGAAAAGGAAGCGTTAAATAAATTACCGATGCTAAAAAAATCAACAAATATGTTGATTTGTGGCGAGGATTTAGGTTTAGTGCCCAATTGTGTGCCACATGTGATGCGCCAGTTAGGAATGTTAAGCTTGGAAGTACAGCGGATGCCTAAGGAAAGCAATAAAACATTTTTTCATCCTACGGATGCCCCTTATTTAAGTGTGGTTACCCCAAGTTCACATGATACTAGTACCATTCGAGGATGGTGGGAGGAAGATAAAAATAAAACCCAACAATTTTTTAATCATGAAATTGGGCAAAAGGGACAAGCACCAGAGTTTTGTGAACCTTGGATAAATAAAGCAATTTTAGAACAACATTTATATTCACCCGCCATGTGGGCCATTTTTCAGTTGCAGGACTTTTTAGGCGTGGATGCAACCATTCGAAGAAATAATCCAAAAGAGGAGCAAATCAATGTGCCTGCAAATCCAAAACATTATTGGCGCTACAGAATGCATATCCCCCTTGAAAACTTATTAAAACAAGATGAGTTTAACAAGGAATGGAAAAAGTCCATCCAATCAAGTGGACGCTAATGTTTTGTATCTTAGCTAAAAATTACATTAGTGCAATTAGAATTTTGGGAACAGCAATTACCTTTTGAGTATCCATTCACCATTTCCAATGGGCGAACTAAAACCCATCAGCATAGCTTAATGGTTAAATTGTCTTTAGGCAATTGGGCAGGCTATGGAGAAGCGCCAGCTATTGTATATTATAATGTAACTGTGCAAGGGATGATGGAACAGTTAGAAAAGCAAAGAAAACTTATTGAAAAATTTGCCTTAATTGATCCAGAAAGATTTTGGCATTTCTTACA
This sequence comes from Bacteroidota bacterium, assembly GCA_005800655.1. Taxonomy (GTDB): domain Bacteria; phylum Bacteroidota; class Bacteroidia; order Chitinophagales; family Chitinophagaceae; genus Sediminibacterium. The sequence continues at coordinate 18,345 of SYEV01000016.1, forward strand.
TCACTTATTTCCCCAGGATCCATTTTTAGTTTGCGCTTTAGATATGGCAGGATGGGATTTGTTTGGACAAATGAAAAAGCAACCCCTTCATGAAATGTGGCATAATACTTGGGACAATACCACATCGACACCCATCTGCGATTATACTTTAGGAATAGATCCAATTGAAAAGATGGTGGAAAAAATGAATGCGCATCCTTGGCCAATATATAAAGTGAAAGTGGGTACTGATTACGATATTGAAATGTTAACTGAATTACGAAAACATACTACTGCACCTTTGCGCGTAGATGCCAATGCGGGTTGGACTGTAGAAGAAGCCCTGGTTAAAATACCTGCATTTGCAAAATTAGGTGTTGAATTAATAGAGCAACCTTTGGCCAAAGATAATTGGGAAGGTATGGCGGAATTAAAAAAGCATTCAGTACTTCCTTTGTTTGCAGATGAAAGTTGTGTGTTTGAAAAGGATGTCGCCACTTGTGCAAATTATTTTCATGGTATCAATATTAAGTTAACCAAATGTAGTGGACCAACACCGGCATTAAGAATGATCAAGGAGGCCAAATGTGTGGGATTGAAAGTAATGATGGGTAGTATGAATGAGAGTGTAATTGGCTCTGCTGCAATTGCACAGTTTTTGCCCCAATTAGATTATGTGGATATGGACGGACCTTTATTAATGACCGAACTAAATGGCGTAGGGCTTGATTTTAGTTTTGCGCAAAGTAGTGGTAAAATTGCACCATTAGTAAGGCCAGGATTGGGTGTGCAGTATCGTATGCCGTTTAAAAAATAAATAGTTTATTTGAAATAAATTTTATGACACCAGAACGTACTAGTAAATTATTAAATGTTTTAAGCAAGCGACAAGCCAATTTGACGGTGGTATTGGAGAATGTACAGGATCCACATAATGTGTCTGCTGTAATGCGTACCTGTGATGCAGTGGGTATTCAGGATGTGTATGTGCTTACTACTAAAATACCAAGACATAAAAAATGGGGATATCGCAGCAGTAGTAGTGCACTAAAATGGTTGACCATTCATGAATTTGATAATTTGGAAGAATGTGTTGCAGCGTTAAGAAAAAATTTCACAAAAATATTAACGACCCATTTGTCAAGCGATGCGGTGAGTTTGCATGATATTAATTTTACAGAATCCGTTGCCTTGGTTTTTGGCAATGAACATGCAGGTGTGACAGAAGAATTTAGAAATTTAGCAGATGGTAATTTTATTATTCCACAAATGGGTATTATACAAAGCTTAAATATATCAGCGGCATGTGCAGTAAGTATTTATGAAGCGATGAGACAAAAAATGAACGCGGGACATTATAAGCAAGCCACACTTCCTAAGCAGCAAATGGATGAATTATTAACGCAGTGGGGGTTTGAAGAGGAAACACCTGAAGTGTATAACAATTCAAAGTTGAAGCGAAGTTAATCTGATTTTATAGCGAAGCGTAATTGTACTTTATAGCAAAGTTAAAATGAAATTTAATCGAAATCATTTTTAAGGTAAGCATTACATTTGTTCTGGTACTGCAATACCCAAACAGCCCATCGCTTTTTGTAAAGTAGCCGCTGTTAAAATTCCAATTTTTATTCTCAATTGCTTTTTCGTTTCTGAGTTCGCATTCGCAATAGAATGTTCTGTATAGAAGGTATTGAACAATTTTGCTAAATTAAAAGCGTAAATCGCAATTTTTGAAGGATCTAAATTTTCAGCAGATTCGTTAATGATGGCCGGGAATAGCGATAGTTCAATAGCCAATTGTTTTTCCAAGGGCAATAATTCATTTGCCGTAAGTGTTACCGTAGTACCCGTTTTACGTAAAATGCTCTTGATACGCGCGTGCGTGTATTGAATAAATGGACCGGTGAAACCATGAAAGTCGATACTTTCTTCTGGGTTAAATATCATTTTCTTTTTAGGATCCACCCTTAAAAGGAAAAATTTAAGTGCGCCTAATCCAATGGTATTGTATAATTCTTCGAGTTGTGCTGGTGTAAAATCAGACACTTTACCCAAGGCTTCCGTTTTTTCTTTCGAAATTTTAATCATTTCATCCACCAAATCATCTGCATCCACCACTGTGCCCTCGCGACTTTTCATTTTACCGGTAGGGAGTTCCACCATGCCATAGCTTAAATGAAATATGCCATCTGCAGCGGGTAATTGTAACTTTTGACAAATTAATTTTAATACTTTAAAATGATAGTTTTGTTCATCACCCACTACATAGATACTTGCATCCGTATTAAATTCTTTTTGTTTTAATTGTGCAAGTCCAATATCCTGTGTCATGTATACCGAAGTGCCATCTTTACGACGTACAATTTTTTCATCTAAACCGTCAGCAGTCAAATCAATCCAAACTGAGCTATCTTCTTTTTGAAAAAATACTTTTTTCGATAACCCTGCTTCCACCAATTCTTTACCTAATAAGTAGGTATTGCTTTCATAATAGGTTTTTAAAAAATCAGAACCTATTTTATTGTAAGTCACCTCAAATCCTTCATATACCCATGCATTCATTCTTTTCCATAAGTCAATGGTTGCCGTATCTCCTTGTTCCCATTTAAGTAACATTTCCTGCGCGCCTATTAAGATAGGGGCTTGTTTTTCTGCAACTTCTAGTTGCATGCCACCAGCAACTAAATCAGCCACTTCTGCTTTGTAAGCATCGTTGTATTTGACATAGTAATCGCCTACAAAATGATCTCCTTTTTGATGGGTGTCCGCAGGGGTTGCACCATTTGCAAATTTTTGCCAAGCAATCATGCTTTTGCAAATATGAATACCTCGGTCATTTACAATACAAGTTTTAAAAACTTCATGTCCTTGTAATTTTAAAATTTCAGCAATACTCCAACCTAAAAAATTATTTCTTAAATGTCCTAAATGTAATGGTTTATTGGTATTAGGGGAGGAGTACTCCACCATAATTTTTTGTTTGTTAGCATTAGGTGGAACTAATTGATTTGGATCCGTCGTGTTGATAAAATCAAACCAATAATCATTACTGATGGTGAAGTTTAAAAAGCCTTTGACAATATTAAATTGGGTAAGTATGCCTGGCATATCAGCCATCATTGCAGCACCAAGCTCATTTCCTAAAGCATCTGGACTTTTTCCTAATTGTTTTACAAATGCAAATAATACAATGGTATAATCACCTTCAATTTCAGGTTTGGTTGCATTCACCAATACTTGATCTGCTGGTATATTTACATTATATAATGTATGTATACATTTGGAAGTGGACTGTTTTAAATTAGTTATCAAGTTCATAAAGTAGGGTTGCCTGCTGCAAAAGTAATTAATTAAGATTACCTTTGTGCATACATGTTAAAACTGCATGAAATAATTAGTCAAATCATACTTAAATTGATTGGGTTTACCCGGTTTTTCAAAAAGTAATGCCATTGCAAACATTCAGGTATGCAGCCTGTGGCGGTGCTAATACCGTTCTTGATATCTTATTATTCTTTGTTTCCTATAATTACATTTTACACAAAGAAATTATTCATTTTATAGGTTTAAGTATCAGCCCCCATATAGCTTCCTTTATCATCAGTTTTTGCATCACTTTTCCTATTGGTTTTTACCTAAGTAGGTATGTGGTATTTCAGGAAACTACGGTGCCTAAAAGGAAACAGCTGATGAAATACTTTTTTGTGGTATTTGGATGCATTCTATTGAACTATATATTCTTGAAATTATTTGTTGATTATTGTGATTGGTACCCAACATTAGCAAAAATTGTCACCACTTTTTTTGTGGTCATTTTCAGTTATACCAGCCAAAAAAACTTCACTTTCAAGTCAGTTGAAGCTGATACCTAATGATCTGAGCTCCCGCATTTTTGGATATAGAACTGACTTTTCTGCTCCTTTATTTATAAAATATGCCATTTCAGAGCAGCATTAAGGCTGATTTACTGCCATTTATGACAAATTTGCACCTAACTGCCAATGGCATAATGATTGCCAATAATAGGGTAATTAAACATTGAAAATCAAGCATTATGGGAAAAATAATAGGAATTGACTTAGGTACCACAAATAGTTGCGTATCGGTTATGGAAGGTGGCGAACCAGTAGTAATCGCCAATGACGAAGGTCGTAGAACCACACCGTCGGTAGTAGCGTTTTTGAAAAATGGCGAGCGTAAAGTTGGAGATCCTGCTAAGCGTCAAGCCATCACAAATCCTGAAAATACTATTTCGAGTGTGAAGCGTTTTATGGGTCGTCGTTTTAATGAAATTACAGAAGAAAAAAGTCACTGGAGTTACAAAATTGTACAAGGTGAAAATGATACAGTGCGTGTAGCGATCGATGATCGTATGTATACACCACAAGAAATTTCAGCAATGGTTTTACAAAAAATGAAGAAAACTGCTGAAGATTATTTAGGCACTGAAGTAACAGATGCGGTAATTACCGTGCCTGCTTATTTTAATGATGCACAACGTCAAGCTACCAAAGAAGCGGGCGAGATTACTGGATTGAATGTTCGTAGAATTGTAAACGAACCTACTGCAGCAGCTTTGGCATATGGCTTGGATAAAAAAAATGTAGAACAAAAAATTGCAGTTTTCGATTTAGGTGGGGGAACTTTTGATATTTCTATCTTGGATTTAGGAGATGGTGTATTTGAAGTAAAATCTACTAACGGAGATACACACTTAGGGGGTGATGATTTTGATAAAGTGATCATGGACTTTTTAGCAGATGAGTTTAAAAAACAAGAAGCAATTGATTTAAGAAAAGATCCAATGGCTTTACAAAGATTAAAAGAAGCTGCTGAAAAAGCGAAAGTTGAATTAAGTTCTTCTTCTGAAACTGAAATCAATTTACCATATATCACTGCCGTGGATGGTGTTCCTAAGCATTTAGTGTTAAAGTTATCAAGAGCAAAATTTGAATCTTTAGCAGATAATTTATTTGCAAGATGTTTGAAGCCTTGTGAAGCTGCATTAAAAGATGCTGGTTATGCAACATCTCAAATTGATGAAGTCATATTAGTAGGAGGTTCTTCAAGAATTCCTAAAATACAAGAGATAGTAGAAAAGTTCTTTGGTAAAAAACCTAACCGTTCTGTGAACCCTGATGAAGTGGTAGCCATTGGTGCAGGTATCCAAGGGGCAGTATTAACAGGAGATGTGAAAG
>SYEV01000017.1 GCA_005800655.1 Bacteroidota bacterium
GAAAGTGCTTCTTTATAATTTCTGGTTGCCAAAAGCAGGTCCGCTTTTTTAATCATTAATAATGCAGAAAATGGGTATTGGTTTAAAGCTAAATTAGCCGCTTCGATAGCTTCTGCCACTTCATCCTTCTCATCCAAATGCTCAATTATCTTTTCAAAGTCATCCTCTTCGATATAGGCATTGGCCCTCCCAAACTTTAAATTTTGGTAACGATGCATTAACTCCTGAATATCCCTAGCTTCCTCCTCTTCTTCATGCGGATTAAACATAATACGATTATTTACAGGTTAGTAAGGTGTTGATTATCAATATTTTAATTATACCGAATCCGTCAGCTACCCTTTAAAATAAATATACAAACAACCTCTTAATAATCAATAATTTATTGTTCACATACCCCCAATTAATCGTTAAAAATATTTTTTATTATAAAGTTCAAAATATACTACCTTCGTAGACGAATGCGTATTCTTAAAAACATATTATTTGTGACTTGTTTAATAACTAGTTTAGTTATTTCAGGTAGCACCTATGCAAGTACTGTAATCACTACTACGTTAGAATCAAAAAAAGTAGAAGAAAAGTATTCATTAAAAAACTTAGGAAGTATGGCACGAAAAACAGCGAGCTTTTATACTTTAAAATCAAGTTTAGAATTCAAAGGACTTAGTACAATAAGCAATAGCAGCCATGCTGCTTATTTAAAATATAACAAAGGAAATATCTCTTATGTAATTCCTTATCGTTATAAAGTAATCTTACCAAGATTCAAAGCACCCGCGCGCATACAACCTTAGTATTTCAATTCGGTTCAGATTAGTATATCAACACGCAAGCCGCATTACAAGTTCCTCAATTAGCAGTTACTTTAATTTTCAATTTTATTCCGTTCGACTTACTTTAGTTAATCAAGTATTTGGAATTCAGATTTATTAATTTGAAATTGATTTAATGTGATTGGACTAAGATCCAATAGGGTTGCCCTGTATTTAATAATAGGATCATTTTTATTGACAATACTGTAACCTAAAACCAAGCCTTTCACTTCCTTAAAAGCAAATTCAAAAGTAGTCACAGAAGGAATTAAATCAGCTGTATAATATACTTCATAAACAACGCCATCACTCAATTCTAGCTTCACTTTTTTACATGGATAACCCAACACATTGATGGTATCAGTCTCAATTTCCTTCATTGAAATTAAAGTGGCCAAGTTAGCAGGCGGATAAATTATTTCTTGTAAATATTTATTATTACCAACTTCCTTTGTAACAATCCCTTTATCCTGTTGAATATTAAAAATTAAAGTTTGTACCAACTGCGGTGTGGTTAATGTTGTTTTACATTGATTTCCTTTAATCCAAACTTTTTTAGAACCGATTTCTAGCCATTCATTTTTTTGTTGCTTTTGAATATTAAATTGAATAGTACACTCTCCTAACACTTTTGCTTGCGCGTGGGTTTGGGTGTTTATAAATAAAACAATGACAATAAGGGGGATATATTTCAAGTTCATTTACTGATATAAAAAAAGAGACCCTGCTATAGAAGGTCTCTTAATAAGTAAAATTATTTTTTAGTCTTATCTTTTAAGGTTTGTACCTTTTTTTGCGCATCTAGCATTTGTTCGTATTTACTTTGCCAATTACTTTTTTTCTTTGGCGTTTTTCTTTTGACTTCAATTTCAGCCAATATTTTATCATGATCAATAATAACTTTTTGAATCACTAATTGCATTAATAAAGTAATGACGTTTGATACGGTATAATACCAGGTTAAAGCAGAAGGCAACCCATTAAAAATGAAAAGTAACATGAACGGGAATATATAGGGCATGTACTTTAAAGCAGGATTATCCTGTGTAGGTGTCATTGCCATATTATAAATCGACATCAAGAAACTTGTAAATACCGCTAATAAAGTAAATAAACTAATATGATTACCAAAGCCCAAAGGAACGGTAAATGGCAATGTAAAAATTGAATCATAGCTGGATAAATCATGACTCCATAAAAAAGATTGACCCCTTAATGAAATAGCTGAATTAAAGAAACTGTATAACGCAAAGAAGATTGGAATTTGTAACAATGCAGGAATACAGCCACCCAATGGGTTTACACCCGCTTCTCTGAACAACTTCATTTGCTCCATCGCAAAACCTTGTTGGTCATCCCCCAATTTTTTCTTAATCTCATCAAGTTCAGGCTTTAATACTTTCATTTTAGCACTACTCAAAAAACTTGAATACGTCAGAGGAGAAGTAACTAATCTAATGAAAATGGTAAGTAAAAAAATAACCCAACCAAAGTTTTTAACAAAGCCTGCAAAAAAATCGAATACAGGCATTAAAATATATTTATTAATTGGGCGCACAAAGGAATAGAGGTCTCTTCCTAAGTTTACTATTTTCTCCATTTCAGGCGCCTGTGATTTTAATATTTGAAAATCATTAGGCCCATAATACAATGAAAAATCAATGTTCGCATTATCACTGGTCAACTTTGTTTGCAATTGCGATTGCATGGTAGCTAAGCCATTGCTGCTATCTATTTTACGTTGCCAATCTACCTTACCTGAAACAAAGCCTTGTTTGTATATAAGGGAAGTAGCGAAAAATTGCTGCACCAATACAATCCATTGCACTGGTTTTTCGAATGTATGTGTAGTATTACTTGAAATATAATCAAACTCATTGCCTTCAGAAAAACAAATATTTGACATTTGACGCTCATACACTGATGTACTTTCTTGTTGATAAGAATGAACATCCCACAAAAAATTAACTTGTTGGTTCGTAAACAAACTTGACGCACCCTGTAATTGAATGGACCAATCTACATTGTACTTATTTGGCGATAATGTAAATAAGTGACGTATCACCTTGCCATTAGGCGTTGTCCATACATACTCCAATTTTTGTATACCCTCTTTTGTAGGTAATACATTCACCGTTGGAAATAAAACTTTATTAACTTGCGCAGTTTTATTGTCCCCTATATTAACATTATAATTCAAGGAACTACTATCCCCTAATTGCACGAATTGCTTTTGATTATTGGTATACTTTTTTAAAGTTACCCCAACCACTTGTCCCCCTTTATTACTGAATTTCACTTTCACTAAATCGTTTTCCAATTCAGTGAATTGCTCTTGAACAGAATCTACTATTACAGCAGCAGTTACGCCACCAAAGTTTGCAGTATCGGAGATGATTGGATTTTTTGCAGCTGCCGCCTTAGCCGCTTCCGCTTTTAACTTCATGACAGAGTCATCGAAATGCTTTTTGTACTCAGTCAATTCAGTTTGCTGCTTGTTGGTATACCAGAAATAAGTAAAAAACAAACCTGCTAACAATATAAACCCAATGATCGTATTTTTATCTGTGTTCATTTGCGAAATTTTAACCGTATTTAACGAGGGCCAAAGGTATCGTTTTTTTACAAATTTCGGCTGTATTTACCCCCCACCTGGTATAAGGCATGGGAAATTTGGCCTAAACTGCAATATTTGACGGCCTCCATTAATAGCGTGAAAATATTTTCATTATTTATAGCAGCTTTTTGGAGCTTTTTAAGATGAATTTCGGCCACAGATTGATTTCTTTTTTTAAACGCGTCCACCTGCTGTATTTGCCCATTTTGTTCAGCTGTGGAGGACCTGAAAATGGGTTGTTGATCGGCATTGTGTTTTTGTTCCTGATTCAAAAAAGCATTTACCCCAATAATAGGAATTTCACCCGCGTGTTTTTTTGTTTCATATAACAAACTCTCCTCCTGAATTTTAGTACGCTGATACATTCTTTCCATAGCACCCAGTACGCCGCCCCTATTATTTATTCTTTCAAACTCGCGCATCACTGCCTCTTCTACTAAATCCGTTAATTCTGTAATTAAAAAACTTCCTTGTTGAAAATTTTCAACCTTAGTAGTGCCTAATTCTTTATTAATAATTAATTGTATTGCTAGTGCGCGCCTTACACTTTCTTCCGTGGGTGTGGTAATCGCTTCATCATAAGCATTGGTGTGTAAACTATTGCACTGATCATATATCGCATATAAGGCTTGCAGCGTGGTTCTGATATCATTAAAATCAATTTCCTGCGCATGCAAACTTCGGCCGCTGGTTTGTATATGGTATTTTAATTTTTGTGAACGCTCATTTGCATGATACTTATGTTTCATAGCGTTGGCCCAAATTCGTCGCGCCACTCTTCCTATAACCGCATATTCAGGGTCCATCCCATTGCTAAAGAAAAAACTTAGGTTGGGAATAAAATCATCAATAGCAATTCCCCGATTCATAAAATATTCAACATAGGTAAAACCATTGGCCAAAGTAAATGCAAGCTGTGTAATTGGATTGGCGCCTGCTTCAGCAATATGATATCCAGAAATGGAAATACTATAAAAATGTTTGATTTTATTTTCAGCAAAATAAGCTTGTACATCCCCCATTAATCTTAATGCAAAATCGGTTGAAAAAATACAGGTATTTTGCGCTTGATCTTCTTTTAAAATATCCGCTTGCAAAGTGCCTCTAATATTATGGAGCACTTCCTTTTTAATGCTTTCATAAATAGCAGGTGCCAGTACTTGATCACCAGATACCCCCAATAACTTTAAGCCTAATCCATTATGCCACTCATTAAAATTTAATGATTTGTTTACATTGGAATAGGCGGGCAGCGCCCCATCTTTAAAAAATTGTTTTATTTTTTTATTGACCGATGGCCATAACCTATTCGCTGTAATATACTTTTCACAAGCTTGATCAATCGCGGTGTTAAAAAATTGTGCCATGAGTATGGGTGCAGGGCCATTGATGGTCATACTCACCGATGTACTAGCACTATTTAGATCAATGCCACTGTATAATTTTTTTGCATCATCAATAGTAGCCACACTCACACCCGCATTCCCTATTTTTCCAAAAACATCCAATCTTTTTTCTGGATCATGGCCATACAAAGTAACGCTATCAAAGGCGGTTGAAAGTCGAATAGAACTTTGCCCCTTACTTAAAAAATGAAATCGACTATTGGTTCTTTCAGGGCTGCCTTCTCCTGCAAACATTCTGGTGGGATCCTCCGCTGTTTGTTTCAATTTAAAAACACCGGCAGTGAATGGAAAATATCCGGGGAGATTTTCCTTCAAATGCCATTCAGTAATATCGCCCCAATCCTTATACTTAGGTAATTGAATTTTTTGAATAGCCGTTCCCGATTGCGTTTCAAAACTTAAAGCATATTTTACTTTTTTTCCTTTGAGTTCAGTTTCTAAAAAAGGTTGCTGATAACTAGCCGCCTTTTCGGGCCATTGCGATATAAGTTGCTTTACCTCAGGCGCAATTTTTTGTTCAATAAGTGTATTCTCTTTTAAAATTTTCTTATCCTCTTTTAATGAAGCTACTTTTAACACCTGCTGAAAACAATACCATTTTGATGCCAAATTTTTTTGATCTTCAATCCAATGATTATTTTTTTCAACCACTTCCACAATTTCACCTAAATAATTATTTCGTTTATTTGGAATGGTGGGCGCTTTGACCACATTTTCATTATAATTCGGCTCCCACGGAAGGGTCTGCCACTTTAGTTGATGATTTTGAAATACCACCGCTGCCAAACAATTATACATTGCTTGCATACCAGGATCATTAAAATGCGAAGCAATGGTTCCAAAAATTGGCATACTACTTATCTCATCAGACCACTGATGATGTGAACGTCGATATTGTTTGCGTACATCTCTTACTGCATCTAAACCACCTGTTCGATCAAATTTATTAATGGCAATAATTTTCGCATAATCAATCATGTTGATTTTTTCCAATTGGGTGGGTGCGCCAAACTCGGGCGTCATTACATACATGGGGATGCTCACAAAATCAACAATCGTTGCATCATTCTGACCCACGCCTGCGGTCTCAATAATAATACTATCAAAACCCGCGGCAATACAAAGTTCTATGACTGCATCCATTGAATTGGCGATAGAATTTTTATCCGACCTAGTGGCTAAAGAACGCATATATACATTCGGATGATCAATGGCATTCATACGAATACGATCACCCAATAAAGCACCGCCTGTTTTTCGCTTGGTAGGATCCACTGAAATGACCGCAATTGTTTTTTGTGGATTGGCTAATAAAAAATATTGCACGATGCGATCGCAAACGGTTGATTTACCTGCACCGCCTGTTCCAGTAAGTCCTATAATAGGAATGTTTTTTTTACTTTTTTTAACCCCTTTTTTAATGGGCCCATTTTGCAATAAAGTAATGGCCCTACTTAAATAACGTGGATCAATTTTTTTGGGGAAATTTAATTTGGGTAATTTATTTTTTGGAAAACTTTTTAATTCATAGTTACAAAATCGAACTACCTCTTTAATCATTCCTTCAATACCCAATCGTAAACCATCCGCTGGTAAAAATATTTTTGAAATTCCTATCTTTTCTAATGCAGCTGCTTCTTTGGGTAAGATGGTACCACCGCCACCGCCCACAATGATTATGTGCTTGTACCCTGCATCATTCAGTAACTTTCTTACGTAAGTGAAAAATTCAATATGCCCTCCTTGATATGATGTAATCGCGATTCCTTGTACATCTTCCTCAATAGCAGCCGTTACAATTTCAAGTGCCGATCGATTATGTCCAAAATGGATAATTTCAACGCCCTGTTCTTGCAAAACACGACGCATAATATTGATAGATGCATCATGACCATCAAACAGACTCGTAGAAGTGAGGATACGAATATTATTCATATCCCAAAGCTAACAAATGTTAGCAATATAACAAGCTTGCAATTACTTTTTTGCTTGGAGTTTAGCTGCTGCAATAAAATGAACAAATAAAGGTGCTGGATACTCCACCGTACTTTTTAACTCTGGATGGTATTGAACCCCAATAAAAAATGGATGATTGGGTAATTCTACAATTTCAACTAATCCAGTCGCTGGGTTCACTCCACTGGTCACCATACCTGCATCTTGAAATGCTTTTAAATAATCATTGTTAAACTCATAACGATGACGGTGACGCTCACTTATTTCAGTGGTTCCATATATTTTATAGGCCAATGTATCTTTTGTAATGGTACATGGATAAGCGCCTAAACGCATGGTACCGCCCTTCATGGTGATTCGCTTTTGCTCCTCCATCATATTAATGACTGGAAATTTTGAAAGCGGATCCATTTCAACAGAATGCGCACCTGCTAATCCTAAAATATTACGTGCAAATTCAATCACGGCCATTTGCATTCCTAAACAAATGCCAAAGAAGGGTAATTTATTTTCACGCGCATATTGCACTGCAATAATTTTTCCTTCTATACCCCTGTTACCAAATCCTGGCGCAACTAGTAAACCATCTAATCCTGACAATTGTGCTTGTGCATTTTCAGCAGTGATATTTTCACTATGTACATTCACTACATTTACTTTCACTTCATTCATTGCACCTGCATGTATAAAGCTTTCTAGGATGGACTTATACGCATCTTGCAGTTCGATATACTTTCCAATTAATCCAATGTTTACCGTTGCTTTTGGATGTTTTAATTTATCTAAAAAAATATTCCATTTAGTTAAATCTGGTTCCTTGTAGTTTTGAATATTTAATTTTTTCAACACAATCAAATCCAACTTTTCTTTTAGCATTAACAAGGGCACTTCGTAAATAGTACTTGCGTCTAATGATTCAATTACATTGCCTGCTTTAACGTTACAGAATAAGGCAATTTTCTTTTTAATGTCATCATTTAATGGATGTTCTGTTCTACAAACGATCACATCTGGATGAACCCCTGTTTCACTCAACATTCTTACACTATGTTGTGTAGGTTTTGTTTTTAATTCCTTAGCAGCATTTAAATATGGAATTAAAGTTAAGTGCACTACCATGACATCATCCTCCGGCAACTCCCATTGAATTTGACGCACCGTTTCAATGAAAGGCGTGCTTTCAATATCACCCACCGTTCCGCCAATTTCCGTGATCACTACATCAAATTTTCCATCCTGGCCTAGCAATAACATGCGTCGCTTAATTTCATCTGTGATATGTGGAACTACCTGTACTGTTTTTCCTAAAAATTCACCTGCTCTTTCTTTATTGATTACTGTCTGATAAATACGACCTGTAGTCACATTATTTGCTTGGGAAGTAGGGCTACTTAAAAAACGCTCATAATGACCTAAATCTAAATCGGTTTCAGCACCATCTTCTGTTACATAACATTCGCCATGCTCATAAGGATTTAATGTACCTGGATCCACATTGATATAAGGATCAAACTTTTGTATGGTTGCAGTAAGGCCCCTGGCTTGCAATAATTTAGCCAATGAAGCGGCAATGATGCCCTTACCCAAACTACTCGTTACACCCCCGGTTACAAATACATACTTTGCCATATTATTATTGCTTCTTTTTTGAAAATAGCATACACCCAATAGCAAAATACTATTGCGTATAAACCAGTCTCAAAATGGTTAATTTACTTTTTAGGACCTATCTTTATTTGGAAAAATTCTTAGAGGTCATACAAACCTACATCAAAAAAGGGGTGGAAAAAAATGATCCTATACGCCCAACAAAAAATGTTTATAAGTGTTATTTAAAAGTGAACATCTTTACTAAAAACAACTAAAATAAAATGAAAAAACTAATTTATGCTACTTTGGCCCTTGTATTTGCAGCTAGTTTATTAAGCTGGCAATGGTCCAAAAACCAATATCCGTCCATGGATAAAAAAGAAGTCATTGAATGCCTCAATATGGAAACAAAACAAGCCTATCAACTGGAGGCAGGCACCCCTGCTTTTGCAGCAATGCATCCGAACCCTTTGGTGGTGCAGCCAGAAAATTTATTAGGAAAAATGATTGCATTTGATGCTGCCGATGGCAAACAAGCCTATGCTTATTTTATCCCTGCCAAAAAGAAAACTAATAAATATTTAATTGTGATTCAAGAATGGTGGGGTTTGAATAATAATGTTAAAATGGAATCAGATAAATATTATACCGACCTTGGCAATGTAAATGTTATTGCAGTAGATATGTATGATGGTAAAGTGGCTGCAACACCAGATAGCGCCATGAAATTAATGCGCGGCGCCAATATGGAAAGAATGACTGCTATAGTTCAAGGTGCTATTAAATATGCTGGCAGTAAGGCTGCCATTTATAGTGTGGGTTGGTGTTTTGGCGGTATGTGGAGTTTACAAACAGCTATTCTTGCTGGACCACAAGCAAAAGGATCAGTGATGTATTATGGTCGTCCTGAAACGAATATGGAAAAATTAAAATCCATCCAATGTGATATCATTGGGTTCTTTGGCAACAAGGACCAAAGTCCTTCTCCTGCATTAGTGAATGATTTTGAAAAGAATATGAAAGAGGCGGGTAAAAATTTATCTGTAAATAGATATGAAGCAGGTCATGGTTTTGCGAATCCAAGCAATCCAAGTTTTAATGCTGCTGCTACCGAAGATGCTTATGCTAAAGCAATTGCGTTTTTAAAAGCGCATTAATCCAAATAATGATAATTTCAATAAATAATGCGCCCTTCAAAATAGAATTTCATTTGCCTCCGCGGCACGCAGCCAAAGTCGGCTAGATGAAACTATTTTGAAGGGCTTCTTTAAAACGTTCTGTGTGAAAGAAAAAATTAAAATCCCTTTCCGGCAAACAGATAATTTTTAACATAATCCCCGACCCCTTCTTCTAAACTTGAAAAGGGTGCAGTGTATCCGGCTGCGCGAAGCTTATTCATATTGGCTTCGGTAAAGTATTGGTACTTATCTCTGATATCAAGTGGCATATCAATAAATTCAATATTAGGCTGTAACCCTTGTGCAATAAAAGTATTGGCAGCCAAATCATAAAAACTACGTGCTTGGCCTGTACCTAAATTATATAAACCATTTTTTTCTTTACTCCATTGTTGCGCAAACATTTCATGCAACATCCAACCAATCACTTTTACCACATCTTTGACATACACAAAATCACGTAATTGTTCCCCATCCTTAAAATCAGGTCGGTGACTTTTAAATAGCTTCACTAATCCTGTATCTTTGATTTGATTGAATGCATGAAAAATTACACTTGCCATTCGGCCCTTGTGTCCTTCATTTGGACCATACACATTAAAGAATTTCAAACCCGTCCAAACAGGTGGTTGACTAGCTTGCGCTATTGCCCATTTATCAAATTCATTTTTACTGACCCCATAAGGATTCAATGGAACTAATTGATCTAGTATTTCATGACTATCCGTATATCCATGCTCACCGCTTCCATAAGTTGCTGCAGAAGATGCGTATATAAATGGAATTTGTTTTTCCGATGCATAATTCCACAGTGCTTTTGAATATTTCACGTTCAATTCGGCATGCACTGCGTAATTAAATTCAGTGGTATCCGTTCTTGCGCCTAAATGTATAATAGCGTCAATTGTGAAATCCAAGTTTGGAAGTTGTTCTAAAAAAGCTTGCCGCTCAATAACTTTTAAAAATTGCTTTTGCTCCCAATTATTTCTTTTTGCTTCCACGCCAAAGTCATCCACTAATATTAATTGATTAAACCCTTGTTCATTTAAATATTGAACAAAAACAGAACCAATAAATCCAGCTGTACCTGTAACAACTAAAGTGGGTTGTTTTGACATGGATTGAATTTATTTAGCTAATTGTTTTTCTATCGCAGTATCATAATTATTTTTCCAATCGATAATGCTTCCCCAATTTTCTCCATTTACTGCAATATCAGTTTCAGTAACCTTGCCAATAACTGCTGATTTTATTCCTGCTTTTGCTGCAGCTGCTTCAATAGTTGCAACAGTTGCTGCATCACAGGAAACTACCACCCTACTTTGTGCCTCACCCATCCAATACGCATCGGTTCTTAATGTAGTACCAACTGCACTCACCTCAAAGCCTTTATTATTGGTAAATGCGGATTCTAATAAAGTAACAATTAAGCCGCCTTCACTAATATCGTGGGCACTTTTTACATGACCAGCTTTAATTAAGGCCGCAACTAATTGTTGTAAATTATATTCTTCATCCAAATCAAAATAAGGGGCGTGTGAGAATTCAACACCTTTGATTTTATTTACATATTCTGAAGAACCAATATCATTTCTTTGTTCCCCCAATAATACAATGACATCCCCTACTTTTTTGAAATCCAAGGTCATTCTATTTTTCATATCCTCCACAATACCTACCATACCGATGGTGGGTGTTGGGAATACTGGACCATCCGGATTTTGATTATAAAAACTCACGTTACCACCAGTAACGGGTGTATTAAATTTTCGACAAGCAGCGCCCATCCCTTCTACCGATTTCACAAACTGATAATACACTTCAGGATCATAAGGATTACCAAAATTCAAACAGTTGGTTACGCCAATGGGTTCTCCACCAGAGCATACAATATTACGTGCAGCCTCAGCTACTGCAATCATTGCACCACGTTCAGGATTTGCATATACATATTTACTATTACAATCCACTGTCATGGCTAATGCCTTGCCAGTTCCTTTTGCAATTACGATAGAGGCATCACTAGGCGCATTGGTAGAAGTATTCGCAGCACCCACCATGCTATCATATTGTGTATACACCCAACGCTTTGAAGCGATGTTGGGTATTTGTATTAATTCTTTTACAGTCGCTTTTAAATCCGTTGTATCAGCAACTGTATTCATATCAAAGGCATTGACTTGTGCTAAATAAGCAGGCGCCGAATATTCACGCGTATACACTGGCGCACCACCACCTAATACTAATTCATAGGCAGGAAGCGAGGCTTCTAATTCACCATGCATATAAAAATTAAGTAAACCATCATCAGTCACTTCACCAATATTGCTACATGATAAATCCCATTTTTCAAATACCGCTAACACTTGCGCTTCCTTCCCTTTTTCAACCACCATCAACATACGCTCTTGGCTTTCACTTAATAATAATTCCCAAGCTTTCATATTTTGTTGACGTGTAGGCACTTTGTCCAAATCAATACGCATACCTACTTGTCCTTTCGCACTCATTTCAGCAGTGGAACAAATAATTCCTGCTGCGCCCATATCTTGCATACCCACAACACCGCCTGTTTCAATCACTTCTAAACAAGCTTCTAATAATTTTTTTTCTTGAAATGGATCACCCACTTGCACTGCTGGTAATTCTTCTACACTGTCCGCAGTAATTTCGGCAGATGCAAAACTAGCACCACCAATACCATCTTTACCTGTTGCACTTCCCACAAAAAATACAGGATTGCCTTTTCCAAGTGCAATAGCACTAACAGTTTTACCTGCTTTCACAATTCCCACACTCATTGCATTCACCAATGGATTGGTATGATAACATTGTTCAAAATATAACTCACCACCTACGGTTGGCACACCAAAACAATTTCCATAATGCCCAATACCGTGCACTACGCCGGCTAATAATCTTTTTGTTTTCGCATCGGTCAATTTTCCAAAACGTAAACTATTTAATGAAGCAATGGGACGTGCACCCATCGTAAAAATATCTCTTTGTATTCCACCTACACCTGTTGCAGCACCTTGAAATGGTTCCAACGCACTTGGGTGATTATGACTTTCAATTTTAAATACCACTCCATAATCATTTCCAATATCCATTAATCCCGCATTTTCCTCACCAGCAGCAACTAACATTCTACCACCATCACGTGGCAAAGTTTTTAACCACTTAATGGAATTTTTATAACTACAATGCTCGCTCCACATGCCACTGAAAGCACATAACTCCGTAAAGTTGGGTGTACGTCCTAATTTTTGTTTGATGCTTTCAAATTCATCAGGCGTTAATCTAAGTTGTTGCGCTGTTTTGACTGTAATTTCCATTCGGATGAGATTATTCGTTTTAAGATGACGCGAAGGTACAAAATGACCCCTTAAGCATTTGCTTGATTTACCAACATATACCCAACTAAAATGTGTATCCACTTCAATGAATATGCATTTATTGATAATCAATCTTTTGCACGCCTTATAATATTATTAATTATTTTAATGTTAATATATTATGGAAAAAAATTAAAATTTTTAAGTTTTAAATTTTATTTTTATGATATTCTTAATTATTTTCGCTAAAATTCGTAAAAAAAATATCTTTTTAAACATATATTTTATTTATTAATATTAAATTTCCTACCCTATGGCAGTTTCTAAATTAGAGTACATTTGGCTAGATGGTTACAAGCCAACACAGTCATTAAGAAGTAAGACAAAAGTTGAAAAAGATTTCAGTGGCAAATTAGCTGACTGCGATGTTTGGTGTTTTGATGGATCATCTACCGAGCAAGCCCCAGGAGGTTCAAGTGACTGTTTATTAAAACCTGTTTTTATTTGCAAGGATCCACAACGCAAAAACGCTTACTTAGTGATGTGTGAAGTATTAAGTTCAGATGGTACACCGCACCCTACTAATGGAAGAGCCACTATTGAAGATGATGATAATGATTTTTGGTTTGGCTTTGAACAAGAATATTTTTTATGGAATCCAGCTACTGATAAACCATTAGGTTTCCCTGAAGGAGGATACCCTGGACCACAAGGACCTTACTATTGTTCAGTAGGTGCTAAAAATGCATACGGAAGAAATATTGTTGAAGAACATCTAGACGCTTGTATTGACGCGGGTTTGAACATTGAAGGTATAAACGCAGAAGTTGCTGC
>SYEV01000018.1 GCA_005800655.1 Bacteroidota bacterium
AACAAATACTCCAGAAAAGAGCACACATTAAACAACAGTCCCTAAAAAGACGAAAACAACTATTTTTAAAAGAAAAAATCCTACATTTAAACAACGAAACCCTCTACAACTAAATCGTCCACTTTCTTTGACAACATACAATTTTTATTATTTCTCTATTGGTTACCTATTATAATCCAACCTTTGGACGTCTTATTCCATTAACCATTCCTTTTATATTAAAGTATGGATTAAATGGGATAGCCAGTCGTGCTATCGCTAAAGAAAAAAAATAATTCAGAAACAAATGTCAAATCAACATCAGTTTAAATTAATCAGTTCACATCCTAATTGCGAGGTAAAACAGCATTTATTAAACGAACAAAATGGTTTATTTGCAACGACAGCTTTCTCTAAAGGAGATGTCATTATTGATTTTGGTTCTTCAAAAATTGTAGACACACCGAATTATTTAACTGTTCAAGTTGGAGAAGATAAGCACATACACTTAAGTCCTGAATATTTACAATACACGAATCACTCTTGTGAGCCGAATGTTTTATTTAATACAAGTACCATGCAATTGGAATGCTTAACTGATATTGCTATTGGGGATGAATTGACTTTTTTTTATCCAGCCACAGAATGGAAAATTTCTCAAACATTTAATTGCCATTGTGGTCAGCCCACTTGTGTCGGGCTTGTTCAAGGTGCTGCTGAATTACCTACTGATATATTAAATAGATACAAACTCACTGATTTCATTAGCGCAATGGCTAAAAAATACAATAGGTTATTATTACTCTTTTAATTCTAATAAGCTTGTTGGCATAAAAAAACCCCATCCCGATAAATAGGGATGGGGTTTTTTTATGAATTGCTTAACCCTAATTTACAATAGGATTAAAAATATTTAGTTACACCCGGCACCGCAATTGGATAAAATCCATCTGCATTTGGTAACACTGGAGGTGCTGCATTAAAGTCATATACTTTTGGATGAATATCAATGCCTGAATTAATTGCCTTATCCCACTCAATCATTTGACCGCTATATGTTGCCATACGACCCATGATTGAAGTCATGGTGCTTTTAGCACCATTTTCTGCATCCGCATATTTATATTCCCCTTTTGCAATGGCAGCAAATAATTCATCATGCTCGTTTTGATATGGATCTGGTTCTCCTTTTTTAGCAAATTGGAAAAGTACTTTTCCGCCATGGTCAACAATTTTTGCTTGACCACAATGTATTTTACCTTTCGTACCCACTAGTAATTCATCTACCTTACTCATGGTACCTGGTATATGTCTACATTGGCTATTTAAAATAGAACCATCAGCATAATGGTATTCTACAAAATGATGATCAAAAATTTCACCATGTTCTTTGCTATTACGAACCTGTCTGCCGCCAAATCCTTGCGCTTTAACTGGGTATCCTTCTTTAAACCAGTTAATCACATCTAAATTATGTATATGTTGTTCATTGATATGATCACCACATAACCAGTTAAAATAATACCAATTACGCATTTGATATTCCATTTCAGTTTGGCCTGCTTTACGAGGTCTCGTCCAAACACCATCATTATTCCACCAAGCTTGCGCAGATGTAATTTCTCCAATCATATCTTTTCTTTTGAAAAGTTCGCGATAGGAATTTTGATAATGTCTTTGTAAACCAACAACCACGTTTAATTTTTTTTGTTTTGCAATAGCAGCTGTTGCTAAAACTTTTTGAACTCCTGCTGGATCAGTCGCCACTGGCTTTTCCATAAAAACATGCTTGCCTTGTTTGATTGCCTCTTCAAAATGGATAGGTCTAAAACCCGGAGGGGTTGCTAATATCACTACATCTGCTAATGCAATTGCTTTTTGGTATGCATCAAAGCCGGTGAATCTGCGCTCTTCAGGCACATCCAATCTTTTACTAATATCACCAATACCTTCATTAATTTCTCTTGTTAATGCTTTATGACAATTATCAACATTGTCTTTAAATGCATCTGCCAATGCAACAATTTTTACATTTTGTTTGCTTGAAATTGCTTGCATCGCCGCACCTGTACCACGGCCACCGCAACCAACAACAGCTACTTTGATAACATCATCAGCGCCTGAAAAAAAGTTAGCCTTTGATAAAATTGGCATCGCCATTATCCCTCCTGCAATTAAGCTGGTATCTTTCACAAAAGTTCTTCGTGAAGGGTGATTGTTTAAATCCTTGTGCATACTGTATATTTTTAAAATTTAAATAATGCCTCCATTGATTGGGGCATCGTTTGTTACTTGTAAGTTAAAAAATTATTCCATAAAAAGGTAGGTTTTGAAGAATTCATTTATCTCTTGTTCGGAGGGTTGTACTTGGGGCCTAACCAATCTAATTCCAATATTTTTAGCTTCCGTTAGCCACCACTTACTTTTGGGTATTTGCGGATCTCTTTTATTCCAAACAGGGTCAGAATGAAAACGGTTCGCTGATCTTAATTCAATGGCAGTTTCTGAAAAACCACCACCCCTCACTGATTTTGGATATTTTTTGGGATTCGCTACCGGAACAATATCTATGGATTTGTAATCCACATAAGCATTTGGGGTATAATGGTTTAAAGTCCACTCCATTAAATTCCCTAGCATATCATACAGACCCCAAGCGTTGGGTAGTTTTAGCCCCACCTTGTGGAATTTGTCTTCACTATTTTTTGCATACCATGCATATTTGCCAAGTAAAGCAGGATCATTTCCAAAATAATAAGTGGTTTGGGTACCTGCCCTACATGCATATTCCCATTCCGCTTCCGTCGGTAGTCGATAAAATACTTTTGTCTTTTCATATAACCATCTGCAATACATGATCGCAGTTCGTTGCGACATACTATTTGCTGGATAGCCACCTTCTTTTCCCATGCCCCAACTTAAATCAACATATTGTGCACTTGGTCTTGTAATTGCATCATCAGTTATATTTTGACTTGTTGATTCGTCTTTTAAAAACACATCTAATTCATCACGAGTAACTTCATAAGCACTCATCCAAAAAGCAGCAACCTGAATTTCTTTTTGTGGTCCTTCGTCAGCTTTTCTATTTTTCTCAGTTGCTTTACTGCCAATTATAAATTTACCTGCTTGAATAGGAACCATTTTAAAAGCTAATTTTGACCCTTCTATTTTTTGTTGATATGAGACAAAATTGGTGTTGTTATTTTGTCCATCGATCTTGCAAAAAACAAGTAAAAGTAGGAGTGTCGCTGTTATTGATTTCACTGTAGAATATTTGAATAATTTAAGTTAATAATTATTTTGTAAAACAGGGGATATTATTGTTTTTCTTGTATGAGCGGTATTCCCCAATATTTATCAAAACCCTTAGTATTATTGCGTTTTAATTGATTGTTGACACTTTCTGTAATCAAAAGTTCTGCATGTAATGAGAGTGCTAATTTTTTTGCTTCATTGATGGGTAAAATACTACAAGCAGTAGCTAACCAATCTGCATCTGCGCCATTATTTGCAATAACTGTAACATTTCTTAGAGATGTTACACCGTATCCAGTTAATGGATTAATAATATGAGAATATTTTTTACCGTCATATTCAAAAAATTGATAAACATCTCCCGAAGTTGCTACTGACATATTATGCAATTGCAATTTTTCTGGCAAAAGATCGTCTGTTTTTTCTGGTTGATTTACACCGACAATCCATCCTTTTTTATCGGGTGGCGCATCTCCAAATACAATATCTCCACCAGCATCAACCAAGGATGCGGTGACACCTTCTTTTTTTAGATAGTCAACTACTTTTTGTGCAATATAGCCTTTGCCAATGCCGCCAAAATCAAGTTGCATTCCTTTGGCTGATAAATAAATACTATGGTCTTCATTATTCAATTGTATTTTATTAAAATCACATAGCAGTAATTTATTTTTTATTTGTACTTGGCTTGGAAATTGTTTCAAGCGTCTTGCTGTATTCCACAACTGCGTAAGTGGCCCCATGGCTATATTATAGGCACCTTTACTTTTAATGTACGCTTTCTTTGATTGCATAATTAACTCCCACATCAGCGGAGAGGCTATATTTTTAGCGATGCCTGCATTATTATTAATGCTAGTAAGCTCACTACTTGAATCATAATTGCTAAAAATGTGATTTAAGGAATCAATTAATTCATAACAAGCCCTTGCTTGTTTATTTGCCTTTACGCTATCCTGCGCATAAAAAATAATATGTAGTGGAGACCCCATTTTTTGTTCAGAAAAACTAAACCTAGTCTTTTGTGCATTGGAGGTGATACTAACTAGTACAAAAACTGCTAAAATAGCAAGGCGAAAATTATAAACTAATGCGTACAAACTTGTTGGTATTGATTCTTATACCTAAATTTAAGCTATAAAAA
>SYEV01000019.1 GCA_005800655.1 Bacteroidota bacterium
AGAAAAGAATATTGTACTTGCCATAAGTCCATTACAAGAAGTAGGATTGGGCTATGTGAAGCTGGGACAAAGTAGTAGTACCTTAAGTGGTGGAGAAGCGCAGCGCGTAAAACTAGCCAGCTTTTTAGGCAAAGGAAAAGCAAGCAATAAAATGTTATTCATTTTTGATGAACCAACCACAGGTTTACATTTTCATGATATCCATAAATTATTAAAAGCATTTAATGCTTTAATTGAGCAAGGCCATTCACTCATCGTAGTGGAACATAATACCGATGTGATTAAAGTGGCGGACTGGGTGATTGATATGGGTCCAGAAGCAGGCGTGGATGGCGGAACCGTTGTTTATGCCGGAATCCCCAAAGGATTATCCAAATGCAAGGCCTCACAAACCGGGAAGTACTTAGACTAGATTTTATTTAACTTATTCAAAATCAAGCTGTTATGTAAAATAAAGTAGCTACATTTAAATTTCTTGTGTTATTTTTGTTGTAACTAAAAAATAGTTGCAATTTTGTATGACAAAGAAAAACAAACTACTAGAAAGGTTCTTAAGTGTTCCTAAGGATTTCACTTATGATGAATTGAAAACATTGTTACGAAGTTTAGGATATGAAGAAAGTAATCTTGGAAAAACTTCTGGATCAAGGGTTGAATTTTATAATGAAATCAATTACCATAAATTCAAAATTCATAAACCGCATACAGGAAAAATTGTAAAACACTTTTATTTAAAAATAATTATTGAGGATTTAAAATCATTTGAAATTATATGAAAAACACATTAAGCTATAAAGGATTTCAGGGATCAGTAAGTTATAGTGATGAAGACCAGGTCTTATTTGGAAAAATTGAAGGCATTTATGACACTATTATGTATGAGGGTACTTCAGTTACAGAAATAAAAGAGATGTTTAAAGAGGCCGTAAATGAATATATTGAGTCTTGTAAGCATTTCAAGAAGCCTTTGTTAAAAAGTTTTAAGGGATCTTTTAATGTACGCGTAAAACCAGAAATGCATAAAAAGGCGGCAATGCTTGCAATCATGAAAGGCATTAGTCTAAATCAATTGGTGCAAAATGCAATAGAGAAGGAGCTAGAGGCGGCTTAGATCAACCTACCTCAATCGATCAGTGCTTTTCACCAACTTATCGTCTTGGTAAATTTTGATCATTGCTAGTATTTGAAATACTGGGATGATAAATAATGCGATAGATGGAAGGGTGAAGCCACCGCCAGGATTCGCCACTACAGTCGTATAAATAAAATAGCCGATTAAAATAGACAGTAAAAAATTTACAAGTACCACTTTTAATTGCAACATACGATTGCCATATAAAAAGATGGTGATGAATGATAAGCATGCGCTAAATGCCAATGAGATTAAAGTGTTGTACTGCGCACTGCCATTAATTTCTAATGCAAATGGCGTTGGTGTATAGTAAAAAGGAAAGCGCAATACTGAAAATGCAGCTGCACTTGCTAGCAATAACCAAATGGATTGTATTCTTTGTATCATAGTATAAAGTTAAACTATTATCCTAGTTCTGGATACAAAACAAACTGCTCCATGAACTTATTCACCTCTTTTTTCGTGTTTGCTAGTACTGTTTCGTTATCAGCATTCATTAAAGCGGTGTCAATAGATTCAACTACAAATGGAATATGTGTTTCAGTCATGCCACGTGTTGTTATTGCGGCAACACCAAAACGGATACCTGATGTTACAAATGCAGATTTGTCATCGTAAGGCACCATATTTTTATTCGCAGTAATATCGGCATGTCCTAAAACTTGTTCTGCCTTTTTACCACTAATATTTTTATTACGTAAGTCAATTAACATTAAATGATTATCAGTACCACCACTGATAATTTCATATCCTTTTGCAACAAATGCTGCAGCCATCGCTTGTGCATTTTTTTGTACTTGCTTTGCGTAAACTGTGAATTCGTCAGATAAAATTTCACCAAAGGCAATTGCTTTAGCAGCAATCACATGCTCCAATGGTCCACCTTGTGTACCTGGGAATACCGCCATATCAATGACGTTTGACCATAATCTTAAATTTCCTTTTATATCTTTTAAGCCTAAAGTATTTTCACCATCTTTCGCCATCATAATTACACCACCACGAGGGCCACGTAAAGTTTTGTGGGTAGTGGAGGTTACAAAATGACAATGATTAAATGGAGAACTTAATAATCCTTTTGCTATTAATCCAGCTGGGTGTGCAATATCAGCTAATACAAATGCACCTACTTCGTCTGCTACTTTTCTGATTCTTGCATAGTCAATATCACGGCTGTATGCACTTGCACCACAAATAATTAATTTAGGTTTATGTGTTCTTGCTTGGCTTTCTAAGGTATCATAGTCAATCAAGCCAGTTTCTTTCACCACACCATAAAAATGTGGGGTGTATGTTTTACCTGAAAAGTTTACACTACTTCCATGTGTTAAGTGACCACCCATACTTAGGTCCAAACCAAGGATGCCATCACCTGGTTGTAAAATTGCTAACATTAAAGCAGCATTTGCTTGTGCACCACTATGTGGTTGTACATTGGCATATTCCAATCCAAATATTTCCTTTAAACGATCTATAGCTAAAGTTTCTGTTTTATCTACAATTTCACAACCGCCATAATAACGACGACCAGGATATCCTTCGGCATATTTATTGGTCATCACACCACCCATCGCTTGCATAACTTGTAAGCTGGTAAAGTTTTCAGATGCGATTAATTCTATTCCTCTTCTTTGGCGTTGTAATTCTTGATTGATGATGTCAAAAACTAGGGTATCTCTTTGCATATTTCTTTATTTATAGTGTGCTATTTTGCAAAATTAATTCATTATAACCCCTACGCAAAGCTTTCTTTCAACAGTTAGCGTCCTAATATCCACATTTTCAACAAGTTTTATTGTATTTGGCTATTTGGGTGCCCAAATTGCGCCATTACTAACAGTTATTTGCTACTTTTATCACCCCCTAAAACCCAAACAATGAAGGCGATTATTCCAGTGGCAGGTGCAGGTGCAAAATTACGCCCACATACTTATACGCAACCCAAAGCGCTCATTCCGATTGCAGGTAAAACCATACTTAGCTTTATTGTTGATCAATTAAGGGAAGCAGGAATTAAAGAATTTATTTTTATCGTTGGTTACTTGGGGGAAAAGATTCAGGATTATGTACAAGCCACTTATCCGAACTTAAACACCCATTTTGTTTATCAAAATGATCGTCAAGGAACGGCGCATGCCATTGAATTAACCAAGGCCATTGTAAATAATGATGAAGTGTTTATTGCTTTGGGTGATACTATTTGTGAGTTTGATATTAAGGAAGTAATGGAAAGCCCGATAAGCATGTTGGGGGTAAAAAAAGTAGATGATCCCCGTCAATTTGGGGTTGCTGAAATAAATGAAGATGGCTTTATTGATCATGCTGTAGAAAAGCCTGCAATTCCAAAAAGTAATAACGCCTTGGTTGGTTTGTATAAGATCAAAGAATCCGAAATTTTGTTTGAATGCTTTCAACAATTATTTAATGATAATATTAAATCTCAGGGGGAATATAATTTAACTGACGCTTTAGAGTGTATGATTAAAAAAGGGGTACAGTTTAAATCCTTTAAAGTAAAGCATTGGTACGATTGCGGTAAAAAAGAATCTTTGTTAGAGACTAACGCAGTGTTGCTAAAAAAATCTGGAGGAATTTCAGTAAACCCAAACTTATATACCAATAGCATTATCATACCACCTGTAAGTATTGCGGAAGATTGTGTGATTGAAAATTCCATCATTGGGCCGCATGTTACTATTGGCAATAATACCAATATTAAAAGTTCTATTGTTCGAGATAGCATCATTGGTTCATACACTTCTTTGGATGAAGTAGTTTTAGATAATTCATTGATTGGGAGTGACGCGTCAGTAAAAGGGTTGAGCCGAAGCTTAAACATTGGAGACAATACGGAAATTGACTTTGGATAATCATTTCTAATCTCTGCTTCACCCCGGCCATTTTAATAACAGCTTACCTAAAAATTTTACTAGAAAATTATGCGTCCTTATGTAAATGCATGGAGTTGGCTTGCGCTACACAAGTCATCACCACATCATTAATACAAACGTGTTTGGGAACATTGGCTACATACCAAGCAGTGTCAGCGACATCTTCGGCTTTTAATGGCTCATAGCCAGCATATACTGCTGCAGCTTTAGTTGCATCGCCTTTAAAACGAACCAATGAAAAATCGGTTTCAACTGCACCAGGATGAATCACCGAAACTTTAATTTTATAATGCAATAAATCAATTCTTTGTGCTTTGCTAATTGCATCCACTGCATGTTTAGATGCGCAATAAACATTACCATCCTTATATACTTCCTTACCCGCTGTACTTCCAATATTTATGATATGCCCTTGTTGTTTTATTAAATATGGTAATACCGCTTTTGAAGTATAAAGTAAACCTTTTACATTGGTATCAATCATG
>SYEV01000020.1 GCA_005800655.1 Bacteroidota bacterium
ATAAAGGAATTAACCTTCAGTTTATCCAACCAGGCAAGCCTATGCAAAATGGATACATTGAAAGGTTTAATAGACTCTATCGTGAAGCTATTTTAGATGCTTACCTATTCTTTGACCTTAACGAAGTAAAGGTATTAACTTACGAATGGATAGAGGAGTATAATACTAAAAGACCACATGAATCACTAGGAAATAAAACACCCTATGAATGGAAAATGAACCTTATTAAAAATGATTATGCTCTAAATAAAACTGTTTGAAATAAGGGGCACTTACATTAGGATGAAACCCGATGCTTAATTTTCTCATTTTTTTGTTTTTAATTTTAAAAATGTGAAGTAAGTCCAAGTTGTGAAGTCTGTGTGAACAGCTTTTACCTATAAATTAGTTTTCAGTTGATGCTTATTGAACATAAAACAACCTGCAAATCATTGACTTGCAGGTTGTTGATACAAAGTGAATGTAACTTTGTGACCGCGTTAGGATTCAAACCTAAAACCCCCTCATCCGTAGTGAGGTACTCTATTCAGTTGAGCTACGCAGCCATTTCCCTGGTTATAGGGGGTACAAATATATTTGAAATACCTCATTCCCCAAGGAAAAAGTCAATTATCGGTACTAATTTCTAATAATGCCAGCGCACAAATGCCTCAATAGCAGCATATTTGGTCAATCCTAGGCGCGCATAGATATCTGCGGTATGTGCATTGCGAATTTCTGCCCTTTGCCAAAATTCCCTTGCATCCGAGCCTTGGAAGGGCACACTGTCCTTTTGTGATTGGTGAATGAATATGCCAAAACGCTTTTTTAATACCTGATCCGGGCTCATTGGCATTGCCATTTCAATATCGGAGATATCCCATTCTTGCCATGCGCCTTTGTACAACCAAACCCAGCAATCTTTAATCCATTCTGCGCCTGATGCCTTAAGTCGGCGTAAGCTTTCAAATATAATCTCTAAACAAACTTTATGGGTGCCATGTGGGTCAGCTAAATCGCCAGCACAATAAATCTGGTGGGGTTGTAATTTATTTAAATAGTCCATGGTGATTTTAATATCTAATTCACTCATTGGCTTTTTTTCAATAGCACCTGTCTCGTAAAAAGGCAAATCTAAAAAATGGTGATTCTCATCTTTTAAGCCAACATAGCGACAAGTTGCTTTTGCTTCACAGCGACGAATTAGTCCCTTGATCGCCCTGATTTCAGCAGTGTCAATATGGTCTGATTTTTTACTTGCTAAATAGGCACGTGCATTGGTTAAAATTTCTTGACTTTTTTTATTGTCAATACCAAACAAATCTTCAAAACCAACAGCGAAGTCTAAGAAGCGAGTAACAAATTCATCGGTCACTGCAATATTTCCACTGGTTTGATATCCTACATGAACATCATGGCCTTGATCCTGCAATCGCATAAATGTTCCACCCATACTTATGATATCATCATCAGGGTGGGGGGAGAATATTAAAACTTTTTTAGGAAAAGGATTGCTACGTTCAGGATGCGCTGGTATTACAACGTTGGGTTTGCCACCTGGCCATCCAGTAATGGTATCCCGCAACATATAAAATACCTGTAAATTAATATCGTAAACAGATTCTCTTAAAACCAATAAGTCAGCCAAATTATTTTCAGTATAATCATTTGCTGTTAAACTTAAAATTGTTTTATCTAATTTTAGTGCAAGTTCAATGACAGCTTTTTTTATTAAAGTAGGTGTCCAATCAGTACTTCCTGTAAGCCAAGGTGATTTATGTCTGATTAAATTGGTTGCAGCTATTTCATCAATCACAAAAGTACAATCATCATGATTTTGTAAAACACTTGCAGGTACTTGTTCTGTGATATTCCCTTCTACTGCTTTTGCTACAATATCTGCTTTACTTCCCCAAGCCAATAAAACAATTTTTTTGGCTTTCATGATGCTACTAATACCCACCGTGATGGCTAGTTTTGGCACTTTATTCAAATCATGAAATTCATAGGTGTTCGCAATTCTTGTTTCCTGGTCTAAATGTATGACCCTGGTTTTCGAATGGAAACTTGAACCTGGTTCATTAAATCCAATATGACCATTTTTACCAATCCCTAATATTTGCAAGTCAATCCCGCCTGATTTTTCTATTATTTGTTCGTAACCTGAACAAAGTTCTTTGATTTGATCCTGTGCCCATTCGCCATTAGGGATATGAATATTTTCTGGTTGGATATCAACTTGACTAAATAAATGACGATGCATGAAGCTCCAATAACTTTGGTACGCTGTTTTGTGGATGGGGTAGTATTCGTCTAAGTTAATCGTGATTACATTTTTGAAACTTAAACCTTCTTCCTTATGTAATCGCACTAGTTCCTTGTATAATAAAATAGGAGTGCTTCCTGTAGCCATGCCAAGCACACAGTTTTCTTTTTTTGCTTGCTTATCTTTAATGAGTGTTGCAATTTGAGCCGCTACCATGATAGACCCATCATTAGCCGTTGGGAATATCTTAACTGGAATTTTTTCAAATGATTCAATCATACAGTGCTATTATATTATTATAAAATTAAATAAAAAAAGCCTCCCAAGTGTTGGAAGGCCAATTTATTATTCTACTTTACTAATTTTTATCACATTCGTAGGTAGGTGTAATTCAACAGGGGTACTACCTGTATTTACCACCACATCGTCCTTTTGAACATAACCTTGTTTTTTCAAAATTGAAATCTGGTCCTTAATAATATTATCTAAACTTTCTTCTTTGTTATAATAAAGTGTTTTCACACCCCAACTTAAACTAAGTTGGTTGACCAAACTTTTTTCCTTTGTAAAAATGAATAATGGGGCCTTCGGACGGAAACTACTTAACATAAATGCGGTATAGCCACTTTGTGTCATACCGATAATTGCTTTTGCGTCACTATCATCAGCTAGTTTACAACCATTATAACAAACTGCGTCACTCAAAAATGAAGGAGAATGTGATTGCGACTTAAAATCATCCGCACGATTATATTTATAACCATTCAATTCAACCTCATGAATAATTTTTCGCATGGTTTCAATCACCAATATCGGAAATTGACCAGTTGCCGTTTCACCACTTAGCATCACCGCATCCGCACCTTCAATAACTGCATTAGCGACATCCGTAATTTCACTACGATTTGGTTTTACTCTATCAATCATGCTTTCCATCATTTGCGTAGCAACAATCACAGGCTTCGCACGATGCAAACATTTACGGATCAATTCTTTTTGAATCAAAGGAATTTTTTCAACAGGAAGCTCTACACCTAAGTCACCACGTGCAATCATAATCGCATCACTTGCATGTATAATGTCTCTGATATTGGTTAAAGCTTCAGGCATTTCAATTTTTGCAATAATTTTTGATTTGCTATTATTCTTGTTCAAGATGTCTCGCAACATTTCAACATCAGCCACTCTTTTTACAAAACTTAAAGCAACCCAATCTAATTTTTCCTTGATGATAAAATCAGCATCTTCTAAATCCTTTTCAGTTAATGCAGGTAATGATATTTTTGTATCTGGTAAGTTGATTCCTTTTTTGGAAGATATAATGCCACCCAAGGTTACTTTAACTTTTACATCCCCATTTTTTTCAACACTACTTACGATGACCTCAATCTTTCCATCATCAATCATAATGGTATTTCCAACCACTACATCACCCGCCAAGTTAGGGTAGGAGACATATATTTTTTCAAGTGTGCCAATACATTTTTCATTCGTGAAAGTTAAAATATCACCTGCTTTAACTTCTAGTCTGTTGTCCGCAATTTCACCTACTCTTAATTTTGGACCTTGTAAATCACCTAATATCGCAATGCTGCATCCTAATTCTTTGTTTATGCCACGGATATTATCAATAATTTTCTTTTTGTCCTCATGGCTGCCATGCGAAAAATTTAAACGAAAAACATTCACCCCAGCAATCACTAAATGTTTTAATTGCTCATAGGATTCGCAAGCTGGCCCTACGGTTGCAACTATTTTCGTTTTGTGATGTATGTTTTTAAATTCTTGCTGCTGGCTCATTATTATTTGGGGTTAGTGTTAATTATTAAAGTGTTATTTATTTAGTTTTAGCTGGCTAATACCTTTACGATTTTCAACCATTCTTCTGATATTTTTTGTTTTGCTTTTACTGCATTGTCTAATGGGGTGTACTTCATTTTATTATCTTCAATTCCCACCATTACGTTGTGTGTGCCATTTAACAAGCACTCTACAGCATGATAACCCATTCTACTTGCGATTAATCGATCCAAACAACTCGGAGAGCCCCCTCTTTGTATATGCCCTAAAATACAAACGCGAATATCCGCATTGGGTAATTTTTCCTTTAAAAAATTTCCAACCTGTGTACCACCACCAAATTCATCACCTTCGGCAACTACGATTAAATTCACTAATTTTTTCCGCTTTTCCTTTTCAGTCAATGCGGTAATTAATGCATTCATATCTGTTTTGGTTTCAGGAATCAAAATATTTTCAGCTCCTGTCGCAATACCACTATGTAGGGCAATATATCCTGCATCTCGCCCCATCACTTCAACAACAAATAAACGGTCATGCGCGTCTGCGGTATCTCTAATTTTATCAATGGCTTCCACTGCCGTATTAACTGCTGTATCAAATCCAATAGTGAAATCACTACCAGCAATATCTTTATCTATGGTACCGGGAAGTCCAATACATGGGATATCAAATTCATTACTGAATTTTTGTGCACCTTTAAAGCTACCATCTCCACCTATCACTACAATCCCGTCAATATTTCTCTTTTTTAAGTTAGCGTAAGCTATTTTTCGACCCTCTGCCTCAAAAAATTCCTTACTCCTTGCCGTTTTTAAGATGGTTCCGCCACGTTGAATGATGTTGGCCACCGATCTAGAATCCATTGGAAAAATGTCGTCTTCAATCATTCCATTATAGCCTCTGGCAACACCAAATACTTCTAATCCATGGTATAAACTAGTTCTAACCACTGCTCTAATAGCTGCGTTCATCCCGGGGGCATCGCCGCCTGAAGTCAGAACGGCAATTTTGGTCACTTTTTTTGTGGACATATGCTAATCAATTGTAGGTTAAAGCATTGATTTACAATTTAGAATTCAAATGCAGTTTAACCAAATGGAGCTACAAATTTAATCAATTAGGGGTAATTATAGGTATTAAATAACCAAATGTAGGTATTTTTCTATAAAACGCGAAGAATCGTTAGTTTTTACACATGATTTGATCCCTCGTAAATGTAGGAAGCAACTTGGACAAAACCCATGTATGCATTTATTGTTTATCCTTAAAAACTTACTTGCTTTCTAAAACTAGCAAATCATTAAATGCAATTTCATATTCCTTATTCATGGATCTAATCAACGCATTTTTATCCTGGTAGCTTTTTTCTACGATATGAAACTTTTGGGTATCAGAATAAATCGTTGGATCGGCCATTTGTGACTCTATATCTAATTTCTCCTTCTGCAAAGTTTCAATATTATGCTCCAATTGCGCAATGACGCGTTGTAATTTTTGTATTTGCTTTTGTAAATCTTTATCAATAGCTACATTGGTTTCAACCGCTTTAGCGACAGGCTCCGACTTTGATTGCTTTTTATTTTCCTTGGTATTATTATTTTTTACAGGCTCTGAAGACGCAACTTTTGCTTTCGCCATTCTTTCCTTCCATTCAAGCCATTCTTGATAGCCCCCTTTAAATTCGATTATTTTTTCGTCCTCAATTTCCCAAATCTTATTCGCTGTTTTAGAAATAAAATAACGATCGTGACTAACTAAAATAATAGTGCCATCATATTTGTTTAAGGCCTCTGCTAATAATTCAACGGTAACCATATCCAAGTGATTGGTAGGTTCATCTAACATTAAAAAGTTGGCCTTGCTGATGATGGTTTTTGTAAGTGCGACCCTGGCTTTTTCACCACCAC